>JAITUY010000108.1 GCA_031286095.1 Treponema sp. | reverse complement strand
ACAAGTCTTACGGTTTTTCAGGCTATAAGCCTGCGAACGCGGACTTTAGTCCGAAAGTTCGACAAAACCGCATTTTTTATATGAAGTTGTTCAGAAACTGAAGTTTCCGAACAACTCTATTTTATAATGAAAAACAATATGAAAGGGATACAAGTTAGCTAATCACCTTTGATCCTCTGCGTCTCCGCGATCTCCGCGCCCTCTGCGTGAGGATTTTTGGTAATAAATTATTGTGAACATTTACCTGTTACAGAGTACTGGTATACGCCGTCTGACCACGGGTTTCCATAGGAAGCCTAATGTCAGACGACCGTAGCTATCGCGTTAAGCGGCATTGTTTCGCACGCTACTTAACTTATCGATTTACGATGGGGCGGCTTTTGCGTCTAACGGCGCTCAGCCGCTTTTTTTGACCGAGGCAGAATATCGTAAACTGCCATATGAGAGATGGTATTGCCGCGAAGACGGCGGGATTCTTGGTAGTTGAACTGTCTCTTGGACACATAAATTAATTCCATTACAATTAAGTATGACTGTACATGAAATTGCCGCCCTTGCCGGTGTCTCTATAGGGACTGTTGACAGGGTGCTTCACAAGCGGGGGCGGGTCTCGGCTGAAACCAGAGCCAAAATTGAGGCAATAATCGAAAAATATCAATTTACTCCCAATCCCATTGCGCGGAGTCTCAAACGTAACCGCCCCTATCGTTTTTGCGCGCTTGTTCCGCAGAGAGATCAGGATGCCGGTTACTGGGGGCAGATTATAACCGGCATTGAACGGGCGGCGGGTGAGATTAAACCTTTAGGCGTTGAAACCGAAATAATTGAATATGACCGCTATAATCCAAAATCTTTTGAAAAAGCTTCTTGCGCGGTAAGCGCCGGAAAATATGACGGATTGTTATTTGCCCCCATCATGCAGAAACGCACACGGTCTTTTGTCGAAAGAATGTTCGCGGAAAAAATACCGCTTGTTTTTGCCGATTCCGATATGCCGGGAACATTGCCATTATGTGTCATAGGGCAGGACTCTTTCAGAGGAGGGTATCTTGCTGGACGGCTTTTCCATCTTTTTGCGGGAACTGTGTCCGCGCCTGCGGCGGTACTGGACGCGCACGGCGATGACTATAACATTACCCGCAGAAGGGAAGGTTTTTTGAGTTATGCAAAAGAAAACAATTTTCCTGTTATAGTCCGCGAATATTCAGATAACAGTAGCGATATTTCTGTGGAAGAAATAGCGAGGTTTCTTGACGAGGAGCGTCATTTGTCCGGTCTGTTCATAACGAACAGTATGGCTCATCGCGCGGCGGAGGCGGTAAAACAGCTAAAAAAGAAAGAACCGTTTCTGCTGGTAGGTTACGATCTTATTCCTTCCAACAGGCAAATGCTTCTTCAGGGGAGTATCAACGCTATCATTTCACAGCGGCCAGGGGAACAGGGAAGGGAAGCCGTATTAACACTGTTCCGTTCAGTCGCGCTGGAACAGGCAGTGGAACCCAAGTTGGAAATACCGCTTGATGTGTATATAAAAGAAAATACCTATTCTTGAAACGGCTTGCATAAAAAACGTGAAAAAAAAGTTGACAACACAAAATTGCTGTGCTACAATAAAGCATGCGTGTACGTTAACGCAAATTTATGATTGTAGGGAGAAAGATTATGAAAAAATCTAGCTTTATTAATTACCTGCCAATTTTGGCAGGCATGATTGCAATTGTGTGCATTTGTATGTTTACCGCATGTGAAAAAGAACCTTCAGAAAAAGAACTTGGTCCTTATGATACGCCTTCCGGATTTGACCAAAAAAAAGACGGAGCGTCTTATGGAACACTGGAAGAGAAAACTTATTTTTCTAGTACAACGGGTGCAAATCGAAAATGCTGGGTTTATACGCCTCCGGGATATGATCCGAGTATAACGTATCCGGTATTGTATTTACTGCATGGAATTGGCGGAACTCATAACGAGTGGAAAGAAGGCGGCAATCCAAATGAAATACTAAGCAACCTAATTAACTCCGGCTCAGCCAAACCCATGATAGCGGTAATGCCGAACATACGGGCGATGAATCCGGATGGTCTTCCACCCGATCAATTCGCGCCGAATGTTATCGCGGCTTTTCACAATTTTAAAAACGATTTAAAGAATAACCTTATGCCTTTTATTAAAACTAATTATTCCGTATCAGATGATCGGGATAAATGCGCCGTTGCCGGCTTGTCAATGGGCGGTATGGAATCTATTCATATAATGGTTACCATGCCTGAGTTGTTTGGCTATGTCGGCGCTTTTTCCGCTTCTCCCGGCTTGCCAACTGAGCTTACACCCGATAAAATGACGCTTCCCGATGATTTTAAAGATAAAACTTTTATTTTAGGGTGCTGTGGTACAAAAGACACTACGGCGTTGGAAACTTCTAAATCTTACAATAAGCAACTTGAAGATAACGGAATAACAACCACATATTACACAATTCCCGACGGTTATCACGGCTTTGACGTGTGGAAAAACGGATTGTATAATTTTGCAAAGCGGATATTTTAGCCGCATGACAATATTGAAGGAGAAAAATTATGAAAATTAAACACATAGTCTTATTACTGTTAATTGCTTTTACGCTTTTCGGTTGCAAGGAAGAGTCTGCCAAAACCGGCGGTGATGATATTTCCTCACTGTCTCCACTGAAAGATGATTTTGCCGGTAAATTCCAGATGATTGGCAATATTTTTAATCCCTCTGACGTATCTTCATCAAAGGTAACTACTGAAGCGCTTACCCGTCATTACAATGTGCTTACCGCGGAAAACAACATGAAACCCAATCAACTTTCTAGCACAAAAGGCTCTTACAATTGGAACACTGCGGATAATATGGTAGATGCCGCTATAGCGTCCGGCTTTAAAGTTGTAGGACACACTCTTCTTTGGCACAGTCAAATTCCCACATGGCAACAAAATATTACATCGTCAACCGCGCTTGTAGATATGAAAGACTATATTACCGGTGTAGTAACTCACTTTAAGGGAAAAATCTATTCATGGGACGTGCTTAATGAGGCGTTTCCTGACGGGGTAAGCGCAACTGCAGACTGGAAAAAATCTATGCGCGAAGGTAATCCATGGTTTAAGGCTTTAGGATCGGATTTTGTTTACGAAGGTTTTCTCGCCGCCCGTATAGCTGACCCTGACGCAATATTGTACTACAACGATTACAATACCGATCAGGTTGGTAAAGCGACAATGATCTACAACATGGTGAGAGATGTGAATCAGAAATATAAAACGGAGTATCCAAATGAAACACGACTCCTTATTGAAGGTATTGGAATGCAGGAACATCACAATACGGGTGTGTCGGCAAGCGCGATAAAAGCTACATTAAACCTGTTTAAGCCGTTAGGTGTAAGGATATCCGTCAGCGAGCTTGATGTTTTAATAGTAAGTTATGGGGAATTTGATCCCTATGGTCATGGACCTGGCAAACAAGGATCAATCACTGGGGATAAAAGGACTAACGGGCTTAAAAAGCAGGCGGAACTGTATGAGCAATACTTCAAGGTATATCTTGAATTCAGCGACATCATTGAGCGCGTATCATTTTGGGGCGTTACTGACGATAAAAGCTGGCGGTCTGCCGCATTGCCGCTTTTGTTTGACGAAAAAGGAAAAGCGAAAGACGCCTACTACAGCGTGATTGGAACGGTAAAGTAACTTGATACGAAAGACCTCACACAAAGGCGCAGAAGGTTCGATGTGTCTTTGTGTGATTTTCCGGAAAAAAGGGTGTGTGTATGAAAAAACAGGGGGTTAACCCGTATCTGCCTTCATGGGAATATATTCCAGACGGAGAGCCGTATCTGTTCAACGGCAGAGTATATATTTACGGCTCGCATGATAAATTTAATGGTCATGTTTATTGCCCTAACGATTATGTGTGCTGGTCTGCGCCCGAAAATGATTTAAGCGACTGGCGTTATGAGGGAGTAATATACCCTAAAACCAATGACCCGTTTAATAAAGACGGGAGTATGTGTCTTTACGCGCCTGATGTAACGCGCGGACCGGACGGGCGGTACTATTTGTTTTATGTACTCGACAAGGTTGATGTCGTATCAGTGGCGGTTTGTAATTCTCCCGCCGGAAAATTTAAATTCCATGGTTACGTGCGATATTCGGACGGAACTTTGCTTGGCAGACGGGAAGGCGACCAGCCTCAATTTGATCCCGGCGTTTTAACAGAGGGCGATAAGACATATCTTTTTACTGGTTTTTGCGGACGTGAAAACAAAACAAGACCGGGCGCTACCGCAGTAGTGCTGGGAAAAGATATGCTTACCGTGCTTGAGGGGCCGGTTCTTGTTGTTCCCGGCGTACACAACAGCAAGAATACAAGTTTTGAAGGGTATGAATTTTTTGAAGCTCCGTCCATAAGAAAACGCGGCGATACATATTATTTTATATATTCATCTATCGCATCGAATGAGCTTTGTTATGCGACAAGCAAAAACCCAATCAAAGACTATGTTTATGGTGGCGTTATCATCAGCAATGCCGATGTGCATATCGGCGCTTATAAGCCTGCGGAAAAACCGATGAACTGCGGAGGCAACAATCACGGAAGCATCATCGAAATAAAAAATAAATGGTATATTTTTTACCATAGACATACCAACGGAAATGAGTTTAGCCGTCAGGGTTGTCTTGAGCCGTTGGAAATAAAGGCGGACGGTTCTATTCCGCAGGTGGAAATGACTTCCTGCGGACCTAACGGCAGACCGTTTGAAGGCAGAGGTGAATTCCCCGCGTATATTGCGTGTAATATATTTTCTGTGGAAGATACTCAGCAGTTAAACAGGCAATGGCCTTTTCACAATAAAAACTTGCCGAAAATTACCCAGGATGGGCGGGACGGCGATGAAGAATCGGGCTATGCGGCAAATATTGCGGATAATTACGGCATTGGATTTAAGTATTTTGACTGCAAGGGAGTAAAAAGGATTAAGATAAAGACTCGCGGTTATAACAACGGCGCTTTTCATGTTAAAACAAGCTGGGACGGCGAATCTTTAGCGTGCATAAAAATTGACTACAGCAATATTTGGGTGGAATATTCGTCGGATATAAGCCTTCCAGACGGAATACACGCGCTCTATTTTATTTACAAGGGATCGGGCTTTGCTTCTTTGGCTTCCTTTACTTTGGAATAAACGCAAGATTTGTTTAAGCTAACTCGAGCATAAGTTAAACAAATTTATTACTTAAACACAAGCGAAAGGAAATCCCGCACGCATGGACGCCAGACATTCCAGTCGTGACCGCCGGAATAAATTACTTCTTTGTATGCTTTCCATTGTTCAGGCGAAAGCCCTTTTTCCTTTAGCATGGCGGTTTCAGAATTAAACTGTCCGATATACTGATCGCTGTCGCCTATACAGCGGAAGAAAAGTTTATAAGATTCAAAAAGTTTCGGTTTGTTGTCAAATGCTGTAAAGTGGCTGTTTTCGGCATTACCCAAGCCGGCGAGTTTTCCCAAAAAACCGCTGAAGATTCCGGCATACCCGAACATCTGCGGGTTGCTTAGCGTTACGACGCTGGTTTGCATAGAACCCATTGAAAGTCCCGCCATAGCTCTTTGCCATTTGTCAGACGCGGTACGGTAATTGCTTTCAATGTAAGGAATACAATCGTCCAGTAACAGACGTTCTATAGACAAGGCATCCCATGAACGACTGCCGTTTTCCTGTTCAGTCTGAACCATGCCGTTGTTCATAACGATAATACAAGGCTCCGCTTTACCTTCGGCGAGCAAGTTGTCCATTATCAAGTTGACCTTGCCAAGGTGTACCCAGCTTGTTTCGTTTTCACCGTAACCGTGTTGAAGGTAAAGCGCGGGCAGGTTTTCGCCTTTTCCCTTGTTGTACCCTGGCGGAGTGTACACCAGACAACTTTTAAAACAACCGCACGTTTTGGAATAGTAATAGTCCCTAGCCACAGCGCCATGCGGAACGTCACGTAACAGATAGAAATCAATACCGTCCTGCGGAAAATCAATAATATTGATAGGGTGCGCGTGGCTCCACCCGATAGGCGACATCGGATTGAGAACATACACGCCGTCTACTTCATAGAATAAAGTTGTATACTTCTCTCCGCCACTGTCCATAATGGCAGTCCAAACTCCGTCCGGCTGTTTTTGCAATTCCGTAACGGGTCCGTTTGATACGCCTCTGTGAACAACCACAGATTTTGCCGCCGGAGCGTTGAATCTGAGAATCGCTTTACCGCCGTCAAGCAGTTCTATTCCGGCAGGAATTGGCTTGTCATTGCCGAATATGCCGCCCACAGGCAGTTGAGGGTCAAAAGCGTCCGCTGTTTCACTTAACCCTCCGTTAACGCGAAATTTATTTGACAACATATATACCCTCTTTAATCCAATAGACTTGTTAAATAACCCCGTTGGTTATTGAATAAGTCTTGTATTTTTTCAGGCTAAAGCCTTACAAAAATGCAATTTTATAAGGAAGTTTTTAAACAACTCTAATTTTGTCCTAAAATGATAAAAATGTAAATAATGGACTTGTTCGATAATTCGTTTAGTTTTTTTAATGGAAATCTTCGGACAGAATCAGTATGGACACCGGAGAACGGAAAACCGGCGCGCCGCCTTTCAAAGCAAGGCTGTTGATTGGAAGGCTGGGCACGCCGCATCTTGCCGCGAGTTCTTTATTCGCTGATACAGGGGGGTAATCCCATTTATAGCATAAAAGGCGGTGCAAATAATTAAAAAATGCAACCTAACAAGTGAAAAATGTAATAACAAAACCGCTTACCGCTTTTTATAATATAAAAATGAGATTACTACATTCCCTTAAATTACGGTTTGTGGCGATTTTTTCTATTTTCGTTATCGTCATGATCGGTATAACGTCCGTATTGGGAATAAGACAACTGTCAAAAGCAGTATCTCTGACCTATGCAAAACAGGGAATCTTAATAGTTGAAAAAGCGGCTTCTTTTATTGACGGGGATTCTTTTGAGGCGCTGGCAAAATCACGGGACTCAAACGATCCCTTTTATGAAGAAACAAGAATTAAACTGCGGCAATTAAAAAAAGATTTAGACTGCCTGTATTTGTACACTATGGCGCAGTCAAATGGAGATATTTGGCAATTTGTCATCGACGGAAGCGTGGAGCCGGATGATGTTGAAAATTTTTCTAACATCGGAGACGAAGAAGACACAAATGTTTATGACGACGCGTTCAGGAGGATGCTGGTTTCAGGAAAAACCGAGAGCGGTAATTTGGTGTATCAGGAAGAATGGGGCTGGATAATTTCTATTTACACTCCGATTAAGAATTCCGCCGGAGAGATAGTGGGAACAGCCGCCTGCGATTTTGACGGTGAATATCTTCATGACATCATTATAACTAACAGGAGACGGCAGGAAATTATCGGCGTAATTTCCGTCCTGCTCGGTCTTATGCTGATTTTGTTTTTCATACGGCAGATTTTCTCGCCAATAAGCAGAATTACAGTCATGCTGAAAGAAATCGCAACAGGAGAAGGAGACCTAACCGGAAAAATAAAAACAGCTAAAGATGACGAGATCGGAGAACTGGCGGGTTATTTCAATATGACACTGGACAAGATACGCAGTCTTATTGTCGTCATTAAGGGAGAAACGGTAAGCTTGCGCGGTATAGGCGACAGTTTGGCTTCAAATATGCAAAAGACCGCAGGGGCGGTTCATCAGATTACCGCCAATATCGAAAGCGTTAAACAAAAAGCGATCAGCCAGTCCTCTTCAGTTTCCCGTACCAGTTCTATAATGGAACAAGTAACAATTAACATAAACAAACTCAGTAAAAATGTGGAAGCGCAGACTGAAAGCGTGGCGCAGTCTTCTTCGGCAATCGAAGAAATGCTTGCCAATATCGAAAGCGTTACGCGAACATTAGGACGCAATGCGGAGAGCGTGCAGGAATTGATTAAGTTTTCTGATGTTGGCAGAAACAGCCTGCAAAAAGTTACACAGGACATTCAGGAAATTGCGCGGGAATCTGAAGGGCTTTTGGAAATCAACTTGGTAATGGAAAATATATCAAGTCAAACAAACCTTCTTTCGATGAATGCCGCAATCGAAGCCGCTCACGCCGGAGAAGCGGGAAAAGGTTTCGTTGTGGTTGCCGGAGAGATACGCAAACTGGCGGAAAGCTCCGCTCTGCAGTCAAAAACCATTTCCGACGTTTTAAAGAAAATCAAAGCCTCGATTGACATGATTACAGGTTCGACCAACACGGCGCTAGAGAAATTTCAGGCTGTTGACGATCGCGTACGCGCCGTTTCGGAACAGGAAACCCATATCTACAATGCGATGGAAGAACAGGGGCAGGGTAGCAAACAAATACTTGAAGCGGTGGGCAGGTTGAATGAATTGACGCAAATGGTAAAACACGGCTCAATTGAAATGCTTAAGGGCAGTAAAGAAGTTATTCAGGAAAGCAGAAATCTGGAAAAGGCGACCGTTGAAATATCAAACGACATGAATGAAATGGCGGGCGGCGCAGGACAAATTAATTTCGCGGTTAGTCAGGTGGAAACGATAAGCGCGACTAACAAAGACAGCATTGACACCCTTTTCGGTGAAGTCTCGAAGTTTAAGGTTGAATGATAAAACGTAATCCGTAAGATATATATACCACCCAAAAGCGAATAATGTATCAAAAAAATTAATTAAAAAATATATGTGGCTCAGATGTACGAATGAAAAAATTGACAGCCTTTAACCGCTATGTTATAATAAATATGCGTTTACGTTAACGCTGATTTTCTGATTAGGGAGAAAATGCAAGTAAGTACAATGGAAACAAAACAGGCAATCATAGAAAACAAAACAGCGCTTGGAATTGAACTTGGTTCCACGCGGATAAAGGCGGTGTTGATAGGCGAAGATTATGAGCCTATAGCGTCGGGTAGTCATGACTGGGAAAACAGGCTTGAAGACGGTGTTTGGACATATCATCTTAACGATGTGTGGACGGGAATACAGGATTGTTTTTCCAAATTGTCGCTTGACGTAAAAACCCGTTACGGCTTGACCCTTTCATCGGTCGGCGCTATCGGTGTTTCCGCCATGATGCACGGGTATCTGGCGTTTGACAAAAACGGCAATCAGCTTGTTCCCTTTCGCACCTGGCGCAATACGACAACCGAAAAAGCCGCCGCTTTGCTTACCGAAAAATTTAAATTCAATATACCCCAGCGCTGGAGCATCGCTCATTTGTATCAGGCGATGTTGAACGGGGAGTCTCATGTAAAAGATATTGATTTTATTACCACGCTAGCGGGTTTTGTGCATTGGAAATTAACCGGAGAAAAAACGCTCGGCATTGGCGATGCTTCGGGAATGTTTCCGGTAGACGGCAAAAATTACAATGCCGCAATGTTAAAACAGTTTGACGCTCTTGCCGCAAATTACGGCTGGAAAATTGCCAATATTCTTCCTTCGGTTTTAAACGCCGGTGAAAATGCCGGAACGCTTACGGCGCAGGGAGCGAAACTGCTTGATCCTTCAGGCTGTTTGAAGGAAGGCATCCCGCTTTGTCCGCCGGAAGGGGACGCGGGTACGGGCATGGTTGCGACTAACAGCGTGGCGGAGCGCACCGGCAATGTTTCGGCGGGTACTTCCATTTTTGCCATGATTGTTATGGAAAAAGAACTGTCAAAGGTATATCCCGAAATTGATATTGTTACCACTCCCGCAGGAAAGCCGGTTGCTATGGTTCACTGTAATAACTGTACTTCCGATATTGACGCATGGGTAAAGTTGTTCAGAGAACTGTTAGACATAAGCAACGCGGCAAGCGGCAAAAAAATTGATAAAGCGGCGCTTTATGACGCGCTGTATTTCAAGGCTCTGGAAGCTGACAAGGATTGCGGCGGGCTTCTTTCCTTTAATTATTATTCCGGCGAACCTATTACCGGAATTGATGAAGGACGTCCGCTGTTCGCGCGCCTGCCGGACAGCAATTTCAATTTAGCAAATTTTATGCGCACACTTCTTTTTTCGAGTATGGGGACTTTGAAGTATGGCATAGACATTCTTGTTGAAAAAGAGAAGACGCGCATAGACAGTCTGCTGGGTCATGGCGGCTTGTTCAAAACAAAAGGAGTAGGACAGCGTTTTATGGCGGCGGTTTTTAACGCGCCTGTTTCGGTAATGGAGTCTGCGGGAGAAGGCGGCGCGTGGGGCATTGCCCTGCTTGCTGGTTTTACCCGGCAGTGCGGCGAGATGCGCGGAACGCTGGAAAAATTTTTAGCGGAAAAAGTTTTTGCCGGAAAGACGGGCGCTAAGATTGCCCCCGATCCAGAAGACGTTGAAAGTTTTAGAAAATTTATGGAACATTATACTGCGGGACTCAAAATTGAAAGAGCCGCCGTTGAAAATTTAAAGAGAGGGTGATTATGAATCTGAAGAAATACGAATACTGGTTTATTACGGGAAGCCAGGACCTTTACGGTGACGAAACGCTTAAACAAGTTGCCGGTAATGCAAAAATTATGACGGATGGATTCAACAATGACGCTCTGCTTTCCGGTACGGTGGTGTTAAAACCTACAGCGATAACGCCTAACGCGATACGCGGTCTTTTTGAGTCGGCGAATGCGTCAAACAACTGCGCGGGTATCATCACATGGATGCATACGTTTTCACCTTCAAAGATGTGGATACAGGGGCTTTCCGTTAACCGCAAACCGCTTTTGCATCTGCATACACAATTCAACCGCGACATTCCCTGGTCTTTGATAGACATGGACTTTATGAATCTGAACCAGTCCGCGCACGGCGACCGCGAACATGGTTATATCCATGCCCGAATGCGTCTTCCGCGCAAAGTAATCGCCGGTTTTTGGCAGGACAAGGAATTGCGCCGCAGAATGGACGTGTGGATGCGCTCTGCCGCCGCGAGAAAAGACGGCATGGACTCGACCGTTCTGCGGCTTGGAGATAATATGCGGGAAGTTGCCGTTACCGAAGGCGACAAGGTTTCAGCGCAAATACAACTCGGCTGGCAGGTGAATACTTGGGGTATCGGCGATTTGGCGGCGCGTTATGCGAAAGTCGGCGATTCTCAAGCGGTTAAACTGGCGGAAGAATACGCCGCGTTATACGAACTTGCGCCGGAACTTAAACAGGACGGCAAGGCGAGAACCGCAATGCTTGAACAGGCGAAAATAGAAATCGCTCTGAAAGGAATGCTTGAAGATGAACACGCCGGGGCGTTCACGACAACTTTTCAGGATTTACACGGTTTGCCCCAACTGCCCGGACTTGCCTGCCAGAGGCTTATGGAGCAGGGCTACGGCTTCGGCGCGGAAGGGGACTGGAAACAGTCTATGCTGACGCGAGCCGCCAAAGTAATGGCAAGCGGACTGAAAGGCGGCGTTTCTTTTATGGAAGATTACACCTATCACTTTGAGCCGGGCAAAGAAGCCGCGCTTGGAGCGCATATGCTTGAGGTTTGCCCTTCGATTGCAGACGGAAAACCGCGCATAGAAGTTCACCCGCTGGGAATCGGCGGTAAGGCTGATCCTGCGCGTATGGTATTTGACGCCGCTCCGGGTTCCGCCGTTCTTGCCACGCTCATTGATCTTGGCAACCGCTTCAGAATGATTGTCAATGAAATTGAAACTGTCAAAATTGAAAACTCCATGCCGAAACTGCCTGTCGCACGCGCGCTTTGGAAACCGTATCCGAATTTAAGCGACGCCGCCGAAGCATGGATAATTTGCGGTGGCGCTCATCATTCGGTGTACAGTACCGCGCTGACTGCGGAGCATTTTCGTGATTGGGCGGAGATGAGCGGCATTGAATTTGTGCTTATCGACCGTGACACAAAACCGGCATACTTACAGGATGAACTGCGCCGCAATGACGCATATTGGAGCCGCTAGTATTTTTTTACACAGAGAACGCGGAGAGTTCAAGGGAAAGAGTAGAGTTGTTCGGAAACTTCAGTTTTACGAACAACTACCAATAAAAAAGTATTTTTGCAGGGCTAAAGCTTGCTTTAGCCCGAAAAAATGCAGGACTTGTAAGACAACCGACCGGGTTGTCGAACAAGTCCAGTAATGAATATTAGTAAAAGGGCTAATAGTGGTGTGGGTACAAACAGGGTTGATACAATAATTTTTTATTTTTCACTTTGCGTTTTTTAGCTTTTGCGTGAGTTATTGGGAGGAATTTATGAATATATATAAATCACTGCGTGAAGAAGCATTTGAAGCGAACATGGAAATAAAGCGGCGCAATCTTGCCATTTACACATGGGGCAACGCTTCCGCTTTTGATCCTGATAAAGGGGTATTCGCTATAAAACCGTCAGGCGTTTCTTATGATGAATTAAAACCCAAATTGATGGTGTTAGTCGATCTTGATGGAAAAATCGTTGATGGAAAATTAAAACCCTCATCTGATACAAAGACTCATCAGGTCTTATACCGCGAATTTGGCGTACGCGGCGTTACCCATACCCATTCGCCTTACGCTGTCGCGTGGGCGCAGACTGGAAAAGCAGTTCCCGTTTTTGGCACTACCCACGCCGACCACTGCGCGATGGAAATACCTTGCACGGAATTCATTAGTCCTTCAGCGGTAAAAAACGACTACGAACTCGAGACGGGTAACCTTATTGTAGAAACTTTTAAGAAGGGCGATTTAGACCCTGCGCAAATAACGATGGTTCTTACGGCCGGACACGGACCTTTCACATGGGGAGAGAGCGCTGACAAATCGGTTTATCACGGCGTTATTCTGGAAGAAATCTGTAAAATGGCGCTGTTCACCGTAACGCTTGACTCTCATGCAAAACCACTGCCTGAACACATCATCAGAAAGCACTGGGAACGCAAACATGGAAAGAACGCATATTATGGACAAAAGTAGTTATGTGCCATTTGAAATGAAGATATAATAATATATTTTTATTATTGACAAAGATCAGATGATAATTTATATTTTTGTAAGAGTATTTATGAAGAAAATTCTATTCTATTCTATTTTTATACCTTATATTATTTTCTCTCAGGAAAATATAAATTTAAACCTTTTTAGTGGTTTTACGTATTTTGAGGAAAGTAGTTATAGTACAACATCTGAAAAAATTAAATCGTCTGTATTGCCTTTCATTGCTTTGTTAAGTACTGTTGGGCTAAATGTTGGAATTAGAGAGGGAATTTACAGAAATAATTATCAAGACAATTGGTGGGGAACAGTAAATGGGGCGCTTACGCTTGGACTTGCGGGTGAGATAATAGGATACGGAATAGCGTATGGTATTTATAAAACATCAAATGAAAGTTTTAATGAAATATATACATTATGGGGTCCAATTTTGGGTTTTGCTACAGGAATAACAATGTCATTTTTCTCTCCATTCAAAGAGGCATTTAGAGAAAATACCTTTTTATATTATAGTTTTCCAACATTATTTGCAATAGGACTAACATATGTGATTATTGATATTTGGATTGGAAAGGAAGATAAACCAAGGAAGTTACAATCTAATGCATTATTAAATTTTAATTATAATAATAAATAAAATAGTTATAAAAGCATTTTAAACGGCACATAACGAGGTTGCAGAAAAAGCCCCAAATGCAGATGGAATGACACATAACAGAAAGAAAAATAGACAAAAGAAGAAAAACATGGTAAAATAAGAAATTATGGCACACTATAAAAGAACGGAAAAAGGACAAGGCCTCTTTTTAACGGTAAATTTGTCAGAACAGATACTGCCCGGTACATACGAACATACATTAAACAGGTTAATCGACAAGAAACTCGACCTGTGCATATTTGACGGGAAATACAACAACGAT
>JAITUY010000065.1 GCA_031286095.1 Treponema sp. | reverse complement strand
TTCATTGGACTTGTTCGACAACCCGGTTGGTTGTTTCACAAGTCTTGCGGTTTTTCAGGCTATAAGCCTGCGAACGCGGACTTTAGTCCGAAAGTTCGACAAAACCGCGTTTTTTATATTAAGTTGTTCAGAAACTGAAGTTTCCGAACAACTCTTATGTATAATCTCTGGTTGATGAACATACTGTTCATGTTTTTCATGCCATGCGGTGTCGTAAGACTTACCATATGTTGCGGAATCAGGATTAGGAGAAATATATGGCTGTTCTGACAGAAGAAGCGTCTGCGCTTGATGAATTACTGACCAAAGCGACGCCTAAATTGAACCCCTCTGTTCGGGGCATAACTGCTGGAAAAGGTTTTAAGATCATAGTAGCAAACGATTTTTCGGCTGAATATAATACATCCAAAACGTTTGTTGCGCGGCAAACATCTGATGAAATAATACACGAATTAGTAAACAAAGAAATTTTCGCTCCTGCGTGAGCCAAAAGGAAGATTATGAAACCATACAACCAAATGAGCGCCAGCGAATTATCCGTCCTAAAAAAAGAACTTGACGCGGCATTTTTAAAACACAAAGAAAAAGGCAAAAAACTCAACATGACGCGGGGGGTTCCCTCTAACGAACAATTGTCTCTTTGCAACGAAATGATGACATGCCTTTCCGCAAGCGACTATACTGCGGACAACGGGACAGACTGCCGTAACTACGGCGGAGTAGACGGCATACCAGAAATGAAAAAAATATTCGCCGACCTTCTGGAACTAACCCCGGACGAAGTTATAGTTGGCGGCAATTCTTCGCTTGCCCTTATGTTTGACAATGTCGCCGTTAACATGTCCCACGGCGTAAGGGACGGCGTCCCCTGGCAACAGCAGGGACAGGTAAAATTCCTTTGTCCATCTCCCGGCTATGACAGGCATTTTACCGTCTGTAAATATTTCCATATTGATATGCTCCCAATCGCTATGGGAGCCGGAGGCCCCGACATGGACGCCGTTGAAAAAGCGGTTTCGTCCGACCCCATGATAAAAGGTATATGGTGCGTCCCCAAGTATTCCAACCCGACAGGCATTGTTTATTCGGACGAGACTGTAAAACGTTTCGCAAAACTTAAACCCGCCGCCGATGATTTCCGTATTTACTGGGATAACGCGTACGCTTTCCATTATCTTGGCGATACGCATAAGACAATACCGAATATAATACGCCTGTGCGAGGAAGCGGGGAACCCGAATATGCCGCTTGAGTTCGTGTCTTTTTCAAAAGTCAGTTTTGCTGGCGCGTCCGTAGCATGCATGGCTTCTTCAAAATCCAATTGCGAGTATATAAAACAAAGGCTGACAGCGCAGACCATAGGTCCTGATAAAATAAACCAGCTTAGACATGTCCGCTTTTTTAAAAATGCCGGCGGCGTAATGGCCCACATGGAAAAACACGCGGCAATCCTGCGCCCTCGGTTCAAATTGGTCAGCGACACACTACACCGTGAATTAGGCGGGCTTGGCATTGCGGAATGGACGGAGCCTGAAGGCGGGTATTTTGTCAGTTTTGATGCGCCGGAAGGTTGCGCAAAAAAAATCGTTTCCCTTTGCGCGCAGGCTGGCGTCGCCCTTACCCCTGCGGGCGCGACATTTCCGGATGGGAATGATCCGCATGACAGAAATATCCGAATAGCGCCTACCTGTCCGCCTATTGGCGAGCTTGCCGAGGCGCTGGAAATCTTTTGTACGGTGGTTAAACTTTCTGCTGTAGAAAAATTGTTGACATAAACCTTAATAAAAGCTATAACATAGACATAAATTTAACGGAGGAATTATGAGTTATATAGACAATATTATCTCTAATATAGAAAAGAGAGATGCGGGTCAGCCTGAGTTTATACAAGCGGCAAAAGAAGTTTTAGATTCGCTTAGGATCATTGTTGATAAAGACAACACCTATGAAAAAGCCGGACTTTTGGAAAGGCTGGTTGAACCTGAAAGAATAGTCATGTTCAGAGTTCCATGGATAGACGACGCCGGCAAAGTGCAGGTGAACCGCGGTTTTCGCGTGCAGTTCAGTTCCGCAATCGGTCCGTACAAGGGCGGCTTGCGTTTCCATCCTTCCGTTACTTTAAGCATTATAAAATTCCTGGGTTTTGAACAAATATTCAAAAACTCCCTTACCGGTCTCCCGATGGGCGGCGGAAAGGGCGGTTCGGACTTTGACCCCAAAGGAAAAAGCGATAACGAAGTAATGCGTTTCTGCCAGTCATTTATGACGGAGTTGTACCGCCACATCGGTCAAGACACTGACGTTCCCGCCGGGGACATCGGCGTAGGCGGAAGGGAAATAGGTTTTATGTACGGTCAGTACAAACGGATTGTAAACCGCTTCGAAGGAGTCCTTACGGGGAAGGGGATCGGCTGGGGCGGAAGTCTTGCCAGAACCGAAGCCACAGGATACGGACTGGTATACATAGTAGAAGAATATCTTAATAAAAACGGGGACAGTTTTAAGGGCAAGAAAGTCGCCATTTCAGGTAGCGGCAATGTAGCGATCTTTGCGGCGCAAAAAGCCATGTCCCTTGGAGCGACAGTCATCAGCATGTCGGACAGCAACGGTTGTATCTGCCATAAAAAAGGCATTAACCTTGATACCATAAAAGACATTAAACTTGTAAAAAGAGAAAGGCTTACCAAATACGCCGAAATCCACAAGGATGCAGTTTACTCCGATGTCAGTAACGGCAGGGTATGGGACATTGCCTGCGACATTGCACTGCCTTGCGCTACACAGAACGAGCTTCTTCTTGAAGACGCGAGAAAACTTTCTGCCTCGGGATGTAAAGTTGTCGCTGAGGGCGCGAATATGCCCACTACATTGGACGCTACTGAATACCTGCTCAGCAAGGGCATAGCGTTCTTTCCTGGCAAAGCCGCCAACGCGGGAGGCGTCGCTACATCCGGACTTGAAATGTCCCAGAACAGCGCCCGTCTTTCATGGTCATTCGAGGAAGTGGACGCCAAGCTGAAAAACATTATGGTAGGCATTTTCCACAGCATAGACGATGCCGCCAAAGAATACGGAAAACCCGGCAACTTTGTAATCGGAGCGAACATAGCCGGCTTCCTGAAAGTAGCCCGCGCCATGCTGGATCAAGGGGTTTAAACTCTACTCGAATTTATATAGGTTTCGCAAAGAAGCTCTTGCATAGGCGCAGAGTTATTGTTTGTTGGATCATCGTATATCTTAAAGATTAGTTTTACGATTATATTCCAATGTAAGGAAAATATACCGGACGTAAACTCCGCGCCTCTGCGAGAGGTATTTTCCCGAAAAGAAACTCAGCGCCCCGCAAGAGTTTTTCCAAAAATCACATTTCCATTGGGGTAAGCATGATTGGCGGTTCCATTATGCTTTGGACGCCTGTAGTGCCAAGTCGTACTCTGGACAGAATCAGCGCGGAATTGCCGATAGATTCAACTTTATAAACCATTCTGCCTTCCGGGGCGGAATCTTCCTTATTATCGGGACGAAGCTCCAGAAGATCGTTCTCCTCAACCCTGAAAAAAACATACCTGCCGTTCTTTTCCGCGGAATTTCCTGGCGTGATTGTGTACGCCCCCGTATCGTAAAACCGCAGTTTCCCCAAAGAACAGTCGTAAAGCGCGTTTAATGACGGCTTTATCGACGACTTAGGTTTTTCAGTTTTCACGGCTCCGGCGCGCCTATAGGTTCCGTCCCACGACGTGCTTACTATAATTTTCATTCTTACGTCTTCAAATACTCTCAATTTTATGCTGTCCAAAGATTCCAGCTCTATGTCAACAAACCTTAGCAACGTAGCGATAGATATGTTTTGGCTTTTTATATAAAGTCCGTAGCGTGTCGGCATGGAGTTCTGCCATTGAAACACCTGCTGGGCCTCGTCGCCAAAAAAAATAATTTCCCTGCTTACGGGATCAAAAAAGATATACTGCTTTGAGTCTATTGTACCCTGCGGACTTACATAGTACCAAAGATCATGGGTAAAGTTTTCAAAGACACCTGGAGCGCCGCTTAAAATTTCCCTAACCCGCCGTTGTTCTATTTGAATGCCGGGTATTCTAGAAACATTTGTTCTTTCATATTGATTTGCCGCCGGATTAAAAGAATAAAGCGTTTCCAGTTGATCCATGATATTTGCCGAAGAGCTGTCATGACCGTAAGCGGCAATATTAAAACTTTGCCCGCTTGTAATCCCCTGCTGGTACGCTGTTGAACGTGAGGTTTCCTGAATAACTATGGAACCGTCAATCTGCAATTCCGCTATTTTTTTGTAAGGCTGTTCCCTTGACGCAAGATAGCTTCGTCTGAAAATAGTCATTGTGTGTTCGTATTTGTTGTTCATTCCCGTTACGATGATGCAGTTGTTTCTGTCCCCGATTAAATCCTGCGTGAACAATGATATTGTTTCCGGGCGCGTCGCGGCGGTGGGAGCGTCCCACAGTCTTTTGTATTTTTTGCCGTGTTCGTCATATCCAATGCAGGTAATGTATAACGGCTTTGAGGCGTCGTGGACATAACGGTAAACTACAAACTGTTCTTCCGTAACTCCTTCTTCGCTTTCCTGATTTAATACAGCGATAACAACTTCTCTGTTATCCAGCGGTACTTTTGTACTTAGATTTTCATCTCTTCCTGTTTTTTGTGTTGTCTCAGCTGTTTGAAGAGAAGCGGCTTCGCGCGGCATGACAATACGGGTGTTTATTTCTTCCTCTTTCGGGTACAGAATCTTTTTCCATAACCCCGTGGCTAAAACTGTTATAAGCAGGATGCAAGAGACAGCGACGCCTATGTATATTCTTTTCATTTTCTGGTTTTAGGAGCCGAAGAAATTGGCGGCGGCCCTTTTAACCTTTGCGTCAAGATTCAGACCAACGACGATTGCCCGCCACCCCGAAAATTCCTCGACTCTTGAATAACGCATAAGCCCCGCTTGAGGACCTGAAAGCAAAGATGAAAGCGCCGAAGGAGAAGCGCTGATTAACAAAGTGTAACAAAGACCGGAACTTGGACGGGATGCGGCATCCTTTAACGCTCCTGAAAAGTCCGCAATAGTTCCCGAGCCGGAAATGTCCTGGATACTTTTTTTTACGGCGTCTCTGTCGGTATTGCCGTTTATTTTTCCCGTGTATACAATTTTTGCCGGCGTTCCCGAACTCCACACGGTAACTCTGTCCCCATCAATAATCAGCTGGTCAAGACGTTTTAAAACCCATGACGAAACTTCTTCTTTTACACCCGCAAGACCGGAAGACCCGTCTATTATCAGGTTTATATCGATAGAAGGGCGCAAGGTGTCCGCGTATACCTGCGGAAGACAGCAAAAACCCGCCAAAACCAGTAATAATTGATAAAATCCTTTATTCTTCATACCCTGATTATATCATACCTTCTTTAAAAAGGCTATATATTTAGTTTAAAAAAGGGTTTACATTTATATAATAAATATTGTATAATTTATAGTTGTAGTTTAAAACTAATTTTTAAGGAGAGTAATTATGGGAGCAATTGACCTACCCAAAAGCCCGAATGTATTTCATCCGGAAAAACCGAGCGCCGTCGGTTCACGCAATTCTTTAGCCCAGGAATACCGTGATCAGCAGGCGGAAGTAAATTTGTTATTGGAGGAAGAAACCAATAAGGTTATTCACCATCTGACGGCAAAATTACCAAAAGATGTTCTTGAACGTCTTGATGTAATGGGCGGCTTAAAAGAAAAGCTGTACAATTACTTTAACCAGAACTACCAGAACATGTTCAACCGTTACATGGTAACGAGCGAAGATGAAATGGTAAAGAAAGTCAGAAA
Organism: Treponema sp.; assembly: GCA_031286095.1. Classification (GTDB taxonomy): domain Bacteria; phylum Spirochaetota; class Spirochaetia; order Treponematales; family Breznakiellaceae; genus WQXQ01. The sequence continues at coordinate 5,624 of JAITUY010000065.1, read as the reverse complement.
CTTTATCGACAAAGAAGAAACAAAGGTTCTGACACGGTACACACCGAAAGAAATTGCCGACTTGCTCGACGCCGTAGGCGGCGCGGACAAGTTCAATACCGGCGAAGTTGAAAAATCTGTCGTTAATATGTACGGTCACTTGCAAGGACATATTCAGCGCGGCGTCAACGAACTTGAAACCCATACAAACAGCATCCTCCGTCAGAAGACCGATACCGGCGCTTTTGTACGCGGTGAAAACGCCTACTCAATCGTAAAGTGCGCCTTCAAAGATAATGTTATAAAACCAAAAACAGTTTCCGATGTTAAGCTTTCCGTCAACATTCTTGACTCAGAGCTTATCAGCCCGATTTTCCATTATCAGGTTACTGTAGAATTCCTTGTAAAAGACCTTCTTGCCAAACACATCATCGACAGCATCGATAAAATTATTGAGCAGGTCAAAGATGAGAGAATCGACAAAGGTCTTGAAGAACTTTCGGACGGCGAGATTATCTTCGCCAAGCTGAACAAGGTTGAACAATTTACCGACGATAACGTTGACGAAGCCAAATCCAAGCGCTACTCAATCATGGCGAAAACGCTTATGGAAAAACTTACCGATCTTCGCGCCGAAATTGATCCCGAAACCTTTGACGCCCTAAATATCCGCGAGAACATCAAAAAGATCATAGATATGGAAAACATCCGCAACCGCGGTTTCAACACGGCGATCAACTCAATCACCTCAATTTTGGACACCTCCAAGATGGGGTATCAGTACATCGAAAACCTCAAGAACGGAAGGGAAGTCATTATCCGCGAATACGAAGATACGGACCCCTCCAATCTGCCGGACGAACGCTATTCAATCAAACTTCGCTATTTTGACAACGCCCAGCTTATCGAAGACCGCAAGGCATACGATGTAATGATGAAGAGTTTTGAGACCGAAGTTCAGCACCTTTGGGATTGTCTGGAAGTTATTTACCAGGATTCCAAGAGCTTCTTCAGAATCAGCGATTTCAGCGATCTTGCAAGAAAGAACAAGAACAGAATCAGAAAGCTTATCAAAGAAAAGAACGGCGAACCTCTTTATGAAGATATCGCCAAAGTATGGGACGAAATTTCATTTGTTAAACCGGCCGAGACCGAAGTGGAAAAATCGAACCGCACCTATATCTGGGAAAAAGACAGAGTCCGCACCAGAATTATCAGAATGCGCGAGAAAATGAAAAGAATGTGGGACTTCCTGTACCCCATCGAAAGGCGCGTTATGGAAGAAAGGCTTGCATGGGTAGAAAAAGAATACTACAGATTTGACTACATGATTAATCCCTATCATCTTCAGCCGGGTCTCTTGCTTGACGTTGACATTACGTCAATCAAAAGAAAGAAAGTTACTTTGGACGCGATGGCAAACGTGCTTAACGAGTTCCTCCACGGCGTATCCAAGGGCTTCTCCGACGCGGCGTTTGCTTCGTTCAGCAGAAGAAGATCAACAGTCCGCGAAGACATTAACCAGTCTTTCAGCGCCCCTGTTGAAGAAGAAGAAGAGGGTACTGTAGTTGCCGCGGCCAGACCAAAAGCGATTGCCGCTCCCAGAGTAGCCGCCAAAGCCGCCGCACCAAAAAGGAAAGGCGTTGTAGATTCAAGGGCAAAGAAAAAACCGTCGCGCGGCGGTTCAGCTCTTTCGGAGATATAACGTAAAGTAATTTGTATTGTGCTAAAATGCCCCCGGATCAGGGTAACCCCTTATTCGGGGGCGTTTTTACGTTAGTTAACCCATCTGATCACTTTGTAAGAGGTTAGAGGGTTTTGTGTTCATTAAGGAGTTTTTATGGCGGATAATGTTAATCTTGAAGTGCTTTCAACCAGAAAAGGTTTTAACACTGCTGTCAAATATATAAAAGATACAATTGAAATTGCTTCCAGCGCCGGGTCGAACAACCTTGGCGATATTCTTTTCAAATTAGATGATGAAGAAATTACAAGCGCGAAAATAGGATTGCTTTTAAGAATGTTGCTTGTTGATAAACTTGGGTACAAGACCGCTTCTACAAACCTTTGTGCAACCGTTAAAAATCTTTCTTTGATTGCGAAAGAATTTTCAAAGTGGAGTGGAGTTGATCTTGTCGCCGCTTACCACCATCCTGAGCTTGGACTTTTAATAGCAAATCCCAAGAATCCCGAAGAGTTGGCGGATTTTGGCGAACTTAGCAGGCATGAGCTGTTGGCGATATATGCCGGCTTTTACGGAAAGGAAACAAATGAAAACTGCGAAAAAGCGGCGGCGCTTGCTCTTAAAGTGTTTGAAGGCGCGAAGGTAACTGTTCCGTCCGCGCTTGCAAGGGGAAAATATTCCGCCAAGAAAATTTCCAAGCCTAAAAAAGCGGCTCCGCCCGCCAAACCTGTAAAAATAAAAGCGGCGTCAAAAACAAAACTCAAACACGCCGCGCCTGTTGTTCAGGCGGCTCCGCAGGTAAAACCGTCAGGCCCTGTAAAAATGACGCCGCGGTACGCTGTAATAGTTCAAAACGAGCTTTTCCATAACGGGAATGTGGAAGCGTGGAAACGTATTATTGCAAGTTATAAGGCAAAACATCCCGATCTGCAGGTTTATATTTATTATGAAAAAGAAAGAATATTGGACATTAACTCATTATTTAAGTGGGGCAAGGTAAAACATGGTAGCGCCATTGAATTTGCCGTAGCCGGTAATGATATTCAGGATGTGGCAAAACTACAGCGTTATCTAACGCAGGGAGCCAGCCATTTATTTGAAGCGTTTTTGCGCGGCCCGGTAAACACCGTGCTTAAACTGTTTTAACAAGGATTATATATGGATTCAAGAATACATTTTTTTAGCCAAAACATTTCTATTTCGTCTAAAGACAAAGCGGATTTGCTTGGTATCCGCGGGCGGCAGGCAAATGAATTTGCCGAATTGGCGTTTCCCATTTTACCGGGCATAATTCTTGACACCGAAATCGCTTCGGAAATTGATGTTAAGAAAATAAAAAAAGATATTATCGATCTTTTAGACAAATGTTCAAAGCTGGTTGCCAAAAAATACGGCGATCCGCAGAACCCAATGCTCTTAAAGGTGGTCATATCTTCTAACCTCGCTATTACAACTTATCCGGCTCTGCATAACTTTGGGCTTGTAAAACCCACTATCGACGGTTTTGCAAAATGGGTAGGCGCGGATTTTGCCGCCAGCGAGGTTCTGTTCCTGATCAGCGGCATGATGATGATTCAGGAGCGTATCAAGGAACTGGAAGGTAAATCCAAAGAAAAGGACGAAATTGCCGGAAAGATAAAGATCATCAAGCGCTTGCTTGGCATTAAGGGGCCGTCGAATGAACTGCACGGCAAGGAAGACAAGACGCCTGAACCAAAGAAAAAATCAGCGAAGGAATACATGGACGAGTACGGTAAGTATTTCCCAAAAGGTTTCTTTGACGATGCAGAAAGCCAGCTTCTTATTACGCTTGGTGAAATATCCAAAATGTTAAGCATAGACGAGCAAAACGATAATGATACGGCGATTATGATACAACCTATGGTGTACGGCAATTACGGTAAAAATTCCTGCTCGGGCGGTTTTTACACACGTAATGTTGTTACCGGAGAAAGAAAACTTCAGGGTAATTTTTTCAAAAACAAATTTAACGAAATTGGCGCGGAAGGACACGAGATCAATAAAATAGACGCTTTGCATCTTAAACAGCTTGAAAAAATCGCGGCGACATTAGAAGACAAGTTTAAGGAAATCCGTTACGTCCGCTTTACCGTAGAAAATGAAAAACTTTGGCTGATTGAGCAAAGACTGGTAGATCAAAAATCAACTCAAGCGGACCTTAAGCTTTTGCTTGATCTTCAAAAGCGCAAGATTGTAGATGAAGCCTATGTAATCAAAGCGATTGATCCCATAAGGCTTAACGAAATTTTGCACCCTGTAATTAATATGTCCAGCGTGAAGGGGCTTAAATCGTGGAAGGGCGGTATTGCCGGCGCTCCCGGCGCGGCTATCGGCAAGGTTTACTTTAGCACCGATGCGCTTCTGGAAGCAAAAAAAATAGCGGCGCATAAAGGGGAAGACGACCGTTTTATTTTGGTTCTTAGCTCTTCATTTGCAGAGGATGTTAAAGCGATCGAGGTAAGTACAGGCGTATTAACAGCCGAGGGCGGTTATTCAGCCCATGCATCGGTAGTAGCCCGCCAGTACGGCAAAGTGTCGCTTGTTTCACCCGAATTAAAAATTAAGGGTAATAAAGCCAGTTTGGGAAATTTCAATTTTTCCGAAGGCGATTATATTACCATAAATGTTCCGTTCTACGGCGAATCAACAGTATACGAAGGCGTAACGGAATTAATTGAGCCAAATCCGAAAGAATCCGGCTTGCTGGAATTTATCGCTCTTTCAAAGAAATTTGTTAAAAATTTCCATGTTCGCTGTAATGCCGACACTCCGCGGGACGCGGCTCTTGCTTTAAGTTTTGGCGCGGAAGGTTTAGGTTTGTGCCGTACCGAACACATGTTCTTTAAAGAAGACAGGATCAATGTTTTCAGGGATATGCTCTTGTCCGATGACACAAAAGAACGCCAGAAATTCCTGGACAAACTTGAGGTTATGCAAAGGGAAGATTTTTACGGCATTATGAAAGTGATGGCGGGAAAAGAAGTAACAATCCGTCTCTTGGACTCGCCTCTTCATGAATTTATGCCCCATAACAACGATGAGCTGACGGCTTATATAAACCATGCTTCCCAGGGAAGCAGGGCAAAGCTGTCCAGAGCTGAAATTACCGCGCGCATTGAGGCTCTGCATGAATTTAACCCGATGTTGGGGCATCGCGGTTGCCGTATTGCTGTTTCTTATCCTGAAATTTACGCTATGCAGGTAAGGGCGATATTCAAAGCCGCTTACAAACTGCGTTCCGAAAGAATTGACGCCAGACCGGAAATTATGGTTCCCATTGTCATGAATGTTTCCGAATTAAAACTAATCGCGTACGGCAAGAAAATTGAAGGTTCAAACTATCCGGGTATTGTTGATATTGAGGAATCGTTAAGAAAAGACTTAAAGGCAAAAGAGGTGGATTATAAAATCGGAACCATGATAGAACTGCCGGCGGCGGCTCTTGGCGCAGGAGAAATCGCAAGATACGGACGTTTCTTCAGTTTTGGAACAAACGATCTTACGCAGACAACTTTGGGTATCTCAAGAGACGATTTTACCGCTTTTATGCCGGATTATACCCTGTTCGACCTTATCGACGGAAATCCGTTCAGTACACTGGACAAAAGAGTAAAGGAACTGATTACAATAGCGACAGACCGCGGACGCATTACCCGTCCTGATCTTGTTTGCGGTTTGTGCGGCGAACATGGCGCGAATCCCGCCAATGTGCGTTTCTGCATGGATGCAGGCTTGAATTATGTTTCCTGTTCCCCGTACTCCGTACCTATAGCAATGCTCGCGGTAGCCCAGGCGGAAATAGAAAAGTCTGCGGCAAAATAATCAATGGACTTGTTCGACAACTGCGAACCTTCGGTTCGAGTTGGTTGTCTCATGTCAGCTACGCTGACCAGTCTTGCGGTTTTTCAGGCTATAAGCCTGCGAACGCGGACTTTAGTCC
>JAITUY010000236.1 GCA_031286095.1 Treponema sp. | reverse complement strand
GACTAAAGTCCGCGTTCGCAGGCTTATAGCCTGAAAAACCGCAAGACTGGTCAGCGTAGCTGACATGAGACAACCAACTCGAACCGAAGGTTCGCAGTTGTCGAACAAGTTCAGTATATTCTATATTTAAATTACATAGCAAAATGGAAAGATTGTTGTCCTATTCCTATATGTTCTTCTATTTCTTCTTCGACATTATAAAAATTAAGAGAAACATTATTTGTTTTTTTATGATTTATTTTTATATTATATTCGCTAATTCTCTTTGTCAAAATATCATAATATCCTTTTTCTAATTCAAAACCAATATATTTACGCCCGGTATTAATTGCCGAAATTGCAGTTGTACCTGAACCCATAAATGGATCAAGCACCAACTCACCAGGATTACTATGAATTTTTATAATTTCTTCAATAAGTTTAACAGGTTTTTGTGTTGGATGGTATCTCTTAAACGCTCCCCCGCTTTCAGAAGCATATCTCATTACCGGACTTTGATAAGTATTGCCTTGTCTATTAAAAGTCCACTTTTCTTTTTGTATTTTTACAAACCAAATCATTAATTCTAAAGATGGAACATAACGCCTGTCTCTATTTCTAGGCATCGGATTTGTCTTTTCCCATATTATTACATCCTTATATTCAAATCCTGCGTTATAACAAATATTAATAATATCAGAAGCTTTTTTAAAATCATTAAATACTATAAGCGCTCCTCCGTCTTTTAGAATATCAAAAGATTTAATAATCCATGCGCTGTTGTCAAATTCTTTATCCCATTCGCCAAATTTCGTGCCTGTCCTTGCATTTTTTCGGTCTTTCATTGTATGAAAATTTGAATCACGGGAAATTACATAAGGAGGATCGGCTACAATCAAATCTACCATGATTCCTTGTGCGATAAGGGAGTCCATTCCATTTACACAATTTTTATTTATTACTTGATTTATATAGTTTTTACTCACAATTAAATATTTTACCATAAAAAAGAGATAATGTTACCCCCATAAATGGGGCAACCTCTCAATTGCCAGTTTATTTATATTATTATATTATTAATATTATGAGTGTTGAAAACAGTAGAAATTTCTGGATTTTAAAAAGAGCGTCCAAAAATTGATGTTTTGAAGCAAATTATATTAAAATTTGCCAAAGATTACAAATTTGGAGCGTTTGTAGATAATATGCGAATTTTACCTATCCTAGATAATGGAAGGTTTGTTTTCACTTATGAACTTATTGGATTTCGATGTAATCGCATCAATAAAATTCTAATTAAAATAATAAGCGGTTATTCCAGTTTTGTAGATTACTTAATTTTTTATCAAGAAAAAGAACCTTGTCCTTCGACAGACATTCCGATCTATGCTATTGAAGAAACAAAAACTGACGATAGTGAGAGCAGAAATACAGGAGTTTATCAAAGATGTTCTAAATTTGTCTATTTTGATATTTTTTACCCTAATACTTGCAAAATAATGCTTTATAATCTACATATTGAACAGAAAGAAGAACAAACGGAAACAAATATTTTCGGAACACGTATGCTTCTTACATTAAATGTTGAGATTATTGGGAAAATTATCGAAGACGAAAACAACAAACCGTTCTTATCTATTGAAGAGTTAATTGAATTTAAAAATTCAATGCGCAAACCGCCTCCGGGTAATGTGCCTATAAATATAACAAAAAACAATGATACAATATTTGTATCAGGCAGATTATATAAATCTGGTGGATTGTCGCACGATCCAAATATCGGGGCTTTAAGTATTATTTCCGCAACATTGCGAAAACTTGGTTGGAATGGAAAAATTGTTATTACCAAACATGGTTTATTGCAAGAAAATATAGGTTCTAAAAACAAATTTATTTTAATTGCAAATAAAATAAATATTTTAATAGATGGCCTGATTATCCCTAAAGCTAAACAACATAGAGAATATTAGTATTACGAAAAAATGGGAGAAAAATTAGGAACAATTTTTATTCATATATTAGTCGAGAATTTTACTGATGGGTATTCTATTTATGAAAATCATGCAGGTTGTGAAAGAGGTTACTTTTTTACTTCATCTGGTGAACCTATAACAATTGATAAATATACTAATAGATATGAATATAAAAAAGGCGATAAAAGCAAAATAATAAATCTGCCAGACCTTACTTTATTAGATTTTGGCAGAAAAGAAATTATAAACATTGAAGGCGAAATGTTTGATAATAAACTTAAAGGTATTGAACAACTTTCTCTATTTGATGCTTTTGAAAATATCTATATTAAAAAATACTACCCCGATTATACAATGACTCGTTCAGTCGTTTTATACGGAAGTAATAAAAAAAATGAAATATTAGAAATTGAAGTTGGTTTTGTATTGGAAAGTAATGGTAATTTAATACTTGGTATTAAAGTGCCGGAAATATTCAAGGATGCGATAAAACATTTATTTGAATTTTGGAGTTGAATTATTAAATAATTTAATTAAATCTCCACTTAATTATATTGGAGGAAAATATAAAATCTTACCACAAATCCTACCACACTTTCCTAATAATATTAGAATATTTGTTGATTTATTTACAGGAGGAGCAAATGTAGGTATAAATGTAGATGCAGAAGAGATTATATTAAATGACAACTTAATATATCTGATGGAAATACATAAATCTTTATTTGAAATTTCTGAAAATAATATATTATCTTATATTGATAAAATAATAAATAAATTTAATTTATCATTAACTAATACTGAAGGGTATAATAAATTAAGGAACCAATATAACAAATTAAAAAATCCTTTGGATTTATTAATTTTATCTTTTTATTCTTTCAATCATCAGATACGATTTAATTCAAATCATAATTTTAATACCCCATTTGGTAAAAATAGAAGTCGTTATAATGATAATATAAAAAAGAATTTAATAGCATTTATAAATAGATTACAACAAAAAAATATTGTTTTTATGAAAGAAAATTTTGACAAAATTAATTTTTCAGAATTAACAGCTAAGGATTTTGTTTACTGTGATCCGCCGTATTTAATTACAGTTGGAACATATAATGATGGAAGACGAGGCTTTAATGGCTGGAATATTGAACAAGAAAAAAACTTCTTGATCTTTTAGATAAATTAAATAAAAATAATATCAAATTTGCTTTATCTAATGTATTAACACATAAAGATAAAACTAACCATTTATTAAAAAATTGGATAACTATTAATAAATACAATGTTTATAATATTATTAATGACTTTACAAATTCTAGTTACCATACAAATAATAGAAATAAAGATACTACACAAGAAGTTCTAATAAATAATTTTTTATAACTTTGGGCTGTGAACGGTAAAGCCATTTTCTGCCAAGAGCGATTACGCTAAATTTGCCATGTTTTATATCTAAAGTGCATGTCGCATAACTTATTAAATATGAAAAAATATTTACAGCAAAACAATAATAGAGTTGTTCGGAAACTTCAGTTTCTGAACAACTTCATATAAAAAATGCGGTTTTGTCGAACTTTCGGACTAAAGTCCGCGTTCGCAGGCTTTAGCCTGAAAAACCGCAAGACTTATTCGCCAAACCAACTTGAACCAGGGGACACAGAATGTCTCCGAAAAGGATTCTTTGCCACAAACCTCACGAACCAATACGAACAGAAGAAATATATATTACAAATTAACGCATTATACGCGAATAATGATAAGACATTAACTAAAAGTTTGTGAGTATACCAAAGGTACGCGGTTCATGGTAAAAAATTCTTGCTTTTTGAACACTCCGGGTTGCCGAACAAGTTCAACAAAAAATTCTTCACTCCATCTGCGGCACGCAAACTCTGCCCTGATACAATTCCTTTGGCATTACCCGTATTTTTAATTTTTTCTCCAGCGAAGCAAGAAGGCGCATTTGCGTCTCGTCGCCGATGGTAACCATGACGCCTTTTTTACCCGCTCGCCCGGTTCTGCCGCAACGGTGAATGTACACTTCGCCGTCGGCGGGAACATCAAGCGCTATAACATGGGTAATCTCAGGTATATCAAGACCGCGGGCGGCGAGGTCTGTGGAAACAAGCACGCCTACCCTGCCCTCGCGAAAAGAATCAAGCGCATCTTTGCGTTCCTGACCTGTCTGCGGCTTTTTATTAACTTTGCCGAAAAGCCCCGCGGCTGAAACATGGTGATACAACAGGCGCGAAAGAATCAAGTCTGCCTCGTCGCCTCTGCTTGTAAAAACAAGCGCTTTAATACGCGCTTTTTTTGATTTACCATTCAGCGCGGACAGCAGGGAACGCAGTGTTTGAGCCTTGCGCCGCTTTTCGCTGAATATCGCCCAGTGTTCAATTCGCTCGCGCAAAATTTCATGATCGGCGCACTCGACAACTTCGGCGGACTCAAAAAGCGAACCCAACTGCGCGCTTGTTTTTTTCCCGACCGTAGCGGAACATGCAGAAACGTATAGACTGCTTTGCGCAGGGTCAGCAGATTCGCGCTCTGCTGAACGTTTTGTTTCCTTTTCTATAATGGCAAGTAATTCTTTTGTCTCATCAAGACATTCAGGCGCAGTAAGACGGTCGGCTTCATCTAAAACCAAAAAACGCAGATTGTTTAATTTTAGTTTTCTCATTTTAGCGAGTACAAGCAGTCTGCCTGGATTTCCAACAATGACAACGGGTTTTGTTCTTTTTAAATTTTCAATTTGTTTTTCTATTTTAACAGAACCTATAAGCAGGGCCGTATTACGGCATTCGGTGGGCAGGCTCTGCGTTAAAAAGTCTACTTCCGCCTTTATCTGCGAACAAAGTTCAAGAGTGGGGGCGCATATTAACAGACTGCCGCCTTCAGAGGCAACGCGCTGTAACGATGGCAGAAGATAAGCAAAAGTTTTTCCCGTTCCTGTCGCCGAGCGAAAAACAGTGTCTTTCCCAGCAAGCACGCGGGGAATAACAAGACTTTGAACCACAGTGGGTTTTATGATAGAGCGTTCTTTTAATTTTTCTGTCAAAGACGCTTCTATGCCCATGGCGGTAAAAGAATCTGCAGTGTCATTCATTATTTGTTAAGTGTAGTTTAAATGGACGTAAACGGCAATATGAAAAAAGCAAAGGATGCCTTTAGAAAAGTTACCCTAGTACTCTGTGGCTAAATGTTTACAGTAACTTATTACCAGACATTCTAACGCAGAGGGCGCGGAGACGCAGAGTATCAAGGGTGATTAGCTAACTGGTATCCCTTTCATATTGTTTTTCATTATAAAATGAAGTTGTTCAGAAACTGAAGTTTCCGAACAACTCTAATAATAAAAAAGCATAGCGGGAAACGCACAATTATGTAACAAAGCGCAGTTCTCCGCGCCTTTGTGAGTGAATCTGGGAATAAATCCTTGAGAAATGCAAGGCAGAGAAGTAAATGGAATATTGCTGGGAAATCGGTATCAGGCATGTACTATCACCGCAAATATAGGATATGATTTTAAGTTGAAGGGTATTCTGTCCTTGCTGGGTAACGCAAAGGTAACAGACGCTCATCGCCGGTAATTAACGTGCTTTACCCCACATTAAAAACAAATGTTATACCCCATATTCTTAAAACGCATAGCCTGCACCGATATAACCTCGAAAATACCCGTCCATTCCTAATGTACCATTTCTTTTGTCACTAACATAACCCGGAAGTGTGCCGTAAACTGTTTCTTGAAGACTTCCGACTATAAACGATCCCAAGAAACCTGGTTGAATATAAAAACCACCCTCTTTACCTACATCTATTTTAAAGCCTATTTCCCCAGTAATTGCCAATCCCCCTATATTATAGACTTGAGCGTAATCATTCAATGATCCGCCCCAGAAACCATTACTGCTTTTATAATAACCCAAGCCTATACCGACAAAGAATGTTCTAGCCCACGGATAAATACGAAAAAATGCGTCTATTCCAAAACCAATACCTGCGTCCATGTTGAACTTATCGGCATATTCTATCACTCCGCTCCAAGGGCTAAGAGGAATACCCAGATGTACATTTGCCCCCAGTGCTATTTGGGAATTTAACATCCGTTCATACCGTATGCCAAAACCAAGCATTGCTCCTTCACCAAGCATTTCATATCCGCCTGTCAATTCGCCTGAAATCCAGTTATCCCTCACATTAGACGTTGGTCTTTTAATGTTCAAAAGGGAAGCCGCTTGTGCGTCAGTTTGCAGGTCAAAGGTAATTTGCCTTTGTATTACCCCTGTTTCCACATTTACAATTTTTGTTCTAAAACGGTGATAAGTTTCCATTTTGGTTAATGTGCCGGAAATAATAAAACGCGCTCCTAGCATTTTTCCAATTGATAACGCCGATTCATCGCTTACATCGCCTGACAATGAAAGATTTAATTCTTCTCTAATTCTGTTAAGATTGCGGCGGTCAACAAGGGTTAATCTGCCGGTTTCTAAAAGTTCATTAGTTAATTCCTCTATAACATGTTCAGAAAAATCTCTTGTGGGGGAACTAAAGTTAATTATCGCTATCACCGTTTTCTGCGGAATTGCTCCTTCCAGTTCCCTTGCAGTTTGCTTAATTACGTCTTTAAGCGGCAACTGTTGGGCGAAAACAGCCACTCCCGTTAAAAATGAAACAAACAAAACCATTACAATCTTTTTCATAATATCCTCCATATAATTTAGTACATCATAAGGTATATTTTTCCCATATTTTACTCAAAAAATTCCGCCTCAATGTTGCTTAACACTTTGTATATCCGTTCAGCTAATCCTCTTTTCACGAGCTTTCGTGCCGCAATCAGGCGCGTTTGCGTGTTTTTTTGAAAAGTTACCCAATGTCAGACTTAAGTCTGTGACTTGCGTCTGACATTGGGCAAAGATTTTTTTACTTTATAAAAGTCAAAACTTTAGAATAAGGGACGCCGTTCTTTACAACGACTGCCGTAACAGTATGCTGTCCGTAGTCTAAACCCGCGTTGGGTATGATGATTTGATTCGTCGTGTTGTCTGCTACCTCAACCCCGTCTATAAACCACTTATACGAACTGTAGGTTCCGTTCACTGTTATGGCTATTCTTTTGTTTTCGGAAACGCTGTCGGAAAGGTTGTCTATACTGCCCAAACTAATTGTTTCGTTTGCAAAACCTTTGAAACTTACATTTATACGCGCCCTGCTTTTATCAGAAGGCGCTGAAGACAACCATGCGTTTACATAGAATTCGCTAAGCAGAGGATGATTGTACGTTGCGTCCCATTCCTTGTTGGCATAAAGGTCTATCTCAGACCAATCGGCAGTATCCACTATCGTTATAAAGTCGTCGTAACCCGGATGCGCCGTCAGGTCGTAGTAAAGGTAAATCAACCCCTGTTTAAATTCCGCGTTTTTATAATTCAACAGATCGTTGTAAGTTATCCAACCGCCTGAGTTAGTTACTGAATTCCAATACCACGGAAATGATTCATGATCTTCATGCCAGTCGCCTGTACCATCATCATAATTAAAGATTATATTCATTCCAGGCAGTCCGCCTCTTTGTTCAACCTGTGCGGCGTCAAAAGCAATTATGAGCAAGTTAAGAGTACCGTCGGCTATCTTTCCTTTAACACTATCAGTGTTTATTACCTGGTTTAGACCCCATCCTCTCCAATCATCATTATAGTATTGACCGGTAGGATCAGTGTTTACGTTAAAGTCGCCTAAAGAAATTTTTGTGCTTGGGACAAACTCAATCTTCGAGACTGTTAAATTAAACGCGCCGTTGCCCTCACGTGAGAACTGAATAGAGTCTGCATGTCTTATGTCAAAATATGTTTTCTTACTACCCCAATCCCCTTGTTTAAAATCATCAATGTTTAGGGTAATTGTAGTCGCTGTTGTTGGCGCTGTAAAAATATAAGCAAAGTGATTCCAGTCCACATCAGCATTCGCAGTCTCGAGTGTTTGCAAACTTACGCGGTAGTCATTGCCGTCTCCTTTAACGGTAATTTTTACCTGCGCCGCTGTCTTCATCGCATCTTCTAAAGTTTGAGAGTAAGGCTCATCAGAAATGTTGGCATAGTCATAATCTTTGCTGATTGTCCCAGTCATATTAATCGCGCCGCCTGTGGTAATTGAAGCTAATATTTTAGATTTCTTACCATGTGCCACAGTCCAGTCAAAACCAAGAGCGCTTCCTACGTCTTCGTAAGAGTTATATTCGGCAAAATCACTCTCATAAAACGTATATTCGGGCGTTTTGGTTTCTATATTTGAATAGATATGAACAATCTCCGCCATACCATAGCTCTTATATATCTCGTCGCTACCATCGTCTTTTTCACCTTCCAGATTTATGGTCATAAGATAATAACCGGGCGGCAGGCTGATAGAACCCGATTGTGTTGTCATTAGGTCTATTTTTTGATCGACTGGAACAAGGTCGGGATCAGCGCCAAAAAGGTAAATTAACAATTCGCCGCTTTCTACAAAGGACGGAAAACTTACATCGTATGAGAATGTTCCGTTATCGCCGCTCATGCCCGTGCTGATTTCAATGTTAAGCGTTTGTAAACTGGACTGGATAATGTTTACAGTGCCAGCCCCTACAGCCGCGACCGCGGGCGCGTTGCCGCCTATGCTGACGTAACCGCTTGCGGTAACTGTCCAAAGACCGGGAGTAAGATCGCTGATGGTCTTTGATGCTCCGGAAAATGTAACCGGATCATGTATCGCGCCGTTTGGTCCTGCAAAATTTAATTCGTAAGACACAAATGCTGGCGTAGCCGGAATAATGGTTCTGGCATTATCTCCGCCGTTAATGGAAATAACCAGCCCCTCTTTAGGAAGCTGATCTTGCTCCGTCATGTTAAAAACATCTGCGCATCCTGACAATACCAGCAAGCTTAACACAACTGCCGCTGATACTTTGCTGAAAATCTTCATGGTTCCTCTCCTTTTACTTGGTGAAACTTAAAACTTTAGAATAGGGAATACTTCCCTTTTTTACTATTGCCGTAACTGTATGCTGTCCGTAGTCTAATCCGGCGTTATATATGACAAATTGATTCGTTGTCATACCCTCCGCCTTAACGCCGTCTGTATACCATGTATACGAAGTATAACTGCCGGTTACCGTTACTGTTATTTTTCCGCCGGCAGTGATGCCGCCAACAGAACCCAGGTTAATTGTTTCGTCTGCAAAACCTGTAAAGTTTACAGAGATAGTTACATGTCCGTTAACAGTTATCGTAAAGTCCTGGGTGTAGTCAGTGTTTTCCGCCGCGCCGTTTACCACTGTCGCGGTTATTGTCACTGTTCCTGCTGTGTTTATTTTTAACACACCAGTTTCAATAACCGCCCCGCAGGTATTAACCGAACCAATTGACCATACAATGGTTTTGCTGGTAGCGTCAGACGGGTCTATTGCGCCTTTCAGAACAAGATCGGTTCCCGCTATTGCCGTTTTAGGTACGCCCGAAATATTTGTTACCGCGATAAAAGCTGGATAATCGCTGTCTTCCACAACATTGATTGTAAAATTCTTGGTGTAGTTGGACGCGCCCGCGCCGTTTGCCACTGTTGCGGTTATTATCACTGTCCCTGCTGTGTTTGTTTTTAACACACCAGTTTCAATAACCGCCCCGCAGGTGTTAACCGAACCAATTGACCACACAATGGTTTTACTGGTAGCGTCTTCTGGCTGTACAACGCCTTTAAGTTCCAAATCATTGTTAACTAATTTATATGACGGTATACCGGTAATATCAGCGACAGCGACAATAGAATTAACAGTAAAGTTCCGGGTATAGTTAGTTGCCGCACCCGCGCCGTTCACCACTGTCGCGGTTATTGTTACTGTTCCAGTCTTCGCCGTTCTTAAAATGTTTCCAACTATATATGCCCCGCAGGTATTAATCATACCGATTGACCACACAATGGTTTTGTTAGTAGCGTCTTCCGGCTGTACCACGCCGCCTAATGCAAGCTCAACGCCAACGGTTATTTCGAGCCTATCCTGTTTTTTGTGTAAATGAAAATCTCGATTTTTTTCCCGTTACCATTTACACAAAATTTATGACAAACCTAGTAGAAAAACTGCTGGAAATTTGATATTTCAAGAAGTAAAGAAAAATGGAAAATCTATTTACACAAAAAATAGGATAGCTCCGTTATTTCGGTACGCCGCTAATGCCGGTAACAGCCACAAAAGGCGTAGGTGTTGGTATAGGTGTAGGCGTTGGAGTAGGGATATCTTTAGGTTCAGGCGTAGGGGTAGACGGTTCAGAGCAACTGCCGATAATAAACGCCAGTATGAGAAAAATAATACTGAAAATTCGACTTTTCTTTTTCTTCATTTTAGTTATCCGACTTGTCCGACAACCCCGCAGGTTAACCACTTTAGTTATAGAACAAGTCTGCATTTTTTCAGGCTAATGCCCTGCAAAAATACTTTTTATAAGTTAATTGGGGCTGTCCGGGAAATCGGTTACTTTTCGGACACCACCAACTCTATTCTTTTTTATGTTATATTAGAAAATTATTACAACTCTACCTACTGAACACGGCAGACAAAACTTTTCAAAATGGCAGTCAAAACAAGCCTTTTAACCATTACACAATATGCAATGCCATTACAATCAGAAATGTATGTCCATCTAATTGAGGAAGGACTTGTCAGAACAAACCCTATCCGCGATGTGGTACGGTGCAATTCTTCCCCCGAACGGCCGCGAAGCGCGTTGCCTGTAGGAGATATAAAAAAGCTGTTTCCTAAT
>JAITUY010000043.1 GCA_031286095.1 Treponema sp. | reverse complement strand
TTTTCAAGAGTAATGTCAATTTCAGTGTAGATATCATTTTCCTTATCTTTAATAGTGGCATCCTTATAAGCCTTTTCAAAAACAAAGCCAATAGCGTTAAATTTTGAAATCAGATTAGGCACAACCATATATTCAATCATTTCACCGAAACGGTTGCCAAGTTTGCCAAGCTGTTTGTTAAGCTGGTCGGCGCTTTCTTTCATCTGCCTTTCAGTTTCCTTCTGCCGCTCGGCATTTTCCTCGGCGTTCTTCTTCATTTCCCGGTCGAACCGTTCGGCATGCTTTTTCATTTCCCGATCAAAACGCCCGGCATTTTCTTTCATTTGCCGATCCGTTTCCTGCATCATTGCCCACACTTTTTCAAAGGTTAGTCCTTTGCCGCTGGGGGGCGCTTTTCTTGACGGTTTTCTCTTTTTACTTGCCGCTGTAGCCATAATTCACTCTCCAAAGAATAAGATATACTTGTTTGATAACCCGGTTAGTTACCTGACAAGTCTTACATTTTTTCAGGCTAAAGCCCTGCAAAAATGTTGTTTTATAAAAAGTTATTTAAAAACTGAAGTTCTTAAACAACTTCATTATATCATACAAAATGATATACATATATATTGGTGCGAAAGTGCGGTTTTGCATGACTTTAGACGAAAAAATAAATTTTTACCATAATAAACTAACATTTACTAGTACTCTGACAGCTAAAACTATGCTTTGTTTTTTATCTCGCAAAGGACGCAAAGGCGCGGAGAAATACGCTTTGTTCCCTAACTGCGCGTTCCCCGCTATGCTTTTTTATTATTCTATAAAAGAAAAACAACATAAAAGGGATACAAGTTAGCTAATCACCCCTGATTCTATGCGCCTCCGCGATCTCTGTGTCCTTTGCGTGAGGATTTTTGGTAATATTATTTTGAACATTTAGCTGTTACAAAGTTCTAGTACTATGATAGCTAAAACTTCATTTTATTTTTTTCACGCAGAGGTCGCAAAGAACGCAAAGGCGCGGAGAAATACGCTTTGTTCCCTAACTGCGCGTTCCCCGCTATGCTTTTTTTATTTTACAATGAAAAACAACATGAAATAAATACAAGTTAGCTAATTACCCCTGATCCTCTGCGCCTCCGCGATCTCTGCGCCCTCTGCGTGAGGATGTCTGGTAATAAGTTATTGTGAACATTTAGCTGTTACAGATTACTAGCGAACCAATACAAAACAGAAGAAATATAACTTACAAATTAACGCAATATAACGAAGGTAACGATAAGACATCAACTAAAAGTCGTGAGCATACCGAAGGTACGCGGTTCGTGTTGGTTCGTGGTAAAAAATTTTTGTACCCATGACTGAAAAAGTTCCCTATCTCCTTGCTATTTTCTCTCTACACATAATGATCAGCCTATGCGCCCGTAATTTGTTCACCTTTTTACGCCAGCTCCTTGTAAAGTTCATAGTTTTCCTGATCAAAGCATACAAAAATAACTTTCTCAATAGATGTTTTGTTATTATTAAGAAAATCAACTACGGCGGAAACTGCAATTTTAGAGGCTTGTTCTTTTGGGAAACCGTAAATTCCTGTGCTGATATTCGGGAAAGCAATAGTTTTGATTCCGTTCTCCGCCGCCAGCCGTAAGGAATTTGAATACGCGCAGGATAACAATTCAGCTTCTTGTTGTTTTCCGCCTCGCCAAACGGGACCGGCCGTATGAATAACAAATTTTGCAGGTAAGTTTCCCCCTGTTGTGATTACAGCCTCTCCTGTCTTACAGCCGCCCTTTTCATCGTGAATCTTACGGCAGGCTAACTCAAGCGCCTTGCCTGCGGCGGAATGTATCGCGCCGTCTACACCTCCGCCGCCAAGCAAAGATTCGTTTGCGGCGTTGACGATTGCGTCAACTTTTTGGCGGGTTATATCTCCTTGAATAACTTGTATTTGATTATTTTTCACCATAAAACTCCCATATTAATCCCTGTAATTAGAGTTGTTGAACAACTTTGTTGTTGATTCAATAAACCGGATAAGTATATAATTGTATGTCTTCATTAATTATGTCAAGAGACGGAGATTTTATGTCCAATATAGAAAACAAGGAAAATCCTGTTGATGAGGTTATAGCTGTTAACCGCGCCGCTATTGAACATAGGGCGGCATGGATGGGGTTGATTTATGATGAAATGAAAAAAGCGGGACTTGACGCCGAGAGAATTATACGGAAAGCGATTAAACGTTGCGGTCTTATGCACGGCGGGAATTTCAGGAAAGATTGCGCTGATCCGAATAACTGCGGGGATTTTAAGAAAGTTTTTCTTAGCGATCTTGTGATAAATACGTTCAATATGGACGGTATCAGCGCGGATAAGGACAACTTGAAAACAAATTTCCATTATTGCGCGCTGGTAAGCGCGTGGCGGAAGTTGGGTTTTGACGACGATACCTGCGCGCTGTTGTGCGATATGGCTATGGACGGCGATCGCGGTATTGCTGAAGCAATGGGTCTTCAGCTGAACCTGACCGATACCATCGCCAAAGGCTGTCATGAATGCAAACTGCATTTTCATAAATAGAGTTGTTCGGAAACTTCAGTTTTTGAACAACTTTATATAAAAAACGCGGTTTTGTCGAACTTTCGGACTAAAGTCCGCGTTCGCAGGCTTATAGCCTGAAGAACCGCAAGACTGGTCAGCGTAGCTGACATGAGACAACCAACTCGAACCGAAGGTTCGCAGTTGTCGAACAAGTCCAATGACTCAAGGAAAGCGGTTTACTTATAACCTTCCGCTATTCTCTCAGGCATGATATGTTCAAGAAAGTTTACGTATATCTCCCACGAGCGCGCGCCGTAGCCTCCCGCTGTAACCCATGCAGATGGGATATGCCTTTCCTGCAGAAAATTGTATACCAGCATGTCCCGTTCAAAAAGCGTCTCTTTTGTTAGTTGAAGATGTTTTGATGAGGCAAGCTCGTCCTTCTCATATGGGTCAACGCCGCACACCACCAGTGCGATATCCGGTTTTGAAAGAAGTTTTTCCAGTCTCGAAAGACCTCCCGCCAGACATGGAACATAATCCGCGTCCCCGCCTTCGGGAATTCCTATATCTATGTCGTTAGGTGTATAAGATGGATTAAAATCCGCGAAAACTGAAGGATCGTAGATCGCTTTTGGATCGTAGCCTGGTTCGTCCAAAGGCCAGCCCCTCTCCATGTGAATGCTCAAGGTTCGGATGGAAGCGTCTCCCCATGTAAGCACGGCAGTACCATCGCCTTTGTGAGCGTCTGTGTCAACAATCCACGCTGTGCGTATACGTCCTTCATATTGCAGTTTGCGCAGAGAGACTACCAAGTCGTTAATTAAACAGAAGCCTTTGCCAGCGCTCCTTTGGGCGTGGTGGCTTCCTCCGCCAAGGAAAAAGGCAAAACCCGTATGTTTTACCGTGTTAAGTTCCAGTGCGGTAAGAGCGCAAGTGTAGGTTCCACCGGCGCTTATAAGGGACTGCATTAGAAAATCTTTTAAAGGGCGCGACTGTTTTAACGGGTCCCATCTCTTGCCTTCACTGGATGGTATGGCAAGTTCATAAGCCTCAATAACTTCTTTATCAACGACAGAAGAAAAAAGCCTTTCCACATAGTCAGGAGAATGTACGCGCAAGAGATCGTCCCGTACAATTTCCGCAAAAAATTCAGGACCGCGCAACCATAAAGTTTCAGGAATATTCTTCAGAACGCCGGTTTTGAGCGCATCGTAGATTGTTTTGTTTTTATCAGCATGAATGGGAATTGAAATCCCATAATCGCCCATATTCAACGCTATCGAAGGGTTGTAAAGAATCATAAGTAAAGAATATCAACCATAAGATAATAAGTCAATTTAAGTTAACAGGCTTATGTATATTGAAAAATTATATAAGGCGTGTTTACGGCAGTAGAGTTTTTGCTTTGTGCCAAAAACGTATTTATAACGCCTGTTCCTGTATAATGTGAACATCGCGCTGTGGAAATGGAATGTGCAGACCCGCCTTTTCAATTTTGATCTTGATGTTTTTTATCATATCCCAGTAGATGTTCCAGTAATCCTGAATCGCCGCCCATGCGCGAATGGTGATTTTTACCGAATTGTCGTCAAGAGATTGAAGAATAACTTGAGGGGCGGGAGCTTTTAAAAACCGCGCTTCCGCATCGATAATGCCCTGCATTACCTGAAAAGCGGTATCGACAGAATCTGAGTAGGCAATGCCGACGGAAAGTTCCATTCTGCGTTTTCCGTTCCGTGTATAGTTCTTAAGAGGACTGCCCCAGATGCTTGAGTTGGGGGCGGATATGTAAATGCCATCGGGAGTTTCCAGAATTGTGGTAAATAAATTTATCTCTTTTACCGTTCCGTTAAAAGAACCAAATTCAATATACTCCCCTTTGCGGAAAGTTCCCAAAAGAAGGAGCGCTATTCCAGACGCTATATTCCCCAGAGTGTCTTTAAGCGCGAGTCCGACAGCCACGCCTGCCGCCCCTATTACGGCTATAAGGCTTGCGGTGCTTACGCCAAAAATATTGAGGATCATAATGATGCAGATGATGACGATTCCGTAGTGGACAATTGTCTGTAAAAGCGGAACCGCCGTCCCATCGCTCTGCGGCCATTTTGCGCTGGCTTTTTGTATCAGCTTGCGCGCCCCTTTGGAAACACTTATGCCTAAAATAAGAATAACCGTCATCACCGCAATATTTTTAGCAAGCGGCAGTATAACGGTTGAATGAGTCTTCCAAAGATCTAAAATGTACTGTCTCATATGTGGTTTTTATAATATACTAATATTTAAATATAGTATATATTGGAATTGTTAGACAACTGCGAACCTTTGCGGTTGCCGAACAATCTGTTAATAATAAGGAGGAAGGGTATGTCCAGAATGCGCGGTTTAAATATGGGAGGCTGGCTTAGTCAGATTGACGCTATTCAAGAAAAAGACCCTGAAAATTTTCCCGGTATTGATAAACATATGGAAACATTTATAACCGAAAAAGATTTTGTCAATGTAAAATCGTGGGGGTTCGATCATGTGCGCGTTCCTGTCGACGCATACCTTTTCTTTACGGAAGATGAAAAGCCTGTAGACAGCCGTTTCGTCAATCTTGACAGGGCGGTAAATCTTGCGAAGCAAAACGGTCTAAAAATGATTTTAGACCTTCATGAGTGTCCGGGGCATGATTTTTCAGACGCTACAAAAAATCCCGTGCAAAAACTTTTTACAGACGATGACACATACATTAAACAAACAGAAAAAATATGGGCGTTTCTCGCGGAGCGTTACGGGCATAATGATCATGTGCTTTTTGAGACGCTAAATGAACCTGTCGCCCCTACGCCTGAGATTTGGAACAATGTAAAGGACAGGCTTTGCAAAGAAATACGCAGTCATGCTCCAAAATCTGCCATATTAACAGGTTCCAATATGTGGAACGGTCCCAGCGCGTTTTCATCTTTAACGCCGTTTGACGATGATAATATGATTTACGTTGTGCATTTTTATGAACCTTTGCTTTTTACGCACCAGAACGCGCCGTGGATTGAAAATCCTGAAATTAAAAAAGAAAGAGCGTATCCGTGCGATTACGGAGAAGGTCTTGTACGTAAATACGGTTTTTCGCAGTCCGAGGGAAAATGGGATCGCGAAAGAATAGCGAAAGAGTTTGAACCCGTTAATGATTTTCGCAGGAAGTACGGCGCGCAAATTATCTGCAATGAATTCGGAGTTTACACGCCTGTTGAACTGCAGTCCCAATTACGCTGGTATGAGGATTTGCTTTCCGTGCTAAAAGAAATGGGGATAGGTTTCTCGTACTGGAATTATAAAAATCTTGATTTTGGGATTATTTCTATTGGGGAAAGCCTTCATGAAAAACTGCCGCAGTACGATAATGGCGACAGGATAAATTATCCTGTGCTTGATGTTTTAAGAAAGTATTAATTGTAAGGAGAATAATATGAATTATGTTAATTTTGACAAAACCAGTTCGTACAAGAAGCTTGCCGAACACGCGAAAAAAGCCTTTCTCTTCAGGGACAAACTTGACTCTAAAAGGGTGGAGGAGTGTATTGTCCCTATGGCAGAAGGTCTTAAATATTCATGGGCGGCAAAAGCCGTCGACGGCGAATGCGTCAAATTACTGCAGTCTCTCGCAGACGAACAGGAGCTTATCGCCAAATACAGGGCGCTTCTTAACGGAGAGGTGATGAACACCGGAGAGAACAGGAAAGTGCTTCATCACTTGTCGCGCGGAGAGCAGGGACAGCCCGTTATCGAAAACGGAAAAAACATCGGAGAATTTTACCGCAAGGAGCTTGCAAGGTTCTGCGATTTTGCGTCCGCGGTGCATGGCGGCAAATATAAAGGTTCCACAGGTGGGAATTTTACTACGGTGGTGCAGATAGGAATTGGCGGTTCAGACCTTGGACCGCGCGCCATGTACCTTGCCCTTGAAAACTGGGCTGTAGCGGAAGGCAAAAAGAAACTTGACGCGAAATTTATTTCCAACGTAGACCCTGACGATGCTTCCGCAGTAATCGCATCATGCAATCTTGAACAGTGCCTGTTCATTTTGGTTTCTAAAAGCGGCACTACTCAGGAAACTCTTGCCAATGAACTTTTTGTAAAAGACAAACTTAAAAAGGCGGGGCTTGATCCAAGCAAGCATATGATTGCCGTAACTAGCGAAACAAGCCCTCTTGCGCGTAACAGTGCGTATCTTGATTCTTTTTACATTGACGACTACGTAGGTGGGCGTTATTCATCATCATCGGCGGTGGGCGGGTGCGTTTTGTCTCTCGCCTTCGGACCTGAAACATTTAAGGAATTTCTTGAGGGGGCGTCATCAGCGGACAAAATGGCTATTGAAACGGATATTCTTAAAAACGCCGCCCTTCTTGATGCTCTGATAGGGGTTTGGGAGCGCAACTTTTTGATGTGTCCGTATACTGCGGTTTTGCCGTACAGTCAGGCGCTTTCGCGTTTTCCCGCGCATTTACAGCAGATGGACATGGAGTCTAACGGAAAGCGCGTAAACCGCATTGGCGAGCCTGTCGATTACAGTACAGGTCCTGTTATTTTCGGCGAACCGGGAACAAACGGTCAGCACTCGTTTTATCAGCTTCTTCATCAGGGGACGGGAATTATCCCGCTTCAATTTATCGGTTTTACCGAAAGTCAAAAGGGCGATGACGTAACTGTGGACGGGTCTGTCAGCCAAACGAAGCTGAAAGCAAATCTTTCTGCGCAAATTGTCGCGTTTGCCAAAGGGCAGGACTCCAGCGACAGAAACAAAGAGTTCACAGGAGAGCGTCCGTCAAGTTTGATTTTTGGAAAGCGGCTAACACCCGGCGTGCTGGGGAGCCTGCTCGCGCACTATGAAAACAAAGTGATGTTTCAGGGTTTTGTGTGGAATCTTAATAGTTTTGATCAAGAGGGAGTACAGCTTGGAAAAGTCCTGACAAAAAAAGTGCTTTCAGGCAACTTCGGCGATAGCGCCCTTGAAGCGTACAGCAAACTGTTAGGAGTTTAGTGAAAGACCTTTCTTCCCTGATTGGGAAAATAGCGGTTACAGACTCTGAAGTTGGGCTATCCGGAAAGCCGGTTGCCTCTCGGACAGTACTGGTGTTAATTGATGATGAAATTTACGAGGCTGTAACAGACGGCGAGTATATTGCTCCCGGCAAGGGGGTAAAAGTTACGCGCATTAAAGGTAAGAAGATTGTAGTAAAAAGGGTGTAGTTTATGTGTCTGAATTAACTCTCGCAGAGGTGCTGTTTCTGGAAAGACATCTCGTAGAGGCGCAGAGTTTACTTCCGGTATAATTCCTATCATTATTAGAGTTGTTCGGAAACTTCAGTTTCTGAATAACTCTAATAATAAAAAAATGACCATGTTTATCTGGTAACATAAATTTTGATATAACTTCTTACAGCATATAGATTTAGGTGTAACTTGCGTATAGCGATTTATCATGCTTTATCAAGAAAATTTACGCTATCTCTTTACCCTGCATAGCATCGTGGCAACATCTTTTTTTACAATGGGTGTTACCGATGTCTTTGGGTTGTACCGCTAAAATTTATACAGGAATTTATTGACAGGAGAAATAAAATGTATCATAATTTATTTATGAAAATATTAGTTATAATTCTATCATTAATAATTATTTCATGTACCAAATCGGCTGGTAATGAATCACAAAATGTTATTGATAGAAAAGATGATTCTTTCACTGATACTGCAAATAAGAAACCTCAAAAATATGAAATGGATTTTTATAAAGTAATATTGTACAATAAAAATGTAATTTATAAAGAAAATTCTTTGGATAAAAATCGCATTGAAATTGATAATAATGTAATTTATGATATTATTTTTGTTAATGCTACTAATAATACAAATACGACAATAGTATCAGATAAATTTTTTAATCTAAAGGTATTGCCGGTATTTTATAATCAAACAAGAGAAAATCAAATGGGGGGAAATGATATTATTGAAACAACGCAGTGGGAATGCTTTGTTTTGCAAATATTTAAAAATAATAATTATAAATTAATATATATTGATGATTCTAATAATGATATGAAAATAAGAGAATATGAATATAAAAATTTATATTATCCAAGTTATATAACAATAATCATTACGCCAAATTATTTCATAGTTTGTCATGATGACATGGATGGAGAAGAGTGTATTTTAATTAATCAAGACACAGGTGAATATGAGGTTATTGATACTCAAGAAAAAGAAGGACATTAATTTTAACAGCCCAAACTGCAACCTCAACAGGACTGTAACTGCTTCGGCGGCTCCGGGCTACGCCTTTTGTGCGTTTTTGTTCCGCCACATTTTTTTTTGATTGCGATAAACTGCTTGCGTAGTTTCCTTATTGCAAACAAAAAAATGTCAGTTACAGCCTGAACATTATGCGAAATTGCCGCAAAATTATTTAGAAAAATGAATAGGACAGTTGACAAAAATAGATAAAAGATTATAATGTGATTAAGGTGTAAAATGCTTGATATAAACAACACAGAAGCTGTTAAAGAAGTATTCCATTTGATAAAAGAAACTCTTTATACAAATTTTAATAAAACTAATAAAAGTGATTTTTTCAATAATTGGATTAATTGGGCATTAAATATAAAATTTGTAAAGGAAGATGATAATGAATATTTTAATAAAATCAAATATATTGTGTTCTACTCCGGTTTCAAGGCTGAAATAGTTACTCAAAAAAGAGACTTAATAGATCATCATTTGCCAAATTACAGTCTCGTAATGAATTATACTGAAGATGATGTTGAGAAAATTATTAACGATGAAAATATGATAAAAAACAGGAATAAGATTAAGGCAATAATTAAAAATGCAAAAGAAATAAATAAAATTGTTAAAGAACATGGTTCAGTATTTGACTATTTGAATAGTTTTAGTCCAAATTGTTCATGGGATAATTTATTAGAATTAAGAAATGAACTGAAAAATAATTTTAAATATTTAGGCGAAATAACAGTATATCATTTTTTAACAGATATTGGAATAAATGTTTTAAAACCTGATAGAGTTATTACAAGAATATTTTATCGATTAGGGCTTATTTCTTGTACAAAAAACTTATTAGAAGCAATAGAGGTAGGTAGAAAAATTGCTGAAATTATCGAAAAACCAATTAGGTTTATAGATATAATTTTTGTTTTATATGGACAAGAGACGAATGAAGGAATGTGTTTTGAAAAAAATCCAAAATGCGTTAAATGTAAAATTAAAAAATATTGCGATTATACATAGTTAAAAATGCGGCAACTTCGCATAACGAGGTTGCAGAAAAACTGTTTTTGAACAAAAAAGCTATTGAAAAACCATTGATTTTGGGTGTTTTAGGGCTAATTTTAGGCATATTTTGAAGTCTTTTTTTTTTAGAAACTATGTTTTTCTGCAACCTCAACAGGTCTGTAACTGCTTCGCTACCTTACGGCGGCTCGAGCTACACAAAACACCAGTCTGGCTTGTGCCTTTTGTGCGTTTTTGTTCCGCCACATTTTTTTTGATCGCGATAAACTGCTTGCGTAGTTTCCTTATTGCAAACAAAAAAACGTCAGTTACAGCCTGAACATTAGTGCAAGTTTGCCTAATGTTATTATATATATTGGACTTGTTCGACAACCCGGTTGGTTGTTTTACAAGTCCTGCATTTTTTCTGGCTAAAGCAAGCTTTAGCCCTGCAAAAATACTTTTTACTGGTAGTTGTTCAGGAAACGGAAGTTTCTTAACAATTCTATTCTAATAATATGAATTGCTTAAACTAACTGTTCCAGTTCCAACACCGTTGGTAAATGTTACTTCTACAGTTCCGGTATCATGCAGGCTGTTATAATTATCATAAACCCATACGCCAAGCACTACATAATCGTTTCCTTTATAATTGAGACCGGCAGAGTCCTTAATTTTCCAAACACTCAATGTAACAGAACCGTTTGAATTAATTCTGCCTAACTTTTTTGTTTTAAAATCGGTATAGGCTCCAAGTTGGTCGTTTTCGCCGGTATTTCCTAAAGCATAGGCAAAATAACTCGAGGTATTAATATCAAAGCCGTTTATGGTCAATTCTCCTTTAGTATCTTCATCTTTAACTTCACCAATATCTTCGTCGCAGGTGGAAAAAGAAACTACGGTAATTGCTAAAAGGAAAATAAATAGAAGGATAGACGCATATCTCTTCCAGCCGGTTTGGTTACTCGAACTTTTAATAGTATTTTTCATACAAAAACCTCCTTAAAAGGTATATTAGAGTTCTTCGGAAACTTCAGTTTCTGAAAAACTTCATATAAAAACCGCAAGACTGTGAGACAACCAACCGGGTTGTCGAACAAGTCCATTCACCTATTTTGGAATAACTTTAATAGGGATTTTAAAAATATATTGATTAACATAAAAATTATTTTCATTATTTTCAGGGTAATATATACCGTCTATAGCTTTATTATCAACATCAAGCGGGATGCTTCCATTTGCAAAATCAAAATTATTTTTATGTTTTGGATCAGAGTAACTATAATTTTCACTTTCTTCTTTACCGCTACCTTTTGTTATTTTTATGGTAATTTCTAAACCTTTTGGCTGAAATATTTCCCCCTCTGTATATACCGTCTTGTCAGGAAGTTTTTTAATGTATACTACGGAATTTCCGAAGTAGTTGTCATAATAATTATCATTGTCATCGTCATCCAGTTTTTTTAACTCATTACCTAAATAACCGGTTAAACATGAGGTAAAACCGACGGTGAGTAAAACACATACAGAGCTATATAAGAACATAATAAGACTTATTTTCTTCATAAATTTCCCTCCTTAAGTTATGTCAATAGCGCACTTTATAATTATGGGTTTAATTTTCACAGAAACAAGTAAGAAAAAGTATACTTTTTAATAAAAAAAGGTGAGAAAAAGTATACTTTTCCCCTGATAAACAATCTTCCATACCTTTCTAACCACTGCCCGAACGCTCTGGAGTACCAGGGTAGAAACGGTCAGGTAATATTAGTTCTCGGTAAATAATCACTGCTGTAATGCTACGCTGTCAGGCGCAAATTCACGTAAAGTACAGGCAATTGTGGCGCGGGCGTTTGCGAAAAAAGCGTCTTTAGGCTGATAACTAAAAAGAGTTTCATTTCCGTATTTTTTATAAAACAGATCAAGCAAAGCTTCCTGATCTATTTTTTTACTGTTCATCTCCAGTATAAAGTTTTTGCAATCGGTGCAGGCGGACAGCGTTTTATCAAAAAAATCGTTTACGTCTTTTTTGTCCGTAAGTCCTTTATGCGGCAGAGAAAGGTATTTACATGGTATCTTCCGGCATTTTTCTATAGAATTGACCGTGTCATTAAAACTTGTAAGATAAGGGGGATACACAGTGCCGTCTGGCAAATAAACTCCGGTTGTTTCACTTACTATAAGCATTTCAAGTTCGGGTATAAAAAAGCTGAGCGTGTCCCTTGTATGTCCGGGGGTTTCCAGCGTCTCGACCGAAAGTCCGCCAAGCGGAATAATATCCCCCTCTTTTACAATAAGGTCAGCATGAAAAACGTCGTCGCTGTAAGAAGCGTCAAATTGGACATTTTGCTCATTCGCCGCCACGATAGAAAGTTCTCGGATAACTCTGCGCGGAGTATCTTTTAAAAGAACATTAGCGCCCGCTTGCGATGTTACAAGGCACAGTCCCGGCCATTCTTTTCTGAAAAAAGGCAGAGCGCCTATGTGGTCGTAATGTGTATGGGTGATAAAAAGATAGTCCAACTGCCTGTCTTGCAGGGCGTTTTTTGCGTTTTGTATAGTTTTACCCGCGCAATGAGCCATACCGCAGTCAAACATTGCGGTATAACTTTCCCCTATAAGAAGGTTGCCTTCGCTTGTTCTGTGCGCGATACAGTTAATGTATCTTTCCATGCTTAAATAATACAGAAATTGTTCCATAATGACTACACTGCGGCGGAAAAAGCTGAGATTCATTTTTTTCTTGCCGCGAACCAAAACAAATTTTTTACTAAAAATACACTAGAATAAGTACGAATGGCATTTCATTATTCGTAAGCATCGTTTGCGGTATTTTTCTTCCTGTCGTGGTTGAAAATTGATTTCTATGGAAAAGTCTCTTTTTCCTCTGGATTTTCGTAAAAACAGGTATTAAAATTAAAATAGATGAAGAAAATGCCCGTTTTCTATGCATTATTACTCGTTTTGTCAGCGTCTGCGTATGCTCAGGATAACGGGAACACCTATGTTGTTTCGCAAGTTTCGGCGGAAGCCAGAAATAATCTGATAAGGCTTACATGGGTAGATTCGCCAGACGCTCGCGGACCAGTTTATATTTTCCGTTCTTCAAGACCGTTTTCGGGCTCGGTTCCCGCGAATATACGGCCTGTAATGGTAAGGTATGGGGAACAGTATTATATTGACGATTCCGAAGATTTGGAAAACGTATATTATTTTGTAGCCGCAAGCGATGTTTCCGGGCGGCGCTATGACGTAATTATTCCAAGAGTGAACAGCACGGTTGTAAGCACTTCGGGTGCGGTCGCGTCAGCGCCTGTTGAAAGCCGGCAGACAGCCGAGCCTGTTCAGGGAATTTCAAATTTAACGGCAAGACTGGACGGGGAAAGGGTAGTGATCGCTTTCGACGTGAACGGTCCGCGCAAGAACGCGGTTCTTTACCGCAGTACACAGCCTGTAAAAGAGCCTCGCGATCTGCTTAACTCCGTTATGGTGCGATCCGGGGTCAGGTCTCCTTTTGTGGATTATCCCGTTCCCGGTCTTTCCTATTATTACGCGTTAATTTATGAAGATGAAATTTCAGGCGGCAGTATGGGAATTAGACCGGGTATTAACGCGACAATTTCCGCTGTAACTGTTTACGGCGATGGTTCCGCGGAAAAGGCGTTGCGCCCAATGCCGCTTCCCGCCATGACATTGAACAGCGCTTTGACAGAAAGCTATTTTTTACCGGACACAGCCTCCGCCGTACCTTTAAGCGACAATGCCGCAAGAATTGTTAAGAACGCTAATGTGCCGGAAAAAGCGCCGCCGGAACCAAGAAAGCCGCGCGCTTTTACGGTTGATCTGCAGGCTCCGTCCGGCGGCGAAGATTCCGCACTGTTTCAAATTATAAGCGAATCATTTTTAAAGCGCGATTGGGAAAAAGCGCGCGCGGATTTATTGCACTATTTGTCATTGCCGAGGTCAAAAGACATAGAAGCGCGCGCCCGTTTTTATCTTGGGCAAACCCTTTACTTTACCGGAAATTACAGGGGGGCGTTATTCGAATTTCTGACGGTCAGACCGTTTCACCCTGTAGAGGCGAATATGTGGATAGACTCCATCCTTTCCGCTATGGTGTATTAGCGCAAAGTTCTTAAAAGAGCGCGTAACTCAGGGTTTGCCGGTTCCGTTGATTTAATTGCTTTTTCAGATTGAAGCACTATGTCGTCTCCCGCCTCAATGCGGTCAAAAAAACCGACTCTTGCCAAAGTGCCGGACGCGATTTCTTCATCTACGTTGGTGATTGTAATTTTTCCGATAAGTTCGTCGGCGCTGTAGACAAGGGCGATGCCTTCGCTCGCGGTTTGGGGGCGTCCTTTTTTTACCACGTCGTAAACGGCGTTCGCTTTTACGCCATCCGCTTTCCCTTTGTTGATAAGCGCCTGTCCCTGTCTGCGGATAAGAAGCCTCCCCCTGAACGGCAAAGCGCTAGAGAGCTGTTCAATTATTCCTTTTGAAGCGTCACGGAGTCTGCCTGTTCCTGTGCGGTAGGTGTAAAAAACAGCGGCCGGGGAGCCGGTTCTGCCTGTAAAAAGCTCCCCTTTTATGGAAATGTCCCTCTCGTTTTCTGTTACCGATACAAGCATAAAATAATCAGCTCCGCTTTCCCTTGCCTGTTTAAAAGCCTGAGAAAAAGACGGCTGGCGCAGTTGTAAATTCATCGGCGTTATATTACGTTCATGAACCAATATGTCCTTGATAACGGACGCCGCGGTTTCCCCCGCGTCCGCGTGAAGAAAACTGGACTGTCCGGCAAGGGCAAAGACGGCGACTTTCCAATGGCGCTCGGCAAGATCAACGGGATTTACCTGCCATTGTTTAAAGAGAGCGTTGGAAAGCAAAGAGCTATACGCTTCTACCGCGTCGTTCAGCGGTCTGTCCGACATTCCCTGCTCCTGCAAAAACAGCAGTTCTTCAAGATAGCGCGATGGATAACCTGAAAGCCGCAGAAGTTCCGCGTATTCGCGCCTGTCCTTCGCAAAAGGGTTAAGCCTTAATCCTCTGCGGTATTCAAACAGCGCCTGATCGATTAAGTTGCGCGTACGGTAATTTTTTGCGCTGTTAAAATGCCAGTCCGCCCACCTTGCGCGCCGCGTGTCTTCCAGCGTTGTCGAGGAAATAAGAGTTTCTTCCAGAATGGCGCGTATAAATTCCGCTTCTTCGCTGACGCTGATGGCGGTTGAGAGAACAGTAATCGCGTCCTGCGGGCGGTTCAATCTTATAAGTGAAAGCCCTTTTAAATACCACGCGCCCGTATTCTGCCTGTCCTTTGCGATGGAAATATCCGAAAGACGTATTGCCTCGTCGTACTGCAAGTTACGGTAGCGCAAAAGCGCCATAAGGGAAACAGACGCTTCATGATCCGGTTTGTAGTAAAGGGCGCGTTCCGCATACTGTATGGCGTCCGCCAGCTTGTTATTTTTTGAATAGATATAAGCGGCGTAAAAAAAGACGCGGTAATCGTCGGGGTGCTGTTCAAGGGCGCTGTTTATATAACGGACGGAAGTGTCCCCGTCTCCCAGCGAAAGAGAAACAAGAGCGAGAGAAATTAAAAGCCTGCGGTCGTCGGGGTGACGGCGCACCGCTTCGCGGTAACGAATCAGGGCTTCGGACGGCCTGTTTCTTGCGATGTCCAGTTCTCCGGCGGCAAAAAGCGCTTCCCTGTTGTACGGTTCTTTTGTAAGAATTTCAGAAACAAGCGCCGTTGCCTGATCCAACTGCCCAAGCGCGATAAGCGTAAAAACTTCCAAGTTTGCCACTGATATATTGCCGCGCGCTAGCAGTCTCGCCTTGCGCACCCAGTTAAGCGCCTGATCAAATTCTGAAAGTTCATAATAACACTCGGCAAGGGCGGATGTTCCCTCGGCGTGGGCGGGGTTAAGCCTTATACACTCCAGAAAAGACTCTATCGCGGAATACCAGTTTTCGTCCGCCATAAAATTTCTCCCGCGTTCATAAAGCGCCGCGGCGCCGGCCGGCTGTGCCGCCAAATTTACGGGAAAGAGCATTAAAAGGAAAAGTATTAAAACAACAAACCTGAAACGCAACATATCCCCTCTTTTTAGAACCCCTATTCTTTATTGCGCGTTACAATTTTTATCGAATTTATCTTATGCCCGTCCATTTCCTGAATGATAAAATCATAATCTTTGTATTCGATTTTTTCGTTTTTAACGGGAATTTTCCCGAAAAGATCAAATACAAAACCGCCAAGAGTGTCAAAGTCGCCGGCGGGAAGATCAAGATTTGTTTCTTCTGCGAGCGCTGAAAGGTTGACTCTGGCGTCGCATAGCCATATACCCTTGCCCAATTCTACCACATCTTCGGTTTCCTGATCAAATTCATCTTGAATGTCGCCGATTATTTCTTCTATTATATCTTCCATTGAGACGATGCCGGACACTCCTCCGTATTCGTCCACCACTATGGCAATGTGTACTTTTTTTCGTTTTAACTCGCGCAAAAGATCGTCAATATGTTTGGAAAGCGGAACAAAAAAAGGCTTTCTGGCGAGTTCTCGTATGTTAATGGGATTGTTTTTTACAAGCGCTTTAAGCACGTCTTTTACATGGAGAACGCCGATAACCTGATCGACCGTATCCTGATACACAGGATAACGGGAATGTTCATTTTCGCTTAAGCAGACAAACAGTTCCTCTTTAGTGGCATCGGCGGAAATAAAGACAGTGTCAGTTCTGGGAACCATTACTTCCTTTACGGTGGTGTCCGATAATTCCACGACGCCGCGGATCATCTGCTGTTGATCTTCCTCAAGTTCTTTTATCGCTTTGGAATTAAGTTGAAATTGATTTTTCACATTTTCCCTCCGCAAGGGAATATATGTTCATTTTTTAACTTGTTCAGTATTTCCTCCTGAAACGCCAGCATCGGTTCTTCTTTGTCCGTTGTTTCGTGATCCATGCCGTCTAAATGAAGAATACCATGAATTAGCAGTCTGCGTAACTCCTCGTCCTCGCTTGCGTTAAAATACCGGGCGTTTTCGCGCAATGTGTCAAGTGAAATTACAATGTCGCCCGGAAGATAAACGGTTTTTCCGCTGTCTTTCACAGTTTCGCCAAGATTAAACGACAGTATGTCCGTAGGTTCGCTCTTGTTTCTGTACTGGGAATTAAGGGCGGTAATCGTCTTGTCCCCGCACAAAAGTATTGAAAGTTCCCAGTTGTCTCGTTTTATTTCTTCCAAAACTTTAAGGGCAAAACCGCGCATGGAATCGATCCAGTTAGGAAGGACCACTTCTTCGGCGTTAACCGTTACATGATTCATTACGCTTCCTCTTTTTGTTTTGGGTACTCGATCCTTGAATGATAATAGCCGGTAAGCGCTTTTACAAACGCTTTCTTTATAATTTCAAGTTCGCGGAAGGATAGCTCCGACTCCGCAAGCTGTCCGTGTTCAATTTTATTGTCAAAAAGCTGTTGTACGAATTTGTCAATTTTACCCGCCGTAGGTTTGTCCAGCGTGCGTACGGCGGCTTCGGTTATGTCGGCAAGCATTACTACGGCGGATTCCCTTGTGCGCGGGGGAGGACCGGGATAGCAAAAGTCTTCAGAGCTTACGTCAATTTCCTGTTCCGCCGCCTTGTTGTAAAACCACGATATGACCGAGTTCCCGTGATGTTCCGCGATAATGTTTATGACGTCTTTCGGCAGTCCAAGACTGATTGCTTTTTCAACGCCAAGTTTTACATGACTGCGGATTATTGTCGCCGAAAGACGCGGCGCTATATCATCGTGCTTGTTATACTCTGTCTGATTTTCTACAAAATAAGCGGGATTTTCTATCTTTCCTATGTCATGGTAATACGCGCCGACACGGGCGAGCAAGGCGTTGGCCCCGATGTCCTGGCACGCCTGCTCGGAAAGATTGGCGACCATAAGCGAATGGCTGTATGTTCCAGGGGCCGCCGTAAAAAGTTTGCGCAAGACAGGGGCGTTAAGATCGGACAGTTCCATCAGCCTGAAAGGCGTTACGGCGTTTAACGCGTGTTCCAGCGGCGGCAAGAAACCGAGCGTAAGCATACCTGAAACTATACCGTTCAGCACAGCGCCGAAAATCATAGCGGGATAGTCGTATATGCTCGCTTTCTGCATAAGCAGTATAACAACAATAGCGACGGAGTTTGCCGCCGCGATAAGAATACCCGCCCTGATCAAACTCATTCTGTCTTTTGCGTTGTGAAGAACAGTAGAGGCCGCTATTCCCGATATTAGCGTAAAAATATACGAATGATTGTCAAAAGCGCCGGCAAAGTAGGAGCCAAGCGGCATGGCAAGCGCCATAATCATGGCCGGGCGCGTTCCCATAAAAACTGCAATTAACATTACAAAGAGAGCTGTCGGGACAAGAAGCGATATTGGAATATTATTTTGACCGGGCAGAAAATTGAATAACAGTACCGATCCTATAATGTAAAAACCGGTAATTGACGCGAGCAGATAACGCTCGCTGTTGTTTATTTCCCTTCCCATAACAATCTTGCCGCTTAAAACAATAAACAGTATATAAAGCAACAGCATAACTAAAACAACGCCGATAATACTGCGCGGGTCTCTCTTTGGCATGGACAAATGAAGAACCGTCAGGTCTTCCATTTCCTCTTCTGTAATAATAAAGCCTTTTCTTATAATTCTGTTGCCTTTTTCTATGGTTCTGTTTACGGGCGATATGGTTTCTTTTGCTTCTTCAATGCGCTTTTGGGTTTCGCTGAACGAAAAAAATGTGTTTTCCTTTACAAAAGGTTCCAATAAGTCTACTGCAATTGCCTTAAACAAAATAGGCGTATCCATGGTTTTTACAATTTCGCCGAGAACATTACGCGCGTTTGCCAGCGTGATAATATCGTTATACGAAATATATTCCCTTTCCAAGCCGGGCGATGAGTGCTGTAACTCTGCAATGTCGGGATTAAAAAATCTTATATCCTCGCGGTGAAATAAAAAGATTCCCCTGTTCAGGAGCAGATTAAGGGCTTCGATACCGTAATTTCTAAGGGCTGTCCGGTTGCCGACCGATAAATAAGCGCCAAGCGTTTCATTTGAAAAACTTCCCGGGTATTCAGCTTCTATTGCCTGTATTGCAACGCTCCTGCTACTACCGGAAAGTTTGCCTGTAAAATCGCAAAAATCGTTCCATGAATCCAGTATTTGTTTGTTGGCTTCGGTTGAAGTGCGGAAAACGGCGTTTACATGCTTTGCGGCGGCTTCGGTCCTCGCTCTGGTCGCTTCTTCATCGACAAAAGACAGGGTGAATCCGGCGACAACATCCCTGTCGGCGACTCTGCCGGCCTCGAAATCGCTGATGTCGCTTATAGATTCGCTGTTTTCGTTGATTATTATCACAAAGGCCGCGGCAATAAACAGCGCAAAACTGTAAATTACGGGTCCTGATCGAAACCTTTGAAAAATATTGAATATCCTCTTTCTAAAGTTTATCATAAAAAAATTAATTTTTCTTTTCATCGTATGCCTGTATTATTTTTTTTACCAAAGGATTACGCGCCACGTCTGAAGTATGCAGGAATGAAAAATGCAATCCTTCGATATTTTTTAAAATTTCAATGGCGTGTAACAGCCCTGAATCAGTTTTACGGGGCAGATCAATTTGAGTGGCGTCTCCGGTTATTACCGCCCTTGCGCCTGTTCCGATCCTTGTCAAAAACATTTTCATTTGTTCTTTTGTGGTATTCTGCGCCTCGTCCAGAATAACCATACAGTCGTTTAAACTGCGTCCCCTCATGTAGGCAAGGGGGGCAATTTCAATCGCTCTTGTTTCTTCCAGCCTGTGAATTATGTCGTAGGGAACAAGAGCATCCATTGCGTCGTAAAGCGGACGCAGATAGGGATCAATTTTTTGACTGAGGTCGCCGGGCAAAAAGCCCAAATTTTCGCCCGCCTCGACCACGGGGCGCGTAAGGACAATTTTGCGTATTCTTTTTGAAAGCGCCATATCCAGCGCGTGCGCGATAGCGAGATATGTTTTTCCCGTTCCTGCGGGTCCCACGCAGAAGCAAATTTCATTTTCCCTCATTCCGCGAATGTAATGCGCCTGATTTTTGGTGCGCGGATAGACATGGCGGAAACCGTGTGGAATCTGAATCATCGAATCGCGGAAAAGGGCTTCCCCTTTTTCGTCAGGTTCTATAAAAGGAGAGTCTTCATTTTTACTTTGGATAAATTCACCTGCAAGCGCCCGAATATATTCGGGAGAGGGAGTTTCCCCTTTTTTTACCGCCGAAACAAGGCTGTCCATCATCGTCCTGAAACGCCTGACCCCGTCTTCGCAGACGCTTTCAAAGTGGATTTCATTGCCTCTGGCAGTAATGCTCCCGCCAAGGGAACCTTCCATTATCTTGAGATTTCCGTCGTTTGCGCCGCAAATTCCAGAAAGGAGTTCCCTGTTGTCAAGGGCAATAGTTATTCCGTCCTCCAAAAATACCTCTATATAATGCTATAACCCCTATGAAGAAAACAGTCAAGTCGCCAAAAGGTCAGCAATTTAAAGTTTAATAAAATACTGGACTTGCTCGACAACTGCGAACCTTCGGTTCGAGTTGGTTGTCTCATGTCAGCTACGCTGACCAGTCTTGCGGTTTTTCAGGCTATAAGCCTGCGAACGCGGACTTTAGTCCGAAAGTTCAACAAAACCGCGTTTTTTATATGAAGTTGTTCA
>JAITUY010000039.1 GCA_031286095.1 Treponema sp. | reverse complement strand
CTGAACAGGGGGTCAAGTTCCTTGTAAATCTCAATCAGTTGTTCCAGTTCAACATCGGGTTCCGGGCCGGAAAACATTTCTCCCTTCCCTGTCAGCAGCCAGTCTTTGTTGACATTGTACTTCGTCGATATTAATTCGTAGATGCGCTCGTTGGCTTTTCTTGTACCACTTTCTATTTGAGCGTAGAAACTATGGGAAAGGAAAATACCTTTACAAAAAGCACGTTGAGACAGCCCCAATGCTTTTCTGATTGCCTTTATTCGGACGTTTATAGAACCCGCCATCTATCCCCTCTTTCAAAATAGCATAAAAAATACCCAATAACAAGATTTTACATGAAGCGGAAAATTACTTGACAGGTCGCATAGTGTTCAATATAATGATTGCTATGAGTTCTTTAAGAAAAAGAGAAACAAGAGAACAGACCAACGCGGAGCTTTACCGTTTAAGTAAAGGTTTTAAGGCATTGACCATTGCCCACCAAAAAGGGGTGCTGAAAACGGCACGGGGGCTTTTAAGGATACAAAGGGCGTACAAGACGATGACTGCGGATAATACCCGGTATGTCAATTTTCCTGTGAAAGGCAAAAATGGATAACAAATCCGGTAAACCGGTATTGGCAATTATTGTCCCTTGCTATAACGAACAGGAAGTATTGCCTGAAACCGCGAAAGAGCTGTCCGGTGCATTGCAACAACTCATATCTGAACAAATTATAGATGAAAGATCGATTTTACTTTTTGTTGATGACGGTTCAAGCGATAACACATGGAGCTTGATAGAAAAACTCCATACGGAAAATCCATCTGTTTTTAGCGGGATAAAATTATCGGGAAACAGGGGGCATCAAAACGCCCTTTTGTGCGGATTGCTTGCGGTTAAAGATCATGCGGCTCTGTCGTTTGACGCGGCGATTTCCATAGACGCGGATTTACAGGACGACATTGGCGTTATCGGCAAAATGATTGAAAAATATCGCACGGGCTGCGAAATTGTGTATGGCGTCCGTTCAAACCGTAAGACAGACAGTTTTTTCAAACGATCAACAGCGCAGAGTTTCTACCGCTTTATGCGTTTTTTGGGCGTAGACATTGTGTATAACCACGCCGATTTCCGCCTCATGGGAAGAAACGCCCTTGAAGCGCTGGCGGAATACAGCGAAGTGAATCTGTTTTTACGCGGCATTATTCCCCTGCTCGGATTTAAAACAGGCATTGAGTATTACACGCGCGCTGAACGCCCGGCGGGGACAAGCAAATACCCGCTTGGGAAAATGCTGCAATTTGCCCTTGAAGGTATTACTTCGTTTTCAGTAAAGCCATTGCGCCTGATAACCCTGCTGGGCGTTTTGCTTTTTGCAGTCAGCGTTGCGATGATTGTGTATTTTTTTGTCAGGTATTTTTCAGGGTATACCATATCCGGATGGGCAAGCATTGCCTGTTCTCTGTGGGGAATAGGCGGATTGATTCTATTATCCATTGGTATTGTCGGGGAATACATCGGGAAAATATATCTGGAGGCAAAACGCCGTCCCCGATACCATGTCGAACGATTTTTATTTATGCAGGAGAGAAATAATTATGAACAACATTGATTTTGACAGAAAAAAAATTGGTCTTAAGCACTGTCAATACAATTTCTTTTTAGGCGT
This sequence comes from Treponema sp., assembly GCA_031286095.1. GTDB lineage: Bacteria > Spirochaetota > Spirochaetia > Treponematales > Breznakiellaceae > WQXQ01. The sequence goes on along the minus strand of JAITUY010000039.1, from coordinate 2,831 downwards.
TTCAATTCTTTGGCTCGTGTGTTGCTTTGCCTTGTTAATCCCGCTGGTTCGTAATCTTATTATTTGGTTTGGCGAAGCCCTTGTCCATCGCCCGCTTAATCATCCTGTATGGCACGCAAGATTTATTTTTTGCAGTATAAGCGCAATCCCTCTATATATTATTTGCTTTGGATTTTTTTTAACCAATTTATACTCTCCAACAATCGCGGGTAAAAAGATAGATATATTTGCTATATCAATTTCTCTTATAGCCGTGTTTGCCATAATGTATAAAGCTAACTGGGTCTTTAGCGACGATCATGAATATATATCAACGACGGCGGTCAATAAATATGTACCTTTCGATTCCGGAGGCGGCAGATTTATGCCTTTTAGGTATTTTCAGTATAATCTCCCATTATTTATCTTCCGGTGTTTGGGAATCAATACAGGACTGCCGGTTGAAGTTCATTTTGCGGTTATCTCCATATTTTTTATTGTTACGTTTTTTTGTCTCTATTTTCTTTTTACCAACATTGAACCAGTCAAAACTGTAGGCAGTTATTCAGTATTTAACCGTTTTTTTGCCTGTACTTTTTTTCTTTTGGGAAGTTCTTTTTCTTCTGTTTTTTTGAGCCTCATTTATCCCGAAACGCAGGTGATAATGTTGTTTTCCCTATTTATGCTTATGTACTACAAGGCATTGAGAACTGATAAGATACGGTATTACTCGGTAGCTTTCCTTTCCGCTGTTTTTAGTACTTATTGTAAGGAGCCTGTATTTGGCGTATTTTTAGTTATCGCCTTTGTCAACCATTTTTTTGGATACAATAAGCAATCAAAACGCGAAAAATTATTTTATATAACACTTGCAGCAAACGGAATTCTTTTTTTAATACTGTATTACTTTTTATCATTTAGAAACGCTACCGGATTTTATAATGCAGGCAGAGTGTCCATTAGCGGATTTAAATTTTTACTGTCGATATTTACAGGAAATCCTGTTCTTGTAATTATGTTTTGTTTTGGTTTAATTCGGCTATATTCCGTTATTGTCAGGAAAGAAAGAGACCGTTTGTTTTATGACAGTCTTCTGTTTGCGGGAATAGCATATGTCTTTGCTATTTTTGTATTACACCTGAATGCGGATTATTATTTTTTACCTTCGATAATATTATTTTTGCCTTCGTTTGTTTTTTGGATAAAATATTTATTTGAAAAAAAACGCGCTTTGGCGGCGGCTATGTTTATTTTCCTGCTGCCCTTATGTACATATAATTTTGGACGAACACTGTTACAGGTAAGGGCTATATGGCAGGAACGACAGGAATTTATGCCTTACATTGCAAATTTGCTTTCAGAATATAATAACGGCAGGAAATTTATCTGGTACGAATCGGATAACAGGATAACAGATAATACTTTTTATATTGATGCGAGGAACTGGAGAAAACATATTGAAAACGCTTTTTTGAATTATCATAATAAAAGCGAAGGGATGGATTTTTTTGTTTTGGAAAGAAACATGGATAACATTACCACGAATCAAAACATATTGTTTTTTTACCCTGTTGACAATGATCAAGGCCAGCCTATGCAGGATACATTGGTTAATTTCCTGCTGGATAATAATTTTACATTATATAAAGATTCTTATGGGGTGTTGATTTATAAGCAACATTCTGATATCAATTAGACTTACAAAGAATTATGAAACAAGAATCCATCGCCCCCATAGAAAACCACCGCCGGCGTGAAAAGGGCGTTCTTGTGTACCCCGTGTATTCGCGGCGTTCAGGCGGTCTCTCGGTGGGAATTAACCTTTTCCCGGGCAAAAAAACCTGTTCTTTTGACTGCCCCTACTGCGAGGTGTTTCCGTTCTCAACTAACGCGGGTTTCTCACTGGAACAAATGGAAGAAGATTTACGCGCCGTCATTGCCGATGCCGTGGAAAGAAATATTCCGGTTAAGGACATCTGCTTTTCCGGCAACGGCGAACCTTCGCTGTCCCCTGATTTTCCCGCGGCGATGAAACTGGCGGGGCGTATCCGTGATGAGCTTGTTCCTTCCGCAAAGCTGGTACTGATTACCAACGGCGCAGGGCTTTTGCAGCCGGGGCTTTTCTCGCTGCTTGCGGATGCCGCCGCGCCTTCTGAAGAAGGCACGAATTCTCTTGCCCTGGATATTTGGCTGAAACTAGACGCCGGGACTCCCGGCTGGTATCAACTGATAAACCGCGCGGAAGTTCCCCATGACAAACTTGTCGCAAAGATAAAGGAATTTGCCGCCTTTGCCCCGTTTACGATTCAAACCATGCTCTGTTCGGTGGACGGCAAAGCCCCGCCCCCCGATGAAGCGCAAGCCTGGGAAAAATTAACTGTTGAGTTAGCCGCAATCGCAACAGGCAAAATTCGCAAAGTGCAAATCTACGGCAAGGCCCGCCCGTCGCCGGAAGACCCCAAGGCGCAGGCGCTGCCGGTCGCGTATCTGGAAGAACGCGCCGCCGCGATAAGACAAGCCCTTGCGGCGTCAGACATCAGCACAGAAATTTTTGTACCATCGGTGGAAGTGTATCCCTGAAATTGTTTTCTTCAAATAATGCTTGACAAAATGTATAGCATAATGCTATACTATAGATATGTCAGACATAATAATTGAAAATTATTCTGCCGGACTTGTACCATAGTGAAAAAGAAGAACGATGGCTTGCTATTGGGGTTGTGAGCCGTGTTCTTTTTGTGGTTTTTACCGAACGCGGTGAGAATATCATAAGAATTATATCGGCAAGAACAGGAACAAAGGCTGAAGAGAGGTTATACAATGATCATAACAACCAAACTTAAACCTGGCGA
>JAITUY010000169.1 GCA_031286095.1 Treponema sp. | reverse complement strand
TCCATTGTCCGGTATTCCCTCAAGTATTTTAATGTGACATACAGTTTGTCTTCGGGTGTCAGTTTGGGCGGCTTGCCTCCACTTTTATGCATTTCATTAAATTCTTTTTGCAGAATTGACATCATTTGGTTAAATGTATCAGGTTTCACCCCGTACAACCGCTTAAAAAGAGCTTCTTTGGCATTCTTTGCCTTTTTTCCCCTTCCCATTTAAGTAGTTTAATGTTTTCTTTGGTTATTAAACAAGTCTAATAGCTTTTTTGTTCAAAAACAGTTTTTCTGCAACTTCGTTAGGCGACGTATTTTTGTTTATAAATATTAATAATCATATTTAATAAAAGGTAATATATATCTTAAATAATTATACTCATTGTCTAAATATTTCTGAATTGAATAATATCCACTAATATCTGTATTATTTATTTTTCTACTTAAATAAAATAACATTTCTACTAATAAAGAATTAACATTTGCCATTCTTTCAATTTGATATTTTAATAACTCTTTTTTAAATTCAATGTTTGATATTAAACCATTTTCTATTACAGACAAAATATAATATAATCGTAAGACTATAGGTAATGGATAAAAATTAGCAGATTCTAATGTACCTTGAACAATTTGATTATTAAATGTTATTTCATCTATATATTCAATATTATCCTTTATTATGTATATAGCTTCTTTATAATGACTTAAATATTCAGGGGGTATTTTATATGTTAATAATTGACCAACTTGTATTTCTGTCACGTTATTATTATCCACTATACTTACATAGATTTTATGATCGCTTGTAATCTTAATTGTATCTGGTAAAAATGCTCCTTCCAAACGTATATTATCATAAAAAGGGTATCCTCTGGGAGTAACAATATTACCATATTCATCAAAATAAAATTCACCAGAACGTGTATAGCCGATTAGACCATTCTCAAGCTTAATTTTGAAAAAGCCTTCCCCAACTATAGAAACGTGATATTTAACTTCTGTTGAAAATAAAGTCCCCTGGACAATATTTATATTTTCAGTAGACCTATTAAGTTCATTATTAAAAAAAGATTTATAACCCCATGTTTTCATATTAATTAAGTCAGTATACAATAATTTATAATCATCTAATAAACCATTATCATCAGCATGAACAAAACAAGATAAAAACGTCAGAAAACAATAAAATACATATACCTTTCTCATATTTATATTTTATCAACACAAACCAAATCAGTCAACAATAATTTTTACTTTTTTGTCGATCTCAAAAATATGTCGCCTAACTATTTATAAATGGACTTGTTTGACAACTGCGAACCTTCGGTTCGAGTTGGTTGTCTCACAGTCTTGCGGTTTTTCAGGCTATAAGCCTGCGAACGCGGACTTTAGTCCGAAAGTTCGACAAAATCGCGTTTTTTATATGAAGTTGTTCAGAAACTGAAGTTTTTAAACAACTCTAATGATAAATATGCTAGGCGCTTGTATTTCATTTATTCTCATATCTTTCTTTAATCTTTTTGCCCCGCGCTCAAATCGCCGCGCAGTTCGTCCAGATCATAAAAATTGATCATGTAAGCGCCTCTCCTGCTTCTAACGCCCTTCCATATGTGAAACCTCAAATACATGGGGAACAAACAAAACGCCCGCTATTCCTTCACGCCGCCTACATTCAATCCTACGACAAAGTAGCGTTGCATAAACGGGTAGATCAGCAAAATGGGGGCGGCCGCGACTACTGTAACTGCGGCGCGTATACTCATGGGTGTTACCATGCCGGAACCGCCTCCCGCGGCGGCGGATAGAGCCATCGCTCCCGCGTCCGCGGCTGACCTGCCTTGATTCTGGCTTGATTGCAGGTATTCCATCAATTTATATTGAAGAGTGTGCAAATTCACCTTGCCGGAATTGTAAATCATAGTGTCAAACCACGCGTTCCATGAACCTACGGCGACAAAAAGCCCTATTGTAGCAAGAACTGGAAGACATAAAGGAAGAATAATACGGATAAATATATAAAAATCCCCGTAACCATCCATGCGCGCGGATTCTATAATGCTTTCGGGAATACTGCGCATATATGTTCTCATTACGACAAAGTTAAAAGCGTTTACAATTCCAGGAATTATATATACAAGGAACGAATTGATCAAATGAAGGCGAAGCATTAAAAAATATGTCGGAATAAGACCGGCGTTTATATACATGGAAAGTATTAGTATAAAGGTAAAAGGTTTTAACAATACAAATTCACGTCTTGAAAGCGCAAAAGCGATCATTGCCGTGAAAAATACGCTCGTAACAAGATTAATTGAGGTTCTTGCTACAGAAACAAAAAAAGCGTGAATAATGGCCCCCGTATGGAAAAGCACCTTGTAATTAAAAAGAGTCAGTTTCCTTGGTAAAAAAGTAATGCCGCCCTGCAACGTATCCATTGCGTCGTTAAACGAAACCGCAATAGTAGTCCAGAAAGGATACAAAGTTATAAAGGCAAGGAAAAGCAGAAATAAGGTATTCAGAAGATGGAAAATAATATTTTCAATTTTTGACATTGTTCCAATTTTCATTTTCATATCAGGCGCTCCTCCCCCGCTCTTTTAGCGATCTCATTGGCGATAAATATCAGGGCAATATTTATGAAATTTTTAAACATACCCGCCGCTGTGGCAAGAGAATAATTAGAATAGCTAAGACCGTATACAACCACATAAATATCAATAGTGTCCGATACGTCCATGACAAGCCCGTTTCGCAGTAAATACTGTAATTCAAATCCCGCGTCCAGAATGTGTCCTACGCTCATTATTAACAGAATAATAATAGTCGGTTTTATGCACGGAAGCGTAATACGCCACATTTTTTGATACCTGTTACAGCCGTCAATATCCGCGGCTTCGTATAAATTCGGGTCAATACCCGCAATTGCCGCAAGATATATAATTGTATTCCAGCCTACTTCTTTCCATACATAAGTAACGCCGATTATTCCCCAGAAATATTTTGGTTCGGCAAGCCACAATATAGGCTCCTTTATAATACCCAATGCCACTAACGCGCTGTTTACCGCTCCCGCGTCTGTGGTAAGCATGCTGGACACAAGACCTGTAACTATAACCCATGAAAGAAAGTGGGGAAGATAGGAAATAGTTTGAATAAACCGTTTAAATAATATTTTTTTGACTTCGTTGAGCAGAAGGGCAAAAGCTATGGCTGTTATAAACCCCAATGATGTGTTTATAACGCTCATGGCGACAGTATTCCTTATGTTTTTCAGAAACACCACATCATTAAACAGAAATTTAAACCATTCTAAACCTGCCCATTGCTGATTTAAAAAACTTTTTTGAGGTTTATAATATTGAAACGCCATTGTCCAGCCCCAAAGGGGAACATAGGTGAAAAGTATTATATAAAGGATAATAGGCAGAGTCATGAAAAGGAGTTGCTGTTGTCTGCTTAATTTATAAAAAAAACCTTTTTTATTAGACAGCGTAAGAACTGGTTTCATTTTTCCCCTCGTACCGGATATTTTAAAAAAACGGAGGCGGCTAACCGCCTCCGTTCAAAAGCTAAGATTTATCTTTTAGCGCTCCATTCTTTAATACGTTTGTTAAGCTGATCCTGCATGTATTTCTCGTATGTGGCGATTCCGGCGTCTTTTGACGCTTTTAAATAATCAGCCCACAGCTTTTCAAAATCGGCGGGGGCCGCAAGAATCATCTGAGGCAGTCTCTGCTTCCTAAGCTGTTCCTGGCGCTGGAGTGCGATCTGAGCGGGCGAACCGTCAGGAGGATTCGGCATATTCCATGTCGGGAACCAAAGTGAATTCGGCGGCGGGTTCTTGTCCATTAACTCATTGTAACTTTTTATGTTGTAAGCGGCAAAGAGTTCTTTATCTTCAGGAGAAAGCATGGCTTCCCTTTCAGGATAAAAATTTGACAAGTCTGTAGGATAACCGTCGGAGAAAGAGCCTTCAATTTTGGGGAACATTTCCATAAGTCTCGCGCGGTTTTGTTCCTGCCATGTCGGGTTTTGCCAGTTTGTTCTTTGTTGCGCGGTGCGGTGCGGAACGCCTTTGGCGTCTTTCTGCCAATGCTGACCTTCTATACCCCATTGAAGCGTGCGCTGTACATCTTCCGCAAGAAGATCATTTACAAAGCGGATAATTCTTATAGGGTCTTTTGCGCTGACGCTGATTCCCATACCTCTGCCAATATTCGGAATCGGTAAGTTGCGGTAGCGCGGCGTGGTTTTTTCGTCCCATACGATTGGAAGCGGAACCATAGTGCGTATATCCTGTCCACGGCTTTTGTTCGCCGCGTCAAAACCGTACATGAACTGCCAACCCTGCGCAAATTGTCCCAATACACGGCCGGCGGAGATTTTGGCTCCGTACTGGTCATAGTTGTCGGTAAAGGAAGTTCTGTCGATTAATCCCTTTTGATTCAATTCGCCCAATTTCTTAAACCAGCGTTTGGATATGTCCATTGTAAAGAAGTTTGTATATTTATGGCTTTTGGGGTCTACTATACCGTTGCCTTCATTTGGATACCCAGCAAGGAAGTTAGGCGGATTCCACATTTCAAAAGCGCGCCAGTCATGAGTAAGAATAACAAAGGGGATAGTGGGCTGGTTGTTTATGGTTGGGTTTTTCTTGTAATAAGCTTCCAGCAAATCAAAATACTGATCTACTGTGGTGACTTTTGGATAGCCCGCGTCTTTCAAAACGGCTTTCTGAATCCAAAAAGCTGATCCGTTATATTCGGGGTTTTGATCCTGACCATGGATAATTCCGTAATCGATAAGGTGATAAATATGTCCGTCCGGGGACTTCATTTTTTGCCAAACATCCTTGTAATGGGCTTTAATATTTGGACCATATTTTTCGATTAAGTCTTCCAGAGGTATTAAAGCTCCGGCGTCGATAAATTTAGTTTCATTTACGTTAAGAATATCGGGATATTGACCGCCGGCGATCATTGTGCCTTCTCTTTGATTTTTATCGCCGACAAGAATGTCCCATGTGAAGGTTACATTCAGTTTCTCCTTAAGATACTGGAACACCGGGTTATTGGCGGCAGGTTGCGTACGTCCCACGTCTACGGAATAGACCGAGATTGTTATGGGAGAGTTCGGCGCGCCTGTTGGGGGTTCCTGCTTTTTCTGACCAAAAGCCGCGCCCGCGATACATAAGAGTACCGCAATAGACAATAATTTTTTCATTTCTTCCTCCTGATATAGAAGTTTTTTTGATTAGCGTCCAATACAAGACACTATGTATGACCCTGTTTTTACAGGTAAGAGCATATTATAACACATTTTTTAATAAAGCAAGAAAAAAATATTTTTTTTAAAACAACAAAAACGGCAAAAAACCTCGAAATTCGTCATTTTTTGCCGTTTTTGCTTTGTTTATCTGGGATTGTCTTCCTGTGAGAACTTAAGCCATGTCAAATCAAGCCAACCTTTACCGCCGCCCGCCTCGACAAGGAATTTCGCCTCGTACATGTTGCCGAGTTTCATTCCCAAACCGTCCCACTTCTTAAAATGTTCGGTAATGGAAATTGTCCCGCTTTTGCGGAGCGTTTGGCGTATGCTGAAGTACTGGGTAAATGTTTTGTCTCCGTCTATAGACGGCTTGTTAACTCTAACGTTTTTAATAACTTTATAAGTTGCGCCGTCCAGCGTATAACTACCCTTTTCCGAGCCGCCTGTCGTGCCTGTTCCCATTGGGGAAGTGTCCGTCTGCCATTGATTCCCGAACCAGTCCTCTACGATATAGTATTCTATCAATTTTTCATTAGGGTCTGCGGCGCTTGAGTTTCTTGCCCAGCCGTAAATTCCTATGTAGGAATAATCACCTGCTGTGCTTCTGCCCGATCTTGTGTAGTTAAAATCTGCGTACATATTTTTATATTGAGTGTATTGTCCGCCGTTTCCCCAGTAATAACCTATACGTCCCAGAAAATCATTGGGATTGTTCCATTCCGCCTTGAAGGCCGCGCCGCCTCCCTGATCCGGGCCGTACCATGTAAGTTTGTTGTTGTTTCCTCCTTGTGTCCACATTTCATAACCGTAAGAAGAACCGGTAAGAGGCGTATTTCCGCTAGTGTTTGAGGTAAATGTTTTTACACCGGGCGCGTTAGGGTCCAACGGAGTAGTTTGCTCAGAAGGATTTTCACCAGAAGTGTCAGAATCTTTATCGCCTGGCGAATTATTAGGGTGTCCGCATGTCGTCATAGCGGATAGAAAGAAAACTGAAAATACAATGGTTCCAAAAAATTTCAGCGTAGATTTCATAAAAACTCCTTAAATTAATTTTTGGGAACTTTGGGCTGTCCGAGGAGTCGGTTGCTTCTAGGACACCGCCAAGTTCCTTTTATATATTACTGTAACTATTATACCATAAAAAAGAAGTATTTTCTTATGTATAAAAGAATAAAATTATTTTACCCGCCAAATAAAGAGCCGATTTGCCTCACGCAGAAGGCGGCAAGCCATGCGACTGATGTCTGATACAAAATGATAAAAATCAGTCCCTTTATATTGCCAAATTCCCTTTTAACAGTCGCCATTGCCGCCACACACGGAGTATACAACAACGTAAATACCAAAAAACTGAACGCGCTTAACGGAGAAAATAACGTATGCAGAGTATTCCCAAGTTCCACAGCGTTCGATCCGGTCAATACAGCCAATGTGCTTATAACCGCCTCTTTCGCGGTAAAGCCCGTTATAAGCGCCGTGGAAATTCGCCAGTCGGAAAATCCAAGAGGAACGAATAGCCCGCTGATCAGCCGTCCGATCACTGCAAGCAGTGAACCTTCGCCGCCCACAACATGGTTTAACCGGATGTCAAAGGATTGCAAAAACCATATTATTACTGCCGCTGTAAAAATAACCGTAAACGCCCTTTGAATAAAATCTTTCGCTTTATCCCAGCAAAGATGCAGTACGGTTTTTGCGGAAGGGAAACGGTAATTGGGCAGTTCCATTACAAACGGAATAGGCTCGCCTTTAAAAATAGTTCTCTCCATTATAAAACCGGAGAGTACGCCGAATATAATTCCAATCAAATACAGACTGCTCATAACCAGCGCGGAATGTTTGGGGAAAAAGGCGGCGGCAAACATGGCGTATATGGGGACTTTCGCACTGCAACTCATAAACGGCGTAAGCAGTATGGTCATTTTTTTGTCGCGCTCGCTTGCAAGCGTCCTTGTCGCCATAATCGCCGGGACTGAACAGCCGAACCCCATGAGCATAGGCACAAAACTGCGCCCGGAAAGCCCGATTTTACGTAACGGCTTGTCCATCACATACGCCACACGCGCCATATATCCTGAATCTTCCAGCAAAGACAGAAAGAAAAACAGCACAACGATTACCGGTACAAAACTTAAAACCGCTCCCACTCCGGCGAATATGCCGTCGATCAAAAGAGAATGAACAACAGGATTTAGTCCGTAAATTTTTAACGCATTATCTATAGCGCCGCTTAATTTGTCCAATCCCAATACCATTAGATCGCTTAGTCTGTTTCCGATAACGCCAAAGGTAAGGGCAAAAACCAGTAGCATTATTCCAAGGAAAGCGGGAAACGCCCAGAATTTATGAGTTAATATTGAATCCAGATTCACGCTTCGCCTGTATTCTCTGCTTTCTTTTGCCTTGACTACGCATTTTTTGCAAACATCTTCTATAAATTGATAGCGCATGTCGGCTAACGCAGAGTCTCTATCGGTATCCAGTTCTGTTTCCATTTCCTTAACGGCGTGTCTTATCATTTCGGTTTCATTTTTATCAAGAGAAAGTAATTTTATAATTTGCTCGTCGCCTTCGATCAGCCTTGTCGCCGCAAAGCGCATTGGGATTCCATGTCTTTGGGCGTGATCTTCAATAAGATGAGCTGTCGCGTGAATGGCGCGGTGTACCGCCCCCGAGCAAAAATCTATTCGTTCAGGTTTTTTTTGATGGCGCACTGTTTCCAAAGCCTGTTCCATCAGTTCAGAAAGTCCCTGTTTTTTTACCGCAGATATTGGAATAACTGGTATGCCTAGCGTTTCCCTCATGCGCTGTATATCGATACTGCCGTTATTTGCCTGCACTTCGTCCATCATGTTCAAAGCCAGCACCATTGGAATTTGCAATTCAATTAATTGCGTAGTCAGGTACAGGTTTCTTTCAATATTGGATGCGTCAACTATATTGATAATACCGTCCGGTTTTTGTTTCAACAAAAAATTGCGGGTTATGTTTTCTTCGCTTGTGTAAGTGGACAAAGAATAAATACCCGGCAGATCAACGATAGAAACATCTTTATAACCGATAATATCGCCTGCTTTTTGATCAACCGTTACGCCGGGAAAATTTCCAACATGCTGATTAGAGCCTGTAAGCTGATTGAAAAGAGTAGTTTTACCGCAATTTTGGTTCCCTGTTAATGCAAATGTCATTTTAATTAACCTCATTATTATACCGCGCAAGCGGTAGTTTATTATCAAAGGGGCTGTCAGAGAAGCCGGTTGCTTCTAGGACAGTCCTTATATTTCCTCATATTTCTACGAAATATTACAAAAATACAATAGAGTTGTTCGGCAACCCGGTTGTTTATCTCACAAGTCCTGCATTTTTTACTGGTAGTTGTCCGGAAAACTTATGTTTCCTAACAACTCTAATTTTTGAATGCAATCGCAGATTGTAAACTTCCTTATAAAAAAGCATTTTGCCGAATAAGTGTCCATTAGAGAAGATGTCCTAAAATAATTTTTTACCACAAACCTTACGGCCGATACGAACAGAAGAAATAATCTTACAAATTAACGCAATATAACGCGGATAACTATAAGACATCAACTAAAAGTTCGTGAGCATACCGAAGGTACGCGGTTATTGTTTGTTCGTGGTAAAAAATTTTTGCTTTTTGGACACCGCGATTATACTTATAGAACATAAAGTGAAGTTTTACGCCATGACCTCCTCTATAGTGATTTTTTCCGCGTCCGTAAGCCGCAAAGACAAAACATATCCGCGAAGCAGTAATTCAATGGGGTCGCCCATAGGGGCCGTTTTTTTGACCGTTACAGTGGTGCGCGGTGTTATACCCATTTCCAAAAGCCGTTTTCGCAGTATTTTCTCGCCGCCTACCGCCAAAACAAGACCGCTTTTGCCTATTTTCAGGTCTTTCAGCGTCATGTTAACCTCTCCTTATAAGTTAGCATTGGCTAACTATACCGTAAAAAAACAGTTAGTTTTAGCTAACTATATATAAGTTAGCGTATCCTAACTATTTTGTCAAGCGTTTTTAAGAAAAAAATATAAATAAATAGGCTGTCCATGAAGCCGGTTGCTTCTAGAACTCTGTAACAGCTAAAACTACACTGTAGTTGTTGAGCCTATCAGATATTTTGTGTAAATGGCAAAATATCATTAGAACGGAACCCGTTCTTTTCCGAACTCAATGGCGAACTGGTTTAACGCCCGCCCCCAATCCCGTATCGGCATAGTC
>JAITUY010000167.1 GCA_031286095.1 Treponema sp. | reverse complement strand
TGTATCAGGTTTCACCCCGTACAACCGCTTAAAAAGAGCTTCTTTGGCATTCTTTGCCTTTTTTCCCCTTCCCATTTAAGTAGTTTAATGTTTTCTTTGGTTATTAAACAAGTCTAATGCTAAAAAAGACTTGACAACAATATAAATTCAATTAAAAATATGATTAGGAGAATTTGTATATGGAAAAGAAAATTTTAATTATTTTGACAATTCTTTTAGTAAATAATTCATTCATATCTTCACAGGAAACGGAATACATAACATTTAAGCATAAAGCATTGTTTCTTAATGTTAAATATCCTTCAACATGGACAAAATATTGGTATTACGATGAATATAGTGATAAAGATTATTTTGATTTGAGCCGTAATAAAACTGAAGAGATGATAATAAAATATAGCAATTATCCAATGTTTTATATAAAAAAATATGATGAAATATACAATGGAATAAATCCTTCCATAAGAATAACGTTACAACCGCACCGTTTTAATATTTTTAATATAAAAGAATTAATTATGGCATTATATAATGGAGAACATGAAAAGTTCTATTTGTATAGCGAATATATAAACCAATGGATTGATATTCTTGTGTATGTTTTGTCAAAAGGGAAAACAATAACTCAAGAAATAAATAGACAATGCTTATGGAAAGAATCTGTTTTACATTTCAAAACGGAAGATTATGTATTAGATTCAGATATTCCAAACGAAGATTTTAATAGAATAACAGAATATATTTTATATATTGAAGATGATTATACAATGATAATAGAAATTAATTATAGTAAGACAATTGACATTAATGATAAAAATGAATTAATGGAAATTATAAGAAATATAAGAATAAAATAGAAAGTACGGCTTCGCTCAACGAAGTTGCAGAAAAACCGTTTTTGAGGCTGATTTTAGGTATATTTAGTCATTGGACTTGTTCGACAGACAACCCGGTTGTGGTTGTCTTACAAGTCCTGCATTTTTTCGGGTTAAAGCAAGCTTTAGCCCTGCAAAAATACTTTTTTATTGGTAGTTGTTCGGGAAACTGAAGTTTCCGAACAACTCTAATGTTCAATTTTCCTAAATCTGCAATTTTTGCGTGTGTTTGTAAGCGGCGCTACGGAGTTGCTTTACGTCAGCGTCGGCAAGATAGTCGTCAAAAGGCATCATACGGTCGATAAGCCCGCCAGGATTTTCTTCTTGAGGGAGAATTTCTATAATGCGGTTCGCTATCGAATTGATGAATTCATGATCGTGCGAATTAAAAAGTATTACACCGGGAAAAGCGGAAAGCCCGTCATTCAGAGCGGTAATCGCTTCAAGATCGAGGTGGTTGGTTGGTTCGTCAAGAATAAGGACATTTGCTCCGGAAAGCATCATTTTTGATAACAGACAGCGGACCTTTTCGCCGCCGGAAAGCACGTTGACGGGTTTTAACGCTTCGTCCCCTGAAAAAAGCATTCTGCCGAGAAAACTGCGCACATAAGTTTCGTCCTGATCGGGCGAGTACTGTTTTAGCCAGTCTGTTATCGAAATATTAGAATTAAAATATGCGGAATTCTCTTTAGGGAAATAGGAAAAAGAGGTCGTCTGTCCCCAGTAACAGTCCCCCGATCCGGCTTTTTTTTCACCCGCGATGATGTCAAAAAAAGCGGACTTTGACGAGTGTTCCAGCCCCACAAAGGCGATTTTATCGCCCTTGTTTACCATTAGCGAAAAATCTTTTAAAAGGGCGGTTCCCTCGAAACTGTAATTTAATTTTTCTGCCCTAAGCACATTATTTCCTATTTCGCGTTCGCTCTTGAATCCTACATACGGGAATTTTCTGCTTGTTACCGGCACATTGTCAAGATCAAGTTTTTCCAGCACTTTTTTACGGCTTGTCGCCTGACGCGCCTTGCTTGCGTTAGATGAAAATCTTTGAATAAACTCTTTTAATTCTTTCGCTTTTTCTTCCCGTTTTTTTAACTGATCCCGCGCCTGCCTCTGTAATATCTGGCTCATCTGATACCAGAAATCGTAGTTGCCAGAATACGGGGTAATTTTTCCAAAGTCGATGTCGCATACGTTTGTACAGACAGCGTTTAAAAAATGACGGTCGTGAGAAACGACAATTACTGTGTTGGGGAATTCGATAAGAAAGTCCTCCAGCCACGAGATTGATTCAAGGTCCAAACCATTAGTTGGTTCATCAAGGAGCAAAATGTCGGGGTTTCCGAAAAGCGCCTGCGCTAGAAGTACGCGTACTTTTTTTGATTCGTCAAGTTCCGCCATTAATTTGCCGTGATCTTCTTCGTCAAGACCAAGACCGGAAAGAAGCTGTCCTGCCTGCGCCTCGGCTTCCCAGCCGCCAAGTTCTGAAAAATCCGCCTCAAGCTCGCTTGCCCTCATTCCGTCTTCTTCGCTGAAATTTTCTTTTGCGTAAACGGCCTCGCGCTCCTTTTGAACAGCGTAAAGTTTCGGGTAACCCATGATTACGGTTTCCAGAGCGGGAAATTCCTCAAATGCGAAGTGATCCTGCTTTAATACGGCGATACGCTGATTTTTACCTGTGGAAATTTCTCCTTTGTCATGTTCTATTTCGCCGGACAATATTTTTAAAAAGGTTGATTTTCCCGCTCCATTTGCGCCTATTATCCCGTAACAGTTGCCGGGGGTGAATTTAAGATTAACGTCCTTAAAAAGAGTTCGCTCGCCGAATGAAAGGCTTAAATCTATAACAGTTATCATTTTTTCTTAAAAAGTCCTTTAAGTTTTGCCAGTATTCCCTTTTTGGCGGGCGCGGTTTGCTTCTGCGTTTTTTGTTCTTCACGCTGTCCGGTTTTGGGACTGTTTGTTCGCATAACGTTACTGTGTGTTACGCCGTGCGCCGCACTGTGCGTTGCACTATGCGCATGGTCGCTATGATGGCGTTTTACGGCGTTTTGCCTGCCGTGTTCCTTGTTGCCGCCGTGTTTCGCCTCGCCGGAAGTGTATTTCTTTTTATACAATGCCATTCGTTCTTCCATTGAAAGGTTTGACAAATCATGATCACGCTTTTTTTCTGCGCCCTTGCGCGTAATTCCTACGCTGGGAGCGCCCTTTGGCAAAGGGCTGTGAGCGGCGGTTTCGCGCCTGTGCTTATTGCTACCTTTCCGGTGTTCGTCTGGTTTTCTTTTTTCGCCGCGTTTACCTGCATGAGTTCTTGCTCCGCTGTGATGACGCTCTTCATAAAAGTCGGTGCGAATCCTTTGCCCGGCGCTTTTGTCCTGCGCGTATAGTTCCTGTCCCGCGATTTCCGAGGGGATTTTTTTACCTATGTAACGCTCTATGGCGGGTAACTCGTACACATCTTGTTCGCTGGAAAGAGTAATAGCCTTTCCAGTTTTTCCGGCGCGCGCGGTCCTGCCTATGCGGTGAACGTAATTTTCCGCTTCGACAGGCAGATCGTAGTTTATTACCATCGCAAGGCTTTCGATATCAAGACCGCGCGCCGCGACGTCGGTGGCGACTAGGGTTTTTGTTTTTCCGGCCTTTACATCGTCAATTATTTTCAGCCGCTTGCTCTGTGGCAGATCGCCGATGATAAACTCGCAATCGTACCCGTTAATTTTAAGACGTTTTGCGACAATCTCGGTGCTTTTTTTTGTATTGCAAAAAATTATCAGGCTTTCCGGTTGTTCGCGATTTATAATGCCGAGTAATAACGGCATTTTTTCTTCGGACGGGACATGATAGAGAATTTGAGTTACTTCTTCTACCGTAACAATTTCGGGTTTTATATCAATCTCAAATGGTTTTTTTGTGTATTCCCACGCTAGATTTTTTACATAAGCGTTTAACGTCGCGCTGAAAAGCATTGTTTGCCTGCGGTCTACGGAAGGCACTACTTTGATAAGTTTGCGCAAGTCGGGATAAAAGCCCATATCGAACATTCTGTCGGCTTCGTCAAGAACAAGAAAAGCGATATCCATTAAATTCATTCGACCTGACTTGTTAAGATCAAGCACTCTGCCGGGAGTTCCGACCATAATTTGCGCATTTTCCTTTAAAAGTTTTTCCTGCTGTGCGTAGCCTACGCCGCCGAAAAAACTTCCTGTCTTAAAGGGCAGGTACTTGCCGAGTATTTTCGCTTCTTCCTCGATCTGAACCGCTAACTCTCTTGTGGGGGCCATGATGAGGGCTTTTTTCTTGAACAAAGTTTCTTCCGTTAACATTCGCTGGAAAATCACGATAAGAAAAGCGGCGGTTTTTCCTGTCCCCGTTTGGGACTGGACGTATAAATCGTTAGAAGCGTGATGGGCATGCTCTGCATTACTGTCATGCTTATCTTGTCCGCCGAAAGCGTGGGACAGCACCTGTTCCTGAACCGGCATACAGGTTACATATCCCGCTTCGTCTATGCCTTTTTGTAAATCGGGGTGAAGATTAAAGTTTTTGAATTCCATATAATTAAGGTAAGTTTATATGTTTTGGGGGGTCTTGGCAAGGTTAGGGGTTACCATTATATGGTGGAAAGTCAAGAAAAGACCTCTCGCCTGACCACTCAAGAATAGTCAAACAGCAGAGGCATCGAATCTTTGTTTGGGGACAGCGCAGGGTTGTTTTTGTTGAATAAAGGGAAGAATTTTACCGCGAATCAACACAAACAGAGGGGGAAATTTTATATGATTTCCAGCAATCCGTAATCCCTTTGTTCTAGATCAAGAATAGATGATTTTGCTTGCAATAATATTTTCTCCGCCGTTTTTCTATCTATGTTTCCTACCCGTAGCAGAATTACCTTCGGCGGGAATCCATTTGTCTCAAGAAGATATAAAAAGTCTGAATCTTGAGTAATAATAGTGTAACCGTTTATGGCGGCATAATTCCATATTTCAGTATCTTTTACAGGTTTTGGAAGCTCTGTATTGTTTATATGGATGCGCTCGCCAAAAATTTTATGACAATACAGAAGATAAACGCTACAAAATATCAGCATCAAGCAACAGTTTCATGCGCGACCACTTTGGTTAATGTGTCTCGTTCCGCCGCAAAAGCAAGCGCCGCTCTGATGTGTGTTCTCTGCAATTCGGGATAATCCGCAATTATTTCCTGCTCAGTCATTCCCGCTTAAAACCATTGCAAAATATCCCCCACGGTTATTCGTGTCTTTATACAGAGTTTGCCGAAACGTATTTCAGGATCAACTACAATATGTGTCTGTAATTCATTCATACAATATAAATTATAACAATAGGAGAGAAAAGATAAACGTATTTAAGTAATTTGACGCAAAAAATGACATAAACTATCAAGAGTTTTTTTAGGTGTTAAATTTGGCGGTTAAGGAGAAGAATTTTTACCGCAAACCAACACGAACAGAGGGAAAATATTTTGTAAAATTTTAACTATTGCAGACTACTTGGTTACATAAACCGAGATACCAGATTGATAACAGTTTCTCTTGCTTCTTTTCGCTCTGCGTCCTGCTCTTCAAAAAGCACTGCCGGGCTGATTTGCAAAGCCTTACAGATACTTAAAACAGTATACAGATTTGGAGTTCTTTTCCCTGTTTCTATGTAGTTGACCTGATTTTGAGATAATCCCGCCTTGAAAGATAAATCCATTTGGGAAATCCTTAATTTTTCCCGTTCTTCCCTTAAACGTTCCGCTATATGACTTATTTGGGTTTCTATCTCCGCCTTTTTTACCATATTTTCACTGTCAACCATACTATGTGATTATCTACACCTTTTTATGTTGACAAAATACAATTTTAGGTGTATAATTACACCTAAATAGATAGTGTTTGGCATAAATGCTGATATTTTTCGGCAAAACTTAAACTTGCCCGGCAGAAGCGGAGCATTTAAATGGGTGGGGAAAACAATGAAACAGAAAAAAGGGAAAGATTACAAAACGACAAGGCAATGGAAAGATGAAAATAGGAAAGGGAAAAATCGCCTTGTTAAGAATGTGAAAAATGCAGTAATAAAAGGGGAATTTGATGAGGATAAACTTGTTTCTAAGAAAACAACTTAGAATGAGGAGAAGGGTATATTGAACATGAGGTTATTTACGCCATGCTGTACTAGTAATCCAATACTTTTATTGTTTTTATCAGTCATTTTTTTCTTTACCTCAACGGGTTTTGTAATGGGACAAGATATTAAAGCCCGAGGAGGTATTGGACGAAGGGAAGCCGCGCCTACGGGACCTATGTATACAGAAAACGGCGGCAGTAATATCAGGCTTGCCATTCTTGCTCCCGAGGTTCAGGGAGACATACCGGATTATCTTCCTTTATATATTCAGGGACTTTTGAATAATAATATAAAGAAATTTTCCGCCATAAACCTTATAGACCGTCAAAATCTGAATAGGATAATATCCGAACAAAATATTGCGGCGAGCGGCAGGTTTTCAGACAAGGATTTTGTGAGTATTGGGAATTTAACTAACACACAGTATTTCCTTTTCGGAACTATCCAAAAACTTTCCGGCAACAGATATTCTTTACAGCTTTCCGTAACAGAGGCAAGCACAGGGGTACGCAAAGCAAATTTTATGAAGGACGGAGCTCCAGCGCAGTTTGAAGGGAATGGGACTATACTAAACGAAGCGACAGCGGAACTGCTTGAACAACTTGGAATTCATCTGACGACAGCCGGGAAGCAGGCTCTGCTTGCGGGAAATACGTCGATGGTACTGGCAGAGGCTGGACTTGCAAGGGGTATTACAGCTCAAGCTGGAGGATCGGAAGTAAACGCTTTATTCAACTTTGCGCAGGCGATTACATTTGACCCTTCGCAGTTTGAAGCCTTGTCGCGCCTGAATACGCTTTCTTCAAGCATAAGCGGCGGAACAATCAGTCAGAGAATAGTAAATGATATACAATCGCGGGATCAATGGATTCAAGCATTTAAAGAAACAGCGCGCTTTTTTAATAATCATCCGCCATTTGAGATAATTTTTGATCCAAATTTAATACAAATAGGAGAGACAGACTTTGCAAAACGTACCGCAACTTTAGGTATGCGGATAAAGCTCAACGCATCAGAAGCTGGTTTTAGCGCTCTTAACGCTCTGCTGGAAGGGCTAGAAAGAACAGGAAGGCGCGACGCATGGGGATTTTCCGGCTGGCCGTTTATAGATGTAAGCCCGAAAACTTCTGGAACAGTTGTATTTGGGGGAAAACGCTCTTTCAGTTTCAAAGTTGAAATTTCATTAATTAATGAAAAAAATAAATCTCTTGGAAAGAATAGCGTTATCTTGAATACGGAAGCAATAAAACTTTCCGCGGGCGATACAAAAATACAGCTTCCTAACATAGTAGAAGGAATAGTAAGTTTTTCTAATATAAAAGCTGAGGATTTAACGCCTGTTTTAACCATTGTAATTGTCGCAGTTAACGGTATTCCTTCTCGTGTTCTTAATACGTCAGGTTATATGAAAATTGATACAGGTGATTTGGAGAAAAGGAATATTTTTCCACAGTTAGGTCATTCTGATATGGTTAGTTCGGTAGCGTTCAGCCCTGATGGTAGGCAGGTAATTTCAGGTTCTACTGATAGAATGATTTGTTTTTGGAATATCATCATCGGAAAAGAGATTGCCCAATTTGTCAGTTTTACTGATGGTGAGTGGGTCGTTATTACTCCTGATGGTTACTATAAAGCCTCATCTAATGGAGATAAATATCTAAATGTTAGCGTAGATAATAATGTTTATGGTATAGACCAGTACCGCGAAATTTATCATAAACCTCAAATTATTGAAGCAAGGCTACAGGGGGAATCTGCGCCGTGAAAGAGGTGATTGTAAAAATACGGAATTTTATGAAAAAGAAAGATAAATACCCAACGATAACCGATAAAGATTACAAAATTCTTTTTGAATTAAAAAAACTAAAGAATTATGATATACATAATAATGCGTTTAAAAAAGCGTGGGAAACTCGTAATTTTGAGATTGATAAATTCTGGCAGTGTTCCATGTTTTTTTTGGGGTTATAGCCCTTATTTTTACCGGATATATTAAAGTTGTAACAGAAAAATTTTATGACACAGAGAAAATAATGTATCTTGATTTTTATATAATATTTTTAGGTATAATTTTTTATGTTGAATGGCTTTTGGTTATAAAAGGCAGTAAACGATGGCAGGAAAATGGGGAAAAATATATTGATTATTTAGAAGACGAAATAACTGAACCACTGTATAAAACAATTTATTACACTAAAGAAAAAAATTATTATTCAGTGTCAAAAATTAATCAAATACTGGCATGGGTGGTAATATTAACATGGTTATTTTTATATAACAACTGTAATATTTTTAGGAATTTATTTCAATATATCTGTAATAGTTTTAAAGCGACTATTTCCCCCTTTTTGCCATTGCTTGGTACTGTTTTTTGTTTAGTGTTTATGTTAACAAAAGGACAATTATCAAATGGCAAATATAAAGCGTGTCTTAAAGAAGGCGATCATAGTGCATGTTTTGTTAGAAATAAAAAGAATTTTCGTACATCTGGTACGCGCTGGTGGACTTCATATGAGAGGCGGAAGATTGAATCAAGTAACAACGCAAATTATTTTAAGGAGATTTTATGAGGAAAATAGTAAAAGACAACAAAATTTATAATATTGACTGCGAAGACAATAAGTGCAGGAATTGTGAGTATCAACCTTTTTCAACAGGAGTGAAATGTAAGCTATTTGACTCTCTCTTGGATCATATATTAGACTTGTTTAATAACCAAAGAAAACATTAAACTACTTAAATGGGAAGGGGAAAAAAGGCAAAGAATGCCAAAGAAGCTCTTTTTAAGCGGTTGTACGGGGTGAAACCTGATA
>JAITUY010000126.1 GCA_031286095.1 Treponema sp. | reverse complement strand
AGGGGTTCTTCCTGCGGGTTTACCGGAGCAATGGGACAACTTACAAAGGTAACGGTAACAAGCAGGATTAGAGCGATAAAGCGGGAAACCCGTTCAAATGTCTTATTCATGATATACCTCCTGAATATAAAAAACAAAAAAGCATAACATACTACATATTATACACCTTTTTGGGTCCGGATCATCAAAAAAAAGATTGCGTTATTTCGATAATTTATAAAAATATTTTATCCAAAAAACAGTAATCGACAGAGAGGGACAGATATATGGATCGATGAAAATTTTTTAATTTTTTCTTGGCATATGGAATTATTCGCCAACAGTGTCTGCGTTCTACTTTTTTTCTAATCTGTGGAATATTCCTGCGCCGGAACATGCCGCATTTGCTCATCTGCGCTCCTTGGCGGAGCGCTTTTGCGGTTTTACGGCAAAGTTTTCTTTAACGACGGCAAAACATAAGTTTCCGTCTGCGCCTTGAAATCCAACAGAGCCTGTTGCTTGGTTTTTTCTCCGTTCCAGTAAGCAGATGCATTTTCATCAAATATTGCCTCAATAACTTCATCGCCTGCCTGAATAAGTTTGCCGTTCACTTTTTTTGTAATTTCGGCAAATTCAGCATAGTGATTCTGGCCGCCAAGGTAAGGCTCTCTATAAGAGTCTTTAATTTTGTTGACGACTTTGGTATTGCTCACAACATCGCCGGTTTCTTTTGCCCATGCTTCAAGGAAAGCTTCATCGGTGGTTGCGTAGCGTATAAATTCCTTAACCGCGGCTGCATTCCTTGCGCCTTTATACGCGCCAATCCATGTGCCGCCCCAGCAATAGGCGGATGGCCCCTGAATCATGGCCCAGTCGCCCGAAGTGTTGGGAGCATTGGTCTTGAGTACATAGTGAAGCCCCCAGGTGGGAAGGAAGTAGGAGAATACTTCTACCGGTTTTCCGGATTCGTCTCGCAGCTCGCCCCTCATACCGGCAAACCAGCCTTCTGACCACTGACGAAAACGGCCTTCCCAACGGTTATCGTGCAGGACTTTACCGATGTCCAGATACTGCTCCATGGCCGGATCAATTACCAGCCGGCCGTTAACTACCCAGGGATCTCTTCTGGCAGACAGGAATGCGTTTGCCAGGTCTCTCAAAGAAGAAACGACCACGCAGGCGCCTTTTGATTTATCCTTGAGTAATTCTGCGGTATCAAGGAGTCTGTTAAAACTTTTAAAATATGTCTGCACGACCTGGGGATCATCTGTTCCCAGATATTTTTTCGCAAGACTACGGCGGTAGAACATAGCGCCTGGGCAGGCCTGCCATGACATGGCGTACACTCTGCCGTTATAGGTTCCAACTTCCGCCGGATAGGTAAACAGCCTGCTCTTGTTGGCTTCGTAAATATCGGTAATATCCAATAGAAGTCCGGATTCAACGTATTTGCGGACAAACGAGCGCTCCAAAGAAATAATGTCCGGAACTCCCTGACCGCTGGCCAGAACCGGGTCTAATTTGGCCTGGAACAGATCCGCCGGCGTTTGAGAATACTCAATCTCTACTCCGGGATGAGTCTCTGTAAAGTAAGCGTCGAAATTTCGGGAATAGGGAACGCCCTTGATTATTATTCCTAATTCATCTGTGAAGGACCAAATTACCAGTTTGTCAGTTGCCGCGCGGTCCGCCGCCGATGCTTCGCTTTCCCTATACCAGCGATCGCCGTCCTGATCTCTGATGGTATTTGCGTCGATTATCGTCCATACCCATGAATTTCCCGCTTTTGTGCCGCCTGTTATGGTTAAGGTTAATCTGCTGCCGGATACAGAGAATGTCCCCGACATGGTAGACCCAGCGTCCCAGAATCCTGTAAAAACATTACCAATAAAAGTAATATACGCTTTCTCGCTATAACGATATATGCCTGATATGGCGGATTGCGAACCCCCCAATGTCAATACACACATCAGCATTGCAGCAAAAAAAATACCTTTCTTCATTTTATTCCTCCTTTACGGTGTTAATATCGCCGCCGCCCGCTTTTGCAGCTTACCGCTTCCTCTTCCATCTAATGTACACCTGCCTGCCCATGCCGTTGGCCTGGGGGCGTTCTTCGGTTTCAAACTGGGGAATGTCGCGGAACATGTCGCCGAGTTTTTTAAAGCCGTAGTTACGAGGGTCAAAGTCCGCCATGCGGTTGTTGATCTTGTGGCCCACAGCGCCCAGGTACGCCCAGCCGGATTCCTCGGCAAGGTCGTCCACTGTTTCCATCAGCAGTTTAAGCAGTTTCCGGTCAACCTTAAAATCCTTCTTTGGTTTCACCGCCAGCCTGGAATCTTCGTCTTCGGATTCTTCCTGGTTTTCCCTAAGAATCTCCGTGTAAATAAATTTATCACAAACCGAAACAAAAGCGCGCGGCGTTTTCTTTTCGCCGAAGCCGTAAACGATACGTCCGCTTTCCCGCAGCCGCGCGGCAAGGCGCGTAAAGTCGGAATCGCTTGAAACAATGCAGAAACCGTCAAGTTTTTCCGTGTAAAGAAGATCCATTGCGTCGATTATCATGGCGGAGTCCGTGGCGTTTTTCCCGGCAGTGTACGCGAATTGCTGTATTGGCTGTATGGCGTATTCAAGCAGCCTGTCCTTCCATGAACGCAGGTTAGTGCTCGTCCAGTCGCCGTAAATTCGCTTAACGCTGGCAATGCCGTATTTTGAAACTTCGTCCAGCAGGCCTTCAATGATGCCGGGCTGGGTATTGTCCGCGTCGATAAGAACCGCGAGTTTCGCCTGTTTCATTTCGGAAGGCTGATGTTCCTCGATTTGAAAATTGGAAAATGGCAGTAAAGGCATAATTCCTCCTAAATATTATTTTCAAAAATAGATTTTTTGATCCGCCGCAAAAGGCTGATCTTTCCCAGCGGCAAATGAATTGCATCCTCATGGAGGCGGGAGGTATCACCTAACGGCTCAATGACCAAAACGCTTTCGCCGTCTGTTTTTTCCAGCGCTTTCGGAATGCCGATAACGCTTTCCTGTTTTTGCCGTCCCGGCCAGCTTGCTTCTACCGGCGACTGCCTGGCTATCGCCTGTTTCGCAATCATGGTTTTACCCGCATAATCCAAACCGCGCGCCTCCAGTTTCTCATAACGGACAACCGCGTCTTTTAACTGCGCTTCGCATAACACCAGCCGGCGGTTAATACGGGCCGCCAGTTCGTCCCGCTCTTCGGCCCCAAGACGCATCCTGTTTATTATGGAATGAAACCCTTCAATTAAGGCGGACGCCGCTGTTGCGGACGCCGCCGATGCGGATGTTAAAGTATTATTTCCATCGTCTTTTTTTTCGGGTCTGAATTGCCGGATTCTTTCAGTATGAGGCGGGCCGGAATTCAAACGCGGAAAATAAATGCGGGAATCCGCCGCGCCGGATAATGTATTGCCGTCTTCGTCGCGGCTTGCTCCTCTGTCCGGTCTGGCAAAAATGGCGATACCGGCTGTTTTCAGCGCGGCATAGATCTTTTCTTCCATATTTTCCGGAATCAGGTATATTCCCGGAGCCAGTTGCGCACTAATATATTTTGACAGCGGTTTTGTTTCGGCAAGATAGCGGTGTTCGGGCGAAAGGCTCAATACCAGCCCTTTGTATAAACTTACTTCTTTGTGGCGTTTCTCCCAATCAAGCAGGGTAAATGCCGTATTTTCATCGATCCTGTTTCCTGACAGCCGCTGTAAAAGCTCTATGGCATCCGCGGCGGCCTCCCCCCTGTTAAACGCCGAGACTGCGGTATCTTTGTTTATTTCAAAGCGGACGTTCAATCCGGTTTCTATGACACGCGAAAAAGAGGCGATTTCTACCGCGTCGTTATACGCAATTTCAGGGTACATCAAAAACGTAAAAGGAGAATCCATCGCTATCGGCGCGTTTTTTTTTGCCGGCCCTTCCGGAAGAGGCGGAGATTTTTGCCAGTATTTGTTTGAACCGGAAATCAGGAGTCCTGTTTGCTCCATTGCCTTGACAAGCATATCGCAGTTAATTTCATCGTTATTCCCTGTCAGGATAAAAACAAGCCTTCGCAGCGTTACAAGAGGGTACTGTTGTTCAGAATCAAGCGAAGCATAAAAATTATGAATGAACGCGGCAAACTTGCGGAGCTTTAAGCGAAACAGCCACGGCGATAGTTCATTCACCGGAGAATCGTAATAACACAAAATGCCCGCCGCGCAGTATTCCATTCTTTCCAGTCTGTCAAGTTTGCCAAAAGCGGCAAAACGGGTAAAATCGGGAAGCAGCGTATCATCGCCGGCGGAGAACAGCCCCAAAACCTGCAATCCGCCCATAACAGGTTCCAATTGCAGGGCGGGAAATAAAGCCCCCGCCATATTCAGGATTTTTTGGCGTATCTTCCCCCCCCTGATAAAAAACGCTTCATTTTGTGAAACAAAAGAAAGCAGCGCCGCCAGAATACGGTCGTCAAAAAAAGGCAAATTTTGTTTGTCTGTTTTGTTAAGTGTTTTATCATGGAACGAAGCAAGCAATGAAGAAAAGCAGGATGTATACGGCTCCAATACCGGCTCCAGCACCGGATTGAGCGCAAGCCGGCTTTCGTTTCGGCCTTCATCCATGAAACGGAATAGAATAAATCTTTCTTCCAGATTGATAATCAGGTCATACAATTCCGTATGGTCCAGCTCTCCGTCAAAGAAGGCGTCCAGTTCGGCGGCGGTGGGTTCATTCAGGACAGCGACAGCAGTAATAATACGGGCGTCATTTTCGTCAATATAAGAAGCAATATTTTTTTGAATATCGCTGTTTAAAAGGAATCTTTCAAGATCGCCCACTAAATTTTGTTTGTTAAAGGGAGTTTTTATTTTTCCAAAAACGGTCCGCAGCAATTCAAAAAAGGCATTGTCAGGCAGGGGCATTATGGACGCCTTCCAGAATTCAACTGAACGGAAAATACTTTTTTTCATTTTATTGTATCCCAGTGCTGAATGGAATATTTGTACCCCTGCTCGGCGAGGAATTTATGCCGGTTAGCCGCGAAATCTTCTTCTACCGTGTAACGGGAAACAA
Source organism: Treponema sp. (assembly GCA_031286095.1). GTDB lineage: Bacteria > Spirochaetota > Spirochaetia > Treponematales > Breznakiellaceae > WQXQ01. The sequence goes on along the minus strand of JAITUY010000126.1, from coordinate 17,946 downwards.
GGGTGAAAAACAGCGCGTTGCGGTGTTTTGCGTTTTTGCCTTTTGGCCGCAGGATGCGCCCCAGACGCTGGGCCTCTTCCTGCCGCGAGCCAAAGGAACCTGAAACCTGAACCGCCATTGAAGCGTCCGGCAAATCAATGGCAAAATTGGCGACTTTTGAAACCACGATGATCCTGATTTCTCCCCGCTTAAAATCACCGTAAATCCTTTCCCTTTCCGCGTTAGGTGTTTTTCCGGTGATTAAGGGAGCTTTAATCAGTTTCGCAAGCGAATCAAGCTGGGAAAGGTATTGACCGATAACGAGTATCTGATCGTCGCCGTGATTTTCGATTAGCTGGCTTACAATTTCTTCTTTAAGCGGATTCTCGCTTGCAATGCGGTATTTCTCGCGCTTTGAAGCTACGGCGTATGGTATTTTCAGTTTCTCCGGAAGATCGATTCTGATTTCAGTACAGACAGCCTCGGCAATCCAGCCCTTGCCTTCAAGTTCTTTCCAGGGAACATCGTAACGCTTTGGCCCTACCAGGCTGAATACCGCGTCCTCCGCGCTGTCTTCGCGGATCAAAGTCGCTGTCAGCCCCAAACGCCTAACGGCCTGCAATTCCGCTGTTACGCGAAACACAGGCGCGGGAAGCAGATGCACCTCGTCATAAATTATAAGACCCCAATGCCGTTCCCTGAAGATCCTGAAATGAGGGAAGTCGGAATCGCGTCCGGGCCGCCATGTGATGATCTGATATGTGGCTATGGTGACGGGAGCCACGGATTTTGAATCCCCTGAATATTCGGCGAGCTGATCGCGGCTTATTTCTGTCTTGTCAATTAACTCGTCGATCCACTGATGCACGGCGGCGACATTTGTAGTCAGAATCAGCGTGTTGGTTTTTAACAATGACATTATAATCATGCCGACAATGGTCTTGCCCGAACCGCAGGGCAGGGCCACAACGCCGTAGCCTGTTCCGGGCCTTCCGTCCCCAAGCACCGACATAGCCGCCTCAATCTGGTAATTCCTGGGGGCGAATGGTTTTCCGGACAGGCATTTGTCCCGCAGTGTGATTTCCAGATTATCGCCCGAAACCAGCGGCGCTTCATCCTGCACCGGCCACCCCTGCCTGATAAGCGCCTGTTTTACCGTCCCCCTGTCAATCAGCCTAATCAAAAAGCCTTTATCAATTTTTGTTAAATATTTTTCAAGCGGTTTTATCGCTTCTACCTCCGCCAATACCGCCCTGTCGGCGATTTCCAGAAACAGCGTATCTTTATCGGCTGCTGCGGCAGATTCCGGCGCGGCGATCATCCTGATCTTCCCGTAACGTGACATGGTATCGGAAAAACTTTCAACAATGCCGGATGGCACGGAATAGCGGCTGTATTCGGCGAGGACCTTCGCAATGTCGCCGGGTCTGAATCCGGCGCTTGCGGCGTTCCACAGGGACAGCGGCGTTATACGGTAAGTATGGATATGTTCGGGCGATTTTTCCAGTTCCGCAAAGGGAATAATCGCGGCTCTGGCCTGTTCCGCCTTTTCCGCATGAACATCAAGCAGAAGAGTCTTATCGCTTTGTACAATCAGCGGATTATCAACCATAATCTATCTATTATACTGGGGAATGGGGGATGGGGACTAGGGGTTATTGAGAGTTGAGAGTTACTGCTTGTATTATTATCTTAACTAATGTATAGTGTTACTATGCGTTTGGGGCTTGTTCAATTATTCGAAACAATCGGGGACACATCGCCGGTCAATTTTGGCTGTTATAATGACTGCAATGACAATCAAGGCGAACTCTTTGGCGGGTTTGATAATAATTTTTACAATATTGCAGAAGAAGATATTGCGATTGCCGCCGGGATGCATACGGATACAGGAATTGACTTTTCTGTCCTGCCGCCTGACATACATGAGCTTTACGAGCTTTCGGCGGATGCCTTTGGCGCGGTTGTCTATGCGTGGATGAGCGAGCTTCCTGTAACAGGGCAGATAATCCGGTTTGGAAAGAAAATCCTTGCGGCCAGGAATGCGGTAACCGGCATCGGGCCGGATCAACGCGGAAAACTTGAAGCCGCGCAGCGGAAAGCGGCGAATTTTGCGGCAACTGATCGCGGCGATCCCGATGTGCAGACAGTGCGGGAGGCGGCATACAAAGTCTGGCATGAAACCAACAGGTTAACGGGGCTTCTTCGTTTTTGCCCTGATGAAAAAGGCGTATATACCGCCCAATGCGAGCCGGATCATTTTGTGCTGCCGGCTTTGGGGCCGCATTTCATGGAACGCTTTGGCGGGACGCCCTGGTCAATAATTGATAACAAGCGCCGCGTTAGTCTATGCTGTAAAACGGGAGAACCGGACGCTTTGGACGGAACGCTTGTGTTTTTAGCCAATACCGAAAACCCGTTCTCTTTTGGAAAAGGGCAAGGCGGCGAATGGGAGAATCTGTGGAAGCATTACCACAAGACCATCAACAATGAAAGCAGAAATAATCCGGGTCTGCAAAAACGATTCATGCCTGCGCGTTACTGGAAATATCTGACAGAGATGTAGGAAGAAAATCATGTTACTGCATTATACGGAAACCGGTTATTTAATAATGCTGCCTTATCAAAATCCCCGCCGGATTATCGATGCCATGCTGGAAACCGGTTATAGCGAAGAATTCTGCGTATCACTGGATTTTAGGCCGGATTTTATCGCCCGTTTAATGGCCGCCGGCTTTTTGGTGATGTCAACAAAAGTTGACAATGCCACGGATGAAGCCCCGGCGGCAGATCCGAAATCAACGGCTCCTGATCCGGATGAACAGTATATCCTGCTTCCCAAATTGCATCTAACACGTTCCGCGCTGTTCTTTGACAGGCTGCATATAAAAAAATCCGTTAGACGATATTTAGACCATTATGAACTTCGCCCGGACGCGGACTTTGATTTTATCGTAAACCGCTGTCAGGAAATTCACGGCGAGGACTGGTTGACCAGGCCTTTGATTGCCGCCATCAGGAACATCAGGCAAAGAAGGCTTCAGGGGGTATACCCGATGTCGTTTGCCCTTTACAGAAACGGCAAATTGGCTGCCGGAGAATTCGGGGTAAAGGTTGGAAGGGTCTATACTTCATACTCAGGGTACTACGATGAAAACAACGCCGGCACGGTTCAGCTTATTCTTACTACCCGCTGGCTGCGGGAAAATGGTTTTGATTTTTTTGACCTGGGGATGCCTATGGATTATAAAACAGCTCTTGGCGCGGCGGACATCAGCCCGAAAGATTTTATCGCGCTGTTCCGGGCGGCTCAATGCTGCCAGGGCAACACGTTGACACAAGACAATGCGGCCCCTTGAATAACATCAGACTTTGCGGTATATTAAGGTAACCTCTAAAAACCCCGGTTGGGTTTTCAGATGTCCCTTAAAGAAAAGCCGGCGTGGCGGAATGGCAGACGCAGCAGACTCAAAATCTGCCAAGGGCAACCTTGTGTGAGTTCAAGTCTCACCGCCGGCATTATCCTATGGAAAGGTATGTTAACTGCATAGCGCACCGGACAAGCGAAGGCAATTTGCTTATTGGGGAGGACTATACCGCATTGTTTGACTGCGGCATGGCCCATTGCGCTGACGGCACTATACGGAATGTCAGGAACGCCTTAAAGGGCAGGCCGTTGGACTATCTTTTTATTACGCACACCCATTATGACCATATCGGCGCGCTGCCTTTTTTAAGGAAAGAATGGCCGTCGCTGCGTCTTGTAACAACACAGACGGGCGCGGCGGTACTGTTAAAAGACACTCCGCGCAGGGTTATCCGCGAATTATCAATCGCGGCGGCAAAAGACTGCAATGCCGAATTTGAAACCGCGTACAGTGACGACGCTTTTCATGCGGATGTTATTGTTAAGGAAGGCGGCAGTATCCCGCTTGGCGGACTTTCTGTTGAAATACTGGAAACGCCCGGACACACCAGAGACTCGATTAGCTTTTTCATTCCTGAACTTGAAATACTTGTTGTGAGTGAAACATTGGGATTTTTATTGCCCGGCGGTCCTTTGTATCCCTGTTATCTGACAAGTTTTAATGACACGATCATTTCTATAGAAAAATGCCGCAAGATACCTTATAAATATTTATCTTTACCGCATACCGGGATTGTTCCCGAAAAAACCGTAACCAATTTTTTTGACAAAGCGCGGGAAGTTGCCAATGTCTGTCGTGATTTTATTCTGGACATGAAAGAAAAAAATCTTAATCAGGAAGCGATGATCGATATGTTTTTTCAGAAATACGGAAGCGAGAAACTTTTCGCCTACCAGCCCCGGGACGCTTTTATCGCAAACGCCCGCGCCACAATCGCCTGCACCCTGCGCGAATTCGCGCCCAATGGATAATTTTTTTCGCATAGACGGCAACGCCATTCGGCTGGAAATAAAAGCCGTCCCCGGCGCGTCAAAAACCGAGTTCGCAGGCGTTAAAGACGGCCGTCTGCGTATACGCCTTGCCGCCGCCCCCGAAGACGGCAAAGCCAACGCCGAACTGCTCAACTTTTTGTCAAAGACGCTTGACTGTCCCAAGCGCGATCTGCGTTTTCTTGCGGGCGAAAAATCGCGGCTGAAGACGATTGCGCTTCCGCTTGAGTGCAGGGCGCGGGTGGAGGGGGTTGGAGGGCTTGAATAAATCCTCATTTTATAGTATTAAATTAGAGAATTAAAGTATTATCAGTGGTAGATAGAAACGCCTTGTAACGGAGAAACTAGTGGCATTCAATGAAAATACAAGGGTAAAAATTCCCGCTATTCTTTATTTGACGCGGCTTGGTTATGAATATGTGTCTTTGAAGAATGCTAATTGGGACGAAGACGCCAATATATTTACTGAAATTTTTGTAAATAGTATCAAAAGAATAAATCGATCACAGGAAACCTTAAAATCGGCAGATAAGAATAGTTTGGATTATATTGAATCTAATGACGATCTTGATAGTATAGCCGCTGAACAGTCTCCTATATCTGGAATATACTGCAGCCATAAAAGCATAGATGCCCAAAAACTAATAAACGAACTTAAAGACCTGTTTGATTATGACGATTTGGGGCGGGCGTTTTACAACAGAATTATTACAGATTCCGGGATAAAACTTATTGATTTTACAAACTTTGAAAACAACAGCTTCCATGTCTGCACCGAATTGCCGTGCAAAAACGGCGATGATGAATTTCGTCCTGACATTACCATCCTTGTTAACGGAATGCCATTGGTTTTTATTGAAGTAAAAAAACCAAATAACAAAGACGGTATTTTAGCGGAACGCAACAGAATTAATATTCGGTTTCAAAACAAGAAATTTAAACGCTTTCTCAACGCGACCCAATTTATGATTTTTTCCAACAATATGGAATATGACGATGAATCTGTAGTTCCGGTTCAAGGGGCGTTCTACGCCGCTGTTTCCGCGACAGACGCTGTTTTTAATTGTTTCCGCGAAGAAGATAAAGAAATATTTAACAGAATTAAACCTGTGGACAATGATACGGAAGACTTTATATTATTGGATAATAATCTTGCGGCTATTAAGAATTCTCCTGAATATCTTTTGAATAAGGAAGTCCAAAAACCAACAAACCAGATTATCAGCTCGTTATTGAGTATGGAAAGGCTTAAATTCATCTTAAAATACGGGCTTGTTTATGTTGACGCCGCAGAAGGCTTGTCAAAACATATTATGCGTTATCCGCAGCTTTTTGCCACAAAGGCAATTGAAAATGCAATAAATAATGGCGTAAAAAAAGGCATTATCTGGCATACTCAAGGCAGCGGCAAAACTGCGCTTGCGTTTTTTAATGTGGCATACCTAATCGCTTGCTTTCAGAAAAAGAAAACGGTTCCAAAGTTCTATTTTATTGTTGACAGGATTGATTTAATGACCCAGGCGAGAGATGAATTTTCAAGCCGGGGACTTCATGTTATAACAGTCAACAGAAAAGAAGATTTTAAGAATAACATAAAAGCAGTTGGCGCTATCAAAAACCCTGATGGTAAAAACGAAATAACCGTCGTAAATATTCAAAAATTTTCTGAAGATTCGCGAGTAGTCGCTCAAAGCGATTATGATATTAACACACAGCGAATTTACTTTCTTGATGAAGTTCATCGAAGTTATAATCCGCATGGCAGTTTTCTTGCGAATTTATTTTCAAGCGACAAGAACGCAATCTATATCGGGCTAACAGGCACGCCTCTGCTCAACAAGAAATTAAAACCTGTCGAAGGTGGAAAATCAATTGAATATAACAGCAAGGACATATTCGGCGATTATATACATAAATATTATTACGATCTTTCGATTAAGGACGGGTATACGCTCAAGTTGATTCGGGAAGGTATCGAAACAACTTACAAAACGCAGTTAAAAGAAATTCTTGATGAAATAGAACTATTACACGGAAGCGCCAATAAACGGCTCGTCTATGCGCATGAAAACTATGTTAACCCTCTTGCCGATTATATCATAAACGATATTAAAAAAAGTAAAAACCGTCTTGAAGATGACAGCATCGGCGCAATGGTGGTTTGCGACACAAGCGATCAGGCAAAAAAATTATTTGAGATAGTAAATAAAAAATATCCGGAAATACCGTCGGCGTTGATTCTTCACGATGTGGACGACAAAGATACCCGCAAAAACAACCGCGATAATTTTAAACTGGGCAAAATTGATCTTCTTATTGTTTTTAATATGCTTCTAACAGGATTTGACGCAAAAAGGTTAAAAAAACTGTACCTGAACCGTGTTGTAAAAGACCATAACCTTTTGCAGACGCTTACCAGAGTAAATAGACCGTATAAACAGTTCCGTTATGGTTATGTTGTGGATTTTGCCGATATTCGCAGGGAGTTTGATAAAACAAACGCCGCTTATTTCAGGGAACTTCAGGAAGAAATCGGCGATGAATGGGAACAATACTCAAGCCTGTTTAAATCCGCCGAAGAAATCGAAAAAGAAATTGCCGAAATAAAAGAAAAACTGTTTCTTTATGACACACAAAACGCCGAAAATTTCAGCGAACAGATCAACGCCGTAAATGACAAAGCGGAACTGCTTGAATTACAACGAGCGCTGGAAAACGCCAAAGTTCTTGGAAACCTCATCAGGCTTTATGACCACAGCGATCTTGCTGATAAACTTAATTTTGTAAAATTGAAAGAATTGCTTGGCGAATTAACAAACAGAATTGCCCTTATCAATCAAAAAGAAGCGCTGGAGAATGATACTGATAATACCAATCTTATCAATTTAGCGCTGGAGGAAATAATCTTCAAATTTGTCAAGGTCAGCGAAAAGGAACTACAGCTTGGCATTGTTGACGATTTCAAACAGCAGGTTCAAAAGACGCGGGAAGCAATGCAGGATAATTTTGATCATGAGGACGCAGTTTATATCTCGCTGTATAAGGAATTGGAGCGTATTTTCAAAAAGAAAAAGTTATCTGAAATGACAACGGAAGATTTAGACGCGAATATTATTCTGCTAAAAAGTATTTATGATCAAATAACAGAACAAAACCGCAGGGATAATCTTTTAAAAGCTAAATACAAACATGATGTAAAGTTTGCAAGGATTCATAAAAGGCTCATTGAAAAGAAAATTCCGGAATGGAACAACAGGGAAATGTCAATCAATCAGGCTTTATTGGGCATAAAGGATATTACCGATTCCCAACTGCTTTTAAACCACAATTTGCTTGATAATGAGGCGTTTTTTGCAAAAAATATTCAACCGTCGATTATAACCCAATTTAAAAATGAAAAACTTGTTTTAGACGCTGACACCGCCGTACAGATTGACGGCCTGATTGTAGCGGAATACATGAATGAATACAGGAGCGGAGCGGCATAATGAATGCGATAATTACCGAAAAAACAAAACAGCTTGTAGACGACTTAAAATCCATTTGCGCGAACCATGGTTTAGGCAACGACGGTAATGAATATAAAATAATAACCGAAGTATTCCTTTACAAATTTATGAACGATAAGTTTTTCTATGAAATTCGCAAATTGGAGCCAAAATTTTCCAAAGTAAAAAATTTTGAAGATACTTTGAAAAAATTATCTAAAAACGATTACGATCTTTTACTGCTTCAACTTTCCGGCGGAGTTGCTAGACTAAAAAAAGAGCATTATTTATCTAATCTCCATAATGATCAATACAAAGAACAATTTGCGCAATATTTTGACGATACCATGAGGGACATTGCCAGTTTTAACGCGGACATTTTTTCCGTGGGAACATCTGGCGGCGAAAAAATCAGGCTTTTTTCAGGTATCAGTAATTACGTTACCGAGGAAGCAAAGCGGGACGGATTCTGCCGTTCGATTATAAATAAACTTTTTGAATGTAATTTTGGAGAGATATTTCACGAGAAATATGATTTTTTTGCGACAATTTTTGAATACCTTATAATGGATTACAACAAGGACGGCGGCGGTAAATACGCCGAATATTATACTCCTCAGGCTGTAGCCAGAATTATCTCCGCTATATTGGTAAAAGGAAAAGTGTCCAACGCTCTATGTTATGACCCATCAGCCGGCACGGGGTCGCTTTTGATGAGCCTTGCGCATGAGATAGGCGAAGACCGCTGTACTATTTATTCGCAGGACATCAGCCAAAAGTCAAGCGCGCTTCTTCGCATGAATTTGATACTGAATAACCTTGCGCATTCCCTGCCGAACATTATTCAGGGTAATACTTTGACCGAACCTTACCACATGAAAAAAGGAATGAGTTTTAATTATATTGTCAGCAATCCCCCGTTCAAACTTGATTTTTCCGAATGGAGAGACAGCATTGACGCAAGCAAACAGTCCGTTGTAGAAGATGAAAACGCGGAAATAAAGAGGCTTAATAAACGCTTCTTTGCCGGAGTTCCCAAAACCCCCAATAAAGACAAAGACAAAATGGCTATTTATCTTTTGTTTTTACAGCATATCATTTCTTCGTTAAACGCAAACGGCAAAGCCGCCGTAGTAGTGCCGACGGGATTTATCACCGCCCAAAGCGGAATAGAGATGAAAATCCGTAAGCGACTTGTCGATGAGAAATGGCTGAAGGGCATAGTTTCTATGCCTTCAAATATTTTTGCAACAACAGGGACAAATGTTTCGGTGCTTTTTATCGACAAGCAGAATAAAGACGATGTTATACTTGTTGACGCCTCAAAACTTGGACAGAAGGTAAAGGAAGGGAAAAATCAAAAAAACCTGCTTTCAAACGATGACGAACAAAAAATCATTTCCGCTTTTAATCTCTCGTTAAGCAAAGCAAAGATGAAAGATTTTGCGGTCGTTCTTTCCTATGATGAGATAAAAGCCAAAAATTACTCGTTTGCCGCAGGACAGTATTTTGATATAAAGATTGCATATTCAAAAATTACACCCAAAGAATTTAAGCAGAAAATCGCCGATTATAGCGATAATCTAAACAAATATTTCAAACAGGGGAAAAAACTGGAAAACGAGATTATTAAAAACCTGGGGAATTTGAGAATGACGGGGAAAGCAAATGGAAAAAGAACTTAATTTTTTGCTATACAGCACACCGCAGGAAAATGTAAAAATTGACGTGGTAGTAAAAGACGAAACCGTTTGGCTTACGCAAAAGGCTATGGCTCTTTTGTTTGATGTCCAGATTCCTGCAATAAATAAACATCTGTCAAATATATATGAAGATGGTGAATTGGAAAAAGAATCAACTGTTTCCATTTTGGAAATAGTTCAAAAAGAAGGCGCTAGAGATATAACCCGTAAAATTGAATTCTACAATCTCGATGCAATCATCTCTGTAGGCTACCGCGTAAATTCGGCTAAAGCGACCCAATTCCGTATTTGGGCGACAAAGACACTGAAAGAATTTATAACCAAAGGTTTTGTGCTGGACGATGAACGCTTAAAACAGGGCAAAACCGCCTTTGGAAAAGACTATTTCCGTGAATTATTGGAACGAATCCGCTCCATTCGCGCAAGCGAACGCCGCATTTGGCAGCAAATTACCGATATTTTCGCGGAGTGCAGTATTGATTATGATAAAAACTCACACATTACAAAAGACTTTTACGCAATGGTACAAAATAAATTCCATTTTGCAATAACAGGGCAAACCGCCGCCGAAATTATTTATACAAATGCGGACAAAAACAAGCAAAATATGGGTTTGAAAACATGGAAGAATTCGCCTGACGGCAGAATTCTAAAATCAGACGTACTTGTCGCAAAAAACTATTTGCAGGAAACCCAAATCCGCCGTCTGGAACGCGCTGTAACCGGCTATTTTGATTATATCGAAGACTTAATTGAAAATGAAAATACATTCACAATGCAACAATTATCCGAAAGCGTAAACGAATTTTTGCATTTCAGAAAATTTAAAATTTTACGGGATAAGGGAAAAATTTCAAAAACAAAAGCCGAGCAAAAAGCAACTGAAGAATATGATGATTTTAATAAAACACAAAAAATAATTTCTGATTTTGATAAGCATATTGCAAGATTACAAAAAGACGGTGAAAAATGAAAAAAGTAAAAGTTAGAGATATTGTTGAAAGTATTTCGATAACACATAAATTTGACAAGCCAAGATTAAAATTTTTAAACACTTCTGATGTTGATAAAGGAAAAATTGTCAATATAAACTACTTACCAATTGAGAAACTTAAAGGACAGGCAAAAAAAACTATAAAAAAAGATGATATTTTATTTAGTGAAATTCGCCCTAAAAATGGAAGATATGCTTATGTAGATATTGAAGATACAGAAGATTTTGTTGTATCAACTAAATTGATGGTATTGAGAAAAGTTAATAATGAAGTTGATAATAAGTATTTTTATTATTGGCTTACAAATGATGCTATGCTTTCGGAGTTACAGAACAGAGCAGAAAATAGAATTTGCTCATTTCCGCAAATTACTTTTGACTTATTGAGCGAATATGAAATTTTACTCCCTCCACTCTCCACCCAATCCGCCATTGCCTGCATCCTCTCTTCCCTTGACGATAAAATTGAACTCAATAACAAAATAAACAAAGAATTGGAAAATCTGGCAAAGACGATTTATGAGTATTGGTTTGTGCAAAATACTGGCAAAGAGTGGGAGAGGAAAAGTTTATATGACATTGCAACATTTACGAATGGATTGGCCTGTCAGAAATTCAGACCACAAGGGAAAGAATTTTACAAAGTAATTAAGATCAAAGAAATGAGAGAGGGATTTACTAAAGATACAGAATTAGTTGATACGAGTATTCCAACAAACGTAATTGTAAATGATGGAGATATTTTATTTTCTTGGTCTGCTTCATTGGAAGTTATAATATGGACAGGGGGTATTGGTGGACTAAATCAGCATATATTTAAAGTTACTTCCGATAGGTATCCAAAATCATTCGTCTATTTTCAACTCATGCATTATTTAAATCATTTTAGAGTAATTGCCAACAATAGAAGAACAACAATGGGGCATATAACAATAGACCATTTGAAGCACAGTGAAATTTACATTCCACCAGCAAATATAATTATGAAAGTTGATAAAACTGTTTCACCACTTTTTTCTGCAATTATCAAAAATCGGCAAGAAAGTAATTATCTCGCTCAACTTCGTGATTTTCTGCTTCCACTGTTAATGAATGGGCAGGTTGAGGTGAATAATAAAAAATGAGTGATGATAATTTGTATCGTAAAGCATTAGAATATTTTAGTGACAATGTATCCGGATCGTCAGATTTTGAAAAAGTTTGTCGAATAATTGTGAAATTTATTTATCCTGATTTTGACTTTAGAACTCCTGAAGGTGGTCAGGGAACAAAAGATGGGGGGTATGATGGCAGAGATTCAATTAAAAAGGCAAAACTTGCTTGTTCAACTGAAGAAAATTATAAGAAAAAAATAAAAGAGGAGGTTATCAAAAGTAAAGAGAATGGTGATTTACAAATAATATATTTTTCTAATCAAGTAATACCGGAAGTTAACAAAATTAAAATAGAAGAAAAAGCGACTAATGAGGGAATAAAAATATACATTTCCGGAATAGTTGAATTATCAAAGAAAATTGATGAATATTTTGAATATCATAATGATGTGGAATTATATGATTTACTAAAACTATCTTATTTTAAAGCTGGCGAGTGTTATAGACGAGGAGAGATAAGACAAATCAATAATATAAATATTGATAAACCTTATAAAAAGAAGATTGTCATTATGGATAAAAATTTACTTAGTAATCGCGGTGAAAAAATAATAAGCGACAATCCATTATTAGAATTTATATTATCGTGCTTATCAAATGACAGTAAATATATTTTTAATAATATTAGTATTTGTGGAATAGGTTATCTTGGAAAAAGTTATTTAATGAAAAATACTTTCAATTATCTTATAAATGAATTTTCTGATAGAAATAACTATAATAAATTTAAATTTATACCATTTATTCAATTCTGTGAATTAAAATATTATTCTAAAGGAATGATAAACGATATTATAAAAAATAATATCGATCCATTTCTTGTTTTTTTAGATGGTCTTGATGAATTAAATGAGACAGCAAAAAATGAATTAAATAGTGAAATACATAATATTTTTCAAAGAAACAAGCATATCAACTTTATTATTTCCGGTAGGAATTCTTCTTTTGCAGATTTTGAAATATTTTCTAATTCTCATCAATTATATCTTGAAAAATATATTGATCCAAATGACATGGAATTAAATGAATTAATAATAAATTATAAAAACACACCATTAGAAGATGTACTGCCAATACCAATGTATAGAAATTATGTTTTAGAAAAGAAAATACCCAAAGATACAGACGTGAACGAACTTTATAGTCTGTTAGTTCGAGATAATTTCAACAAAGATAAAGAAAGAAGGGATTATTCAAGTAAAATTTCATCAAGAATGTCATCGGAAGATACAATTGAAAATATTTTGAAAAGTATGTCTGAATTTTGTTATAATCTTTTTATAAGTAATAAATATGTATTCAGTGAGATTGAAATTAAAAATCATTTTAAGAACAATGAATATTTTATTTTTATATTGAATTCTTCAATAATAGATTATCGTGATAAAGATAATATTAGTTTTATTTCTAATTTTTATTTTGAATATTTCGTCGCCAATGCATTGGTTGCAAAGAAAATAAAAACTAATATTAAGTGTTTTTTTCTTAGAGGTAAAATCTATATACCTTATATTGATATCCTTATGATATTTCTTAATATGTCAAAATCAAAATCAATTAAAAAATATAATTATTTTATTAAAAAGATGAAAAAAGAGAATATTATTTATATTTTACTGAGCGAATTTGACTTAACTAACAGTAAAGAAAGATATGGGTATTTTAAATCAATATTTTATGAATATAAAAAGAAAAACTTTTGGATTTATTATGGGCGATTTAATCAAATGTATGGAGCGCTTAAAAATATTGATAATATGGTTCAAAGAATGCAACTATTATTGCCGTATAAATATAAAATAGACGCAGTAAATTTTATCAAAAAAGAAATAATTAATTTTCTCCAGCATCCGACAAAAAAGTATATTATGTCATTCGGTAACGCGGTAAGTTTATTAATTCCTTTTATTGATGACTTATGGACAGAAGCAGAACAGGAAGTATTAAAGGAATTATCTCTAAAATTAATAGTATTTTTCATGTATAATGATCTTTCACGGGAATTAAGCAATATATTGTCTGAAAGATTTATTTTCAATTGGTATCTGGATTTTAAATGGACTGCAAGATGGGAACAAAATGATTGGGAAAATTTTTATAAAGATATCTCCGGTAATTCTTGTAATTTATATTTTGAAATATTTGATGAAAATGAATTTACAATCAAATATAATATATTTAGAATTTCCTATAAAGATAACAAACCTCTATTATTCCCATTAATTAAGTATGTTATTAAGAATAAATATATGGACGGGTGTGGTATGGCAAGTACTGTTCCAGAAATGCTTACAGATGAATATGAAAGACCGATGATTAAAACAGATGACAGAATATATGAATTAATAGGGCTTATAAAAGAAATAGATATTAGTCTTTCTGAAATTCTTGATTTGTTAAACTATACAATTGAAAATAATGTATATAGTCTTGTTAAAGATTCGTATGATAATCCAATAAAATATTTTGAAGAAATATTATATAAAAACATTCATTTAATTAACGAAGAAGATTTTAATAAATTCTCGAAATATTATTTTGGAATTTATGAATACGAATATGATTTTGATTATAGATTGTTTTCAGAAAGTGATAATGTGCCATTTATTATCCTTGCCAAATTTCTTATTTATGAAATAAGTGACAGGGGATTTTCTAAATGGAATACTGGATTATTTCTTCACCGATTAATAAATTTTACAGATTCTAATAATTCTATTCAATATTTAAAACTAATTCATGAAAAAATGTCTGAAAATATTTATGCAGATACAGTATATTATATTAATAATAACCCCAAACACATCTTACATAATAATATATTTATTATAGACGAATATAAATCTCTTTTTAAAAATGAAATAGAAAAAAAAGCTGAAAGAGAAAAAAAGATTGAAGAAATAAAAAAGGAAATAGAATTGGTTAACACCCGTGATCTTTTACTAATACAGGATATAGATGGAATGATTAATGAGATAAAGTTAATAAATGATTATATTCATAATCAAGAAATGATTAACGAAGATAGAAAGAAAATTGGCAGATTATTTTCTTTGTATCATAAGTCTATACTGAATACTCTTTCTTATTCTGATAAAAATGAAAATATATCTATTTTTTCTGAATGTGCTATAAAGATATTAGAAAATTTTTATAAAAGAGATATTATTGAAATAGATAAGATAACAAAAGAACTTCAACAGTATTTATTAAAAAAAGAAAATTTTTATCATTATTTTTATTACTTTTTTATAAAAAAAACACGCAATGAAGATGATGTCAACATTGATAATATCGGTATTATAGAAACTATAAAAGAAAATAAATCATTAGCGGGTAGAATTATCGAAAGTTTAAACATTGATGCGCAAGATAAATTTATTAACAAACCAATAGAATATTTTGAAAACAATATTAACTGGATAATCCCGTTCTTTTTTTATTATAGGACTTTATTAAATATTATTAGACCAACATGGATGCAAGATGAACATATACTAAAATTAATTGTTGTTCCTGATCCTGTTAAAATTGAACAAAAAAGTTCAAGCAACGATCTAAATCTTGACTGGATAACCGAAACATTTCCAACAATAGTCCCGAGTCAAATAATAGATTATGGGTTAAAAATAATCCACAATGTAACGAATTATTACTCAAGAAAACAAATGGTAAAATATTTTATTAGTTACTTTAAATCAACTAATAAAAAAGAATTTATTGATAGAATAATTGAATTTGTTATAAATACCACAAAATTATTGTTTAAAATTACATCTTTTGATCATAAGTATTCGGAGTTTCAATATATTGCTATGTTTTGGAGAGAATGCGATTTAAATTTTGTTGATATTCTGTTTCCGAAATTCACAATTCAAATAGTTACATCTGCAATAAGGAAAAATGATAAAGATATTGATTATCAATATCGTAGGGATGTTTTATTATATTGCTGTAAAGTGGCAGATATTGAGCAGAAAAAGCGAATCATAAATGATATAGATAATGATATTAATGATAAATTATTATCAAACGAGGAAAAATATGAAATTCAATATTTTTTAGCTTCATTTGGTAAAGAAGAGGCGATAAGATTTATATTAAAGGCATATTTAAATAATAAAGAAATACCTAGCAGATATAGTTATAATAATTATCCTATAGGTTTTATTACTCCAAGTAACAGTATATTAAAGGATTATATGGATTTATTTTTTTATAGCACAGCTAAATCAAATGAACGTAGAAGTATACTTCATAATATGGCGAAAGCAGGAATTAAGCAACATTTAAATATAAATAATTTTAATATATTCAAAAAAAGAATGGATAAAGAAATTAAAAAACAAATAAGAGCATCTAATCATCTGTCAGAATATTATTATGAGTATTTGTTGCAAATAGAACAATCTGTTTTTTCATAATTATCAAAAATCAATAAAAAATATCGTCAAATTAGAAAAAAAATACGCCAAACACGGAAGTAAAAACTTGTCAAATTAGGAAGTAACAGTTATATTTAAAATAGGCCATGAAACAAAAATACTTAAAACGCATAGCGGATAAAGTTCTGGATACAGCGCTTGAAGCATCAGGAGCGGTACTTATTGAGGGGCCAAAATGGTGCGGAAAAACAAGAACCGCGCTATTCAGCCGGGGAATTAGGTTATCAACAGGCCGGCGGAGTGTATATTGTTCCAATAGGATGCTTGCGGGATTAACAGGTTAATAATGTATTTTAATAAAACCAGCAAAGGAGACCAAACCTGAACACGGACGAAATCGTTTTTATTGACGCCGAGATTGCTTTAAACGGTGAAAAGGTTTTGGATATTGGGGCAGTCAAGGAAAACGGGCAGGAATTTCATTCCAATTCACGGCAGGATTTCTCCGGTTTTTTGCGCGGAAATAAATATGTTTGCGGTCATAATATTCTTAACCACGATTTTAAATATCTTGAAAAAGAAATAACAGAGTGCGGTGCAAAAATTATTGACACGTTGTACTTATCGCCTCTTTTGTTTCCTAAAAAACCGTACCACAATTTGGTAAAAGACGATAAACTGGTCGCCGATGAATGGAATAATCCGCTAAATGATGCAAAAAAAGCCAGAGATTTGTTTCATGACGAAGTAGCGGAGTTTAATAATTTGGAAGAACCGCTTAAAAATATTTATTACGCTTTATTGAGCGGTCATGATGAGTTCAAAGGTTTTTTCCATTATATTGGTTACGAAAAATCGCTGCAAAATATTTCCACGCTAATAAGCGAAACTTTTAAAGGCAGAATCTGTGAGAATGCGCCGGTTGGGAAACTTGCGGGAAAATATCCTGTAGAACTCGGTTTTGCGCTCAGTCAAATCAACGTTATAAAATACGATTCTGTGACACCGCCCTGGGTTTTGAAAACCTGTCCGAGGGTAGAAAACATTCTGCATTTTTTACGAAGCCGGAGATGCCCATCATGCGCGTATTGCGATGAATCGTTAGACGAAACAAAGGCGTTAAAAAAGTTTTTCCATTTTGACGAATTCAGAAGTTATAACGGAGTACCGCTTCAAAAACAGGCGGTAAAAGCCGCAGTAGACAATAAATCCATACTTGCGGTATTTCCGACCGGTGGCGGCAAATCAATCACGTTTCAACTGCCGGCGCTTATGGCGGGTGTAAACGAAAAGGGCTTGACGGTGGTTATTTCGCCGCTTCAGTCGCTTATGAAAGATCAAACCGATAACCTTGAAAATCAACACCATATTACCGAGGCGGTGACAATAAACAGTTCGCTCGACCCGCTGGAAAGAGCCAAAGCCTTTGAACGGGTAGAGGACGGTTCGGCGTGCATTTTGTACATATCGCCGGAATCCCTGCGCTCAAATTCAATCGAAATACTTTTGCAAAAAAGAAATGTCGTCAGATTCGTAATTGACGAGGCGCATTGTTTTTCCTCATGGGGGCAGGATTTCCGGGTTGATTATCTTTACATCGGCGATTTTATCCGTAATTTGCAAGAAATAAAAGATATGCCCAATAATATTCCCGTTTCGTGTTTTACGGCAACGGCAAAGCAAAAAGTGATAGCCGACATTAAAAATTATTTTAAGGAAAAACTGTCGCTTGATCTTGAAGTATTCAGGGCAAGCGCGGCGCGCGCAAATTTAAAGTATCATATTATTAACGAAGAAAACGACGCGGGGAAATACTTAAAACTGCG
>JAITUY010000089.1 GCA_031286095.1 Treponema sp. | reverse complement strand
AGTCTTGCGGTTTTTCAGGCTATAAGCCTGCGAACGCGGACTTTAGTCCGAAAGTTCGACAAAACCGCGTTTTTTATATGAAGTTGTTCAGAAACTGAAGTTTCCGAACAACTCTAATGGAGAATTTATGAAAAAGCGTTTGATTTTTCTGTTCTTAACAACGGTATTTTTTTCTTTGTTTTTTTACGCTTGCGTTTCTTTAAAAGGCGATATTTCGCTTAACAGTCAAAAGGATCAATCGGAAAAAAACATCGAAGAAATTGAGCAGGTGGTTGTTCCGCTGGAAGCTACCGGCGGGGCGCAGGCGCGGGGCAGACAAGGCGAAATTACTTCCGCGAGGCAACTAATTACAGGTAAGGAAAAAGAAGCGTCCACCGACGCGGATTATAAGGGCAAACTTTTGGCGTGGTCGGGCAGACTTGCGATTATCGAAGGCAAGTACAGCGACGCCCAGCGCTTATACAAGCAGTCAACGGCGGTTTCCGCCGGGAATATCCCTTCGATAATTCTTGGTATACGCTTGGAAGGAGACCCCGTAAAACGGCTTGAAATGATAGAAAAAGAATTGGCAATATCCGGACGTCATTCTTCCGCCGTTGGCTTTGGCGAATTACAGATTGAAAGGGGCATTTCTCTCGCGGAAGTGAGCCGTTTTTCCGAATCCGCGGGCGCGTTTGACGCCGCTTTTTCTTCTGGGATTAACAGCGTTTATAAAGAAAGTTACGGTAATATGCGCAACCGCGCGTGGGAATTGCGCAACACGAGCGGCATGACCGCCGGAACCATGAATATTCTGCAGGACAGTATAACATGGAACGACTGCATCACCATTGCGCGTAACGAGACACAGCTTTTAAGGTTTATAAGCGGTGGCAAAAGCATAAGCGACGCCGATTTTTTCAACCGCCTTCTGGAGCGCGCTTTTATTCCGTATACGCAGGATATCAGCGTAAATGAATGGCCTAAAAGCAAGCCGCTGAAAGACGAAATTATAACGCGCGCGGGCGCGGCATGGTTTATCTGGCACTTGTACGCCGAAGTGAGGGCGGATAGGGGGCTTCTTTCCCGTTATTCATCGCGTTATGCGACAGGTTCTAACCCGCGCAGTCCAATAGCGGATATTCCCCCTCTTTCACCGTTTTTTGATTCAATACTCGGCTGTGCGGAAACGGAACTTTTGTCCCTTCCTGACGGACGGAACTTTCGTCCAACCCAGCCTATTCGCGGCGCGGAACTTCTTATGGCGCTGAAAAAGATTGACAATTGAGCCTTCTTCAAAACCCGGTTAGTTTTGGAAAAGCCTCAATTAGAAGTTTTACCGTGAATGAACAGGAGAGAAAAATTTTACCGCTAACACGAACCAGCGCCTTCAGAACTTACACGAATATTTTATTTCTAATTTTTTTCCTTCTTTCCTTTAATTTGTTTGCCACACAAAACGCGAGCTTCTATATAAATATTAACAAAAATGTCAAAATAGGAGTTTCTATGTTTGCGCTTGCTAGACTTGAAACTTACATAGAAAATAATGACGGTCTTTATTGGGATTTATTGAATTGGGCGAAAAATGCTCAAGATAAATTAGACAACAAGACGGGAAATATATTTATTAATATAGATAATATTTACAATAATATGGAAATATTTGAAATACGCGAAGAAAAGCATATTGATTTATGGAAGGTCAAGTATAAAAACCCCAAGGAGTCAAAAAAATTAATATTTACCGCGTTAAATACATTTTTTAATATTGATGTAAATTATAAAACTTTTTCTTCAATACAGGTATTTTTAGTAAATTATGAAGGCAGTGATTTGTCTGTTGATAAAGAAATATTTTGCGATGATATTTTTTTTACCGAAAAGGGGGCTAGGGATTATATAAGCGAGAAAAAAGAATGGGATAAAGTATTTAAAGTAAAGTATAATTATTTTATAGAAAAAATTGTTTTAACAAAAAAAGTTATAAACAATGTCAGATTTATTTCATAAAAACATGAGAATGGCGCGTATGTGCGCCTGATTTTTGTTGTAATATTATGGCGTTTAAAAGGGTTATTAGACTATGAATACAAGTCGCTTTCAAGAACACCCGGCAGTGTCCGAAAAGTTTGAAAAACTTGTTCGGACAGCCCCAAGTTGTTGATTTAAAAATATAGTTGACATAATGTTTAAGATTTGATAAAGTCGTGCTTATGAAAAGGATAACGTATGGTTTTATATTTTTATTAACAGTCAATAATCTATGTTTTGCTCAAGATAAAAAACAACCAACGCCCCCAACGCCTCCAACAGAACCTAATAAACCAACTGTACCCGGGACACCTGAAAACACCACATCTTATCCGGTGTTTCCATCATTGCCGCAAAGACCTTCATTTTCAAATACAAATAATCAAAATAATGGTCCTGTACGTGAAATAGAAAAATATGAATTAATTGTTTCTGAAGCTTTTCCACAAGGGAATACAAGGCAAAATGCCGCTAATACAATCAAGAAAGCACAATATATATATTATTCAAATAACACTATACAAATAAAGTTAGATTTTACAAACGGCTTGCAATATGTTTATCATTTGAGGAACAGTCGATCAAAAGTAGAAATGCAACATGGTATTTTTAGAGAGACATACGAAACTATAATACAAGCTGGAAAAGAATTTTTACTTGAACAATATTTAAGTGAGTTATATAGAAACGAACATAATATTACATCATTAACAGTTATAGGGAATAATAAAGTTGTTGTGGTACTAAATTTTAACAAAAAACAATAGACTTGCTCGATAAACCAGCATTTGGTTTATAAAGTATTGGACTTGTTCGACAACCCGGTTGGTTGTCTCGCAAGTCCTGCATTTTTTCGGGCTAAAACAAGCTTTAACCCTGCAAAAATACTTTTTTATTGATTGTATGCGAAGGGTACATACCCAGCCCCTCTGGGGCGTTTCAAAAAATGTACCGCTGACAAGGTATGTGGGTATGTACCCTAAGACAAATACCTTACCAAAACAACCATACCCTGTCCGCTCTGCGGCGGGGTTGGTTGATTGGATTTGTTCGACAACCCGGTTGGTTGTCTCACAGTCTTGCGGTTTTTCAGGCTATAAGTGCGAACGCGGACTTTAGTCCGAAAGTTCGACAAAACCGCGTTTTTTATAAGAAGTTGTTCGGAAACTTCAGTTTAAAAAGCAAGAAAAGCAATTTTGGAACATAAAAATAGCAAATTCGGAATAGTACGCAAAAAAATAACTTAATAAATTATTGGTTAAGGATGGTAACGCATGGATTACATTGATATTTTGCAGGAAATGTTACGGTATGTTGACACGCACATAAAGGAAGAGTTGAATGTTGAAAAATTGGCGGCCCGGGCAGGTTTTTCTCCATATCATTTCTGCCGTATATTTCAATGGGGTGTTGGTTATTCGCCTATGGAATATGTAAGAAACAGGCGGCTTGCTTTTGCGGCATCTGCGCTTAATTCAGGACGCAAGATAATTGACATCGCCGTTGATTACGGATTTGAAACACATTACACATTCGGGGTTTACGAAAGCGTTTCGCCGTTATTTCGGCAGTTCTCCCGAGAAGTACCGTATAAACGCTTCTTTCAACGTACCAATGCTGCCAATTCTTGAAAAAGCAAAACAATATATTAACGGAGGTATTGTTATGGAACCAAAAATGGTTAAAAAAACGGATGTCAAGTTAGCGGGTTTTGTTTTAAAAACAAACAATAACGGGGAAAATAAAAAAGCAATCCCTAAATTCTGGCAGGAGTACATCAGTTCAGGAAAAATGAGAAAATTGCACGGCGAGACTTTCATTAAAAACCACGCTGAATACGGTGTTTGTTTCATTACCAATTCAGAAACAGGAGACATGGAATATGTTATCGGCATTGAGGTAAAAGACGGCGCAAATGTTCCCGCCGGTTATCATACCTGTACGATACCCGAAGCGCTGTATGCGGTATTCTCAACTCCGCCTTCCGATACAGCCGCTTTTACAGCCGCAATTCAGGGAACATGGAACTTCATTTATTCGGAGTGGTTTCCAAAGTCCGGCTATGAGTTTGACGGAATGAAGTGCGACTATGAATTTTACGATGAACGTGACACGGGAGAAAAAGGTAATGTATGTGAAATTTACATTCCTGTTGTAAAAAAAGAAACATAAACATCAATGATACATGAGGCAATTCCGCCGATGTAAGGAATTGCCTCATTGTTATTTTTTGTAATAGAGTTGTTCGGAAACTTCAGTTTCTTAACAACTTCATATAAAAAACGCGGTTTTGTCGAACTTTCGGACTAAAGTCCGCGTTCGCAGGCTTATAGCCTGAAAAACCGCAAGACTGGTCAGCGTAGCTGACATGAGACAACCAACCGGGTT
>JAITUY010000071.1 GCA_031286095.1 Treponema sp. | reverse complement strand
TGCTTGCCGGTCTTCTTCGCCGCCTGGGTGGCGGTCTTGAAATTCCGGGGATCGTTAACCGCGTCAAAGATACGGAAAATGTCAATGCCGTCTTTGGCGGCGTATTCCACGAATTTCGTCACAACGTCATCGGCGTAGTGCCTGTAGCCGAGCAGGTTCTGCCCCCTCAGCAACATCATGATCTTTGTGTTGGGCAGGGCTTTTTTAAGTTTCTTCAGCCGCTCCCAGGGGTCTTCGTTGAGGAAGCGGATGCAGGAGTCAAACGTGGCCCCCCCCCAGGCTTCCAGGGCAAAAAAGCCCGCCTTGTCGAGTTTGTCGCAGATCGGCAGCATGTCCGCCGTTACCATGCGGGTGGCAAACAGGGACTGGTGAGCGTCCCTTAAAACCAGGTCAGTGAGTTTAATTTTAGGCATGATTCCTTCCTTGTATATAATTTATTTTTTTGATTTCCGATATTCGCTGACAGCTGCGGAAATTGCGGCTGTAATCGAAGCCCCGTTTCCAGAAACAATCGAAGCCGCGTGTCCGGCCCCCATAAGTTCCTTATTCAGTTTCATGGCAATGATGATCTTTCCGACTCCCGTTATGGAGAAGATCAGGATGATTAAAAACGAGAACACCACGCTCATGCCCAAAAGAGTCAATACGCCGCTCTGGCCCAGCATTTCTATTATTGTCATAATACCCCCGGTAATTCAAAGAATTAGTTAGTCTTTTTATATTAGCGGAAATAACGCCGGAAGATCAAGTGGCTGTCCGGAAGCCGCACGACAAACGCATGAACACATTTTCTCAAAGAATCTCACGCAGAGATCGCGGAGGCGCAGAGGGTAGCGCGTAGTTTCCATAAATTGTACGTTTTCCTTCGCGCCTTTGCGCCTCTGCGTGAACCTCTTCTCCGATTTTTCCTACAGACTCCTGCGCCTCCGTGTGAAGAATTTCAAAGAAAAAGCAATGTATACGGCTAAATTAATTCATGCGTTTGTCGTGGGGGGGAAAGTGGGGAGTTGAGAATGGGGAGTGAAGAGTTGAGAGTGGAGAATGGAAAGTGTCAACTCCTAACTCTCAACTCTCTACTCCTTACTTTCTGGCCAATTCCGCAGCGCTTGTGACAAGTCCGGCAAGATTTTGAATGTCGGAAGGTATGATGAGCTTGGTGGCCTGACCGTCGGCGACTTTTTGCAGGGCCTCAAGGCTTTTCAGCTTGATCAGGGCGGCGTCCGCGTTGACAGCCTTTCTCATGGCAAGACCGTCCGCCGTGGCCTTTTGCACGTTGAGGATCGCCTGCGCCTCGCCTTCGGCCTCGCGTATAGCCGCTTCCTTGGCGGCCTCCGCCTGGAGGATCACTGCGGCCTTTTCGGCCTCCGCTTTCAGAATCGCCGAAGCCTTTTGCCCCTCGGCGACCAGAATCGCCGACTGCTTTTCGCCTTCTGCCTTGAGTATGGATTCGCGGCGCTCGCGCTCCGCCCGCATCTGCTTCTCCATCGCTTCCTGAATGCTTTTGGGCGGCGCGATGTTCTTTACCTCCACGCGGTTCACCTTGATCCCCCAGGGATCGGTGGCCTCGTCAAGCACCAGGCGCATCCGGTTGTTGATCATGTCGCGGCTGGTAAGCGTTTCGTCCAGTTCCAGCTCGCCGATGATATTCCGCAGAGTGGTACTGGTAAGATTTTCGATAGCGCCCATAGGATGCGCCACGCCGTAGGTGTACAGCTTGGGATCGGTTATCTGCATATAGATCACCGTGTCAATCATCATGGTCACGTTGTCTTTGGTAATAACCGGCTGCGGGTCAAAATCCGCTACCAGTTCCTTGAGGGAAACCTTGCTGGCGATACGGTCGATGAAAGGCATCTTTACATGAATACCGGTACTCCAGGTGGAGCTGTAGGCTCCAAGACGCTCAATCACAAAGGCGTTTGACTGGGAAACGATTCTTATGTTGGCGATCACCAGCGCCAGGATAAACGCCACCAAAACAACAAGCACACTAGTCATTTTTTTCCTCCATTAACTGGCGGACGACAAGCTGAACGCCCTCTATCCGCACGATTTCACATTTGCTTCCTTCGGTTATTTTCGTATTGTCTTCGGAACGCGCCGACCAAATCTGTCCGTTGATCTTCGCCTCGCCTCTTTCAAATTCGCCGATAGTCTTTATTACCAGCGCGTGCTTCCCGACAAGGCTGTCCACATTGGTTTTTTCCCTGCCGATTTTAAATTTCTTTACAACCAGGGGCCGGGTAAAAACCAGCAGCGCCGCTGAAATAATCAAAAAAATCAAAATCTGTACTGTAAGCGGAATTTTCAAAAACGAAAGAAAAACCATAAAAATCGCGGCTATGGCAAACCAGACCGTAGTAAGCCCCAGGGTAAGAACCTCGATAAGGGCAAAAATTATAACCAGCGCGACCCACAACCACCGGATGGGTATAAAGCCGAAAGAAAACAACATAACGGTTTGAATTATATCCTTTGGAAGAAATATTTGTCAATAGGATTCCGGCGGCAATTTCTCTTCACTCTCAGCTTTCCTCTCTCAGATCCCCAGTTTCCCCTGTTTTTTCCAGTTTTTGAATTCCCTAAAAACAAATATTCCGGACAGTATTGTGGCAAAAACATCGGATACAGGAAATGTCCAATACACGCCGTAAATCGGAGGGAAACCAATTTTGTCAAAAAGAAGCGGCAAAAACAACAGAGAGGGGATAAAAAATAAAATTTGCCGTGAAAGACTCAAAATCGTGCTTTGAACAGGCTTCCCGATAGCCTGAAAAAACTGCCCGCCCATCATCTGCATTGCGATAAACGGGAGCGCGCATGTGCAAATTCGCATGGTCAGCATTCCAAGCTCGCGCAAATGTCCGGTATCTTTGCTAAAAAGGGAAAAGCAAAACCCCGGGGCAAGCTGCGTTACAATAAACCCGGCGGACAGAACACAGGTACAGGCAAGAAACGAATATTTAAAACATTTTTTTACGCGCTTATACTGTTTCGCGCCGTAATTATAGCCGATTATCGGCTGCGCTCCCTGCCCTATTCCCATAAGCGGCATAATTAAAGCGATAAGCGCGCTGAAAAATATTGTCATGGCGGTAAGAGCTTCGTCGCCGCCGTATTTCAGAATCACCGCGTTTTGCAAAATACCTACAAGACTCATGGCAAACTGCATAACAAAGGGGGCAAAACCGATAGCGCAAATGCCGATTGTCAGTCTTGCGTCCAGCTTCATAAATTTTACGCGAAACCTTAACCGCGTCCATTTTGAGGAGAAATATCCCATAACAAAAACAAATGATACAAACTGCGATATAATGGTTGCCCATGCCGCTCCCGCGACGCCCAAATTAAACGTAAAAATAAAAATCGGATCAAGGATAATATTCGTTACCGCCCCGACAATCTGAACCACCATTGAAGTTTTGGGATGTCCGTCGGAACGTATAAAATGGGTAAGGCCGGGACTCATCGCGGCAAAAATCGCTCCGTATAAAATAATACGCAAATAACTGTAGGCATAGGGAAAAATCGGGCCGCTGACCTTCATAATGTTACGCAGGATCGGTTCCGTAAAAATCAGGCTGATTGTTATGCAAACGGCGGGCAAAAGGAACAGAAGCGCGAAAGCGTGTCCCATTATTTTTTCAACTTCATCGGAGCGTCCTTCTCCCAGTCGTATTGAAAAAAGCGAATTGGCTCCAATGCCGACTAACATGGAAAAGGCCTGAATTATCATCATTATGGGCATTACCATTCCAACGCCGGCGATTGCCAGCGGATCAACACCCTGCCCTAAATAAATCCGGTCTACGATATTATAAATTGCATTTACGAACATTCCGATTATCGCCGGAATTGAAAAGCGCAACAATAAACGCCCGATAGGTTCTGTTCCTATACGATCTGTCGCAAGCTTGTTTTCAGACAAAGTGTAACTCCTTAATAAAAATCGTATTAGCGAAATCTGTTGTTTTTTCCACGCTTGCGCGTCTTCGATTAACAAACAGGTATCTGCCATAAAACGTCAGTTACAGTCATGTTGAGGGTCGCAGAAAAAGTACTTTTCAAAAAAAAGACTTAAAAACACACCAAAAGTATCCTCAAAATGTCCAAAATAAATGGTTTTTCTGTAACTTCGTTATGCGCCGTTTAATCCATTTACAATATTTAAAGCATAATATCCTGAAACAATAGTCAAAATTAAATATAACAATGCAAATAATATATAAAAAATATTAAATTTTATCTTTGTCGTTTTACTATAACTTTTATGATAATCTTTTATATCCATCATTATTTTATTAAATAATATTTTATTTTTTGTCTGTTTAAATTTTATTGTTCCATTTCCAAGCCAAGAAGCATATAAAACATTAATTTGATTTTTCAATTCAAACAGTTCGATTATATTCATTTTTTCTTCAAATTTTATATTGTTTTTATTTAAGCTTTCAATAATTGCATTTCTAAAATCATCGTCATTAACACAATAAACATTATAACCTTTGATTACATATAAACTATACGCAAGATATAAAATAAATATAATTGGTAATAAAATATTTAAATCAAATAATTCATTATTTAGATTTAAGGTAAAAAAACTTATTATCATACATGGAACTATAGCAATAACAAATAACACTAACCTCACCTTTGAGTTGAGAACGGTTGGTTTGTGAATAATTAGTCCACGGATTCCAATAACAAAGAACAAAATAGAATATGCAAATAAATAAACTGGAGCTACAAAAAAGATTAAATCTAAATAATCCATAACCCCCCAATATTTGCTATATTATAAACATTTTTTATTATTTGTCAATACTATTTTACTATCTTTTTACATTTTTGGAGGTACGACCTAAAGACATCGGTAACACCCATTGTGAAAAAAGACATTGCAACAATTCTATGCAGGGTAAAGAGATAGCGTAAATCTTATTAACAAAGCATTATAAATGAGCCTGTCTTAAAAATTGTGTAAATGGCCATAAAGTGGTAGAAATACCAAAGGAGAAAATAAGGTCATGGCACGAAAGAAAGAGAAGAAGGAAAAGGATATTATCGACCAACTGCTT
>JAITUY010000011.1 GCA_031286095.1 Treponema sp. | reverse complement strand
AGTCTTGCGGTTTTTCAGGCTATAAGCCTGCGAACGCGGACTTTAGTCCGAAAGTTCGACAAAACCGCGTTTTTTATATGAAGTTGTTCAGAAACTGAAGTTTCCGAACAACTCTATTGAGAAAACTATTCCGCTATTTTATATTTCTTCCTGAACCTTTCTATGCGTCCCGCTGTGTCTACCAGTTTTTGCTTGCCTGTAAAGAAGGGGTGGCAGGCGGAACAAATTTCAACCTTGATGTCCTTTGTAGTGGAACGGGTTTCTATCACGTTCCCGCAGGCGCAGGTTATTTTTGTCAGTTCGTACTTTGGGTGAATTCCTGTTTTCATTTTTTCCTCCAATAAATTGTCCAACTCCGTTTTAATTGAACGGTTTAAGGACTTAATCCATGCCTCCGGTTCCCGTATTCATGGACCTTAGGAATGCTTCATTATTCTTGCTTTTCTTCATTCTGTCAACCAGCAGTTCGATAATTTCGATATCGTCCATAGGATTGATAACCTTCCGTAAAATCCAGATTTTTTGCAGTTCTTCCTCGGAAAGCAGTAATTCTTCCTTTCTTGTGCCGGATTTTTTGATATTGATTGCCGGGAACAGCCTGCGGTCGGAAATGCGCCTGTCCAGGTTGATTTCCATGTTGCCGGTTCCCTTAAATTCTTCAAAAATTACTTCGTCCATACGGCTTCCGGTTTCTACAAGCGCGGTAGAAATGATTGTAAGGCTTCCGCCTTCCTCGATATTGCGCGCCGCGCCGAAAAAGCGCTTGGGTTTGTGAAGCGCGTTGGAATCGACGCCGCCCGAAAGTATTTTTCCCGATGTGGGAACTGTCTGGTTGTAGGCGCGCGCGAGACGGGTAATCGAGTCCAAAAGGATAACCACGTCTTTTTTATGCTCGACAAGGCGCTTTGCCTTTTCCAGAACCATCTCCGTAACCTGAACGTGCCTGCTTGCCTGTTCGTCGAAAGTTGAAGAAATTACTTCCGCGCGCACTGTGCGTTCCATGTCTGTTACTTCTTCGGGGCGTTCGTCTATCAATAAAACAATAAGATAAACTTCTGGATGATTTTTTGTAATTGCGTTCGCAATTTTTTGCATCATGATGGTTTTGCCCGTTCTCGGCGGAGCGACAATCATCGCGCGCTGGCCTTTTCCTATCGGACAGAAAAGGTTGATAATCCTTTCGCTTATTCCTTCTGTAGAAAATTCAAGGTCGAGTTTTCTGTTGGGGTACAGGGCTGTAAGGTTGTCAAAGGGAATTCTGCTTTGAGCGACAGTCGGGTCGTCGTAGTTGACCGTTTCCACCCGCAACATGGCAAAAAAACGTTCGCCTTCCTTTGGACTGCGAATTTGCCCGTAAACTGTGTCGCCTGTTTTAAGCGCAAAGAGCCGGATTTGGCTTGGACTTATGTAAATGTCATCGGGACCGGGCAAATATGAATTCTGCGGACTGCGCAGGAAGCCGTAACTGTCGGGAAGAATTTCCAGAGAGCCGTATGCGTAGATGATACCGCCCCTTTCCGTGTGCGCTTTAAGGAGCGCAAAAACAATTTCCTGTTTTTTAAGAGAAACCATATCGTCGTGCGTTATGTTGTAACAGGCGGCAAGTTCACGCAGGTCTTTCATGTTAAGACGGATAAGTTCGTTTATTGTAAGCCGCGGTTTGCTGTTGTCCTGATCCTGACGCGGGACGGGTTTGCCGTAAAGGTCCGGCATGGAAGGAAGCGCGGGCAATGACGGCAAAGATTCGCCATTCCCGTTTCCATTTTGGTTTTGATTTTGATGTTCGCCTTCGCCGGAAGATGAGTACGATCTTCTGCCGCCCGCGCGGACGACAACCCTGCTTGATCTTTCCCCGGAATTTTCCGCGTTTTCTGATTCGTTGTTTTCAGGATTGTCATTTTCCTGACTTTCAATTTCCTGATTCCCGGCCTCGCCGTTTTCAGTTACTTCAGGCCTTCTGCCTCTTCGCACAATTGCCATTTTTACCACCTGTTATTGTGATTGATTTTATTGGTTGAATTTTTAAGGATACTCCCTTTATAGTCTTTTCTTAAGTTTTTGTCAATAGATTTATTATCATTTCCAGTACCGCGATTCCTGCGCTGATACGGACTTCGTTTCTTTCTCCCGTAAAATAATGTTTTTTTGCCGTAATTTCTCCGTTTCGCAAAACTGCGGCTGTCCATACTGTCCCGACCGGCACATTACTGCCGTCTCCAGAAGGGCCCGCAAGCCCTGTAACAGCCGCGGAAATGCCCGCGCTACTTTTTCGCAAAGCCCCTTCCGCCATTGCGCGGGCTGTTTGTTCGCTCACAACGCCAAATGTTTCCGGTACTTTTTCTTCGATGCCAAGCATGGAAACTTTTGCCTCTTTTGTGTAGGTTACAAAAGAACCCCACAATACAGCCGAAGCGCCGGGTATGCCGGCCAGTAATGCCGATACCATGCCCGCGGTACAGGATTCGGCAAGCGCTAAAGTAATGGATCGCTCTTTTAATATATTTATCAATGTTGTCGCAGTTTTCTCCGCCCTTACAAGTAACTCTTTATTAAGCTCTTCCATTGACTCGCTGTAAATCCGCTTTTATTTCTTCGATAGGGCGCTGAAAAATTTCTACGTCTTTCTCCACGTTTGTCATTTTGCATTTACCCTCAAAAAGAACGCCGTCCGCAATACGCAATCTTGCCGCGCTTACATCGCCGTGAACCCTCGCGCCGCTCATCATGTCAACTTTGTCCGCCGCGTGTACGGTTCCCGATATACTGCCGTAAACTGTAAGAGAGCTTACCGTAATATGATCGGCTTCTACAACCGCGTCCCTGTCCACTATAAGCGCACCGGACGCCTCAATTGTTCCCTTAAAACTTCCCTGAATCCTCAACGTTGTTTCAAACTTTAATATTCCGGTAAAACTCGTGGTTCTTCCTAAAACCACAATGTTGGAATTGTCTATCCTCTCTCTCTTTGACATCCTTAATGTTGCTCCTGATGCAAATGTTTTCGTATTTTGTTTTCCAGAACGGAAAGACCTATCTCGTCCTTTTTCAGGTTTTCCCATTCATTTATTGTTTTTTCAATTCTTGCGTCTAACGCGGCTATATGTTTTCTTACGGATATTATTTTTTCGCTTACCTGTTTTACAAGATTTTGCGTTTCCTGATTTGTGTTTTCGCAGATTATTGAAATAGCTTTGTCAAGCTCGTCGATACCGCCTACAAAAGCAGAAAGATTTTCCTTTAAATCTATGTTTAACTCCTCGGCAAGGGCAAGACGCGTTTCGCGTACCGCTATCTGATTAAACAATTCGTGGTTGCGTAAAACCGCGTTAATGCGCGCAAGCACTTCGGTAAAATTAAAAGGTTTTGTTATATAGTCATCTACCCCAGCCTCAAAACCGGCGACTTTGTCTTTTACATCGTCCAAAACGGAAAGCATGATAATGGGGATTCTGCTAAAGCTAGGATCGTTTTTCAGCAGTTTTGTAACTTCCCATCCGGTTAATCCCGGCATTATATTATCAAGAATGATTAAATCGGGATAAAATTTTTTTACTTTTTCCATGACATCATTGCCGTTGTCGGTTTTCTCTACAACAAAACCAAGTTTTGACAACATCACGTCAAAAAAATCAAGATTTATGACATCATCGTCGGCAATTAAGATTTTCTTTTGGGTACTCATCGCTTTATTGTACTCCAAAGTACGCCGGAGATCAACAGAATAGCCGCCGCTAAAGTAAAGATAATAGCCAGATAATCACCGTATAGGGTATAGAGAGTGTTTTCCTTTATAATGGGGGCTTTTGCGCTGATCCACGCCGCCGTAAAGGGGCTTGCCATAGCGGTTATCCTGCCGCTTGGGTCGATTGCGCAGGTTTGGCCTGAAACTGTAGAACGTAGCATGGGGCGGCGGTTTTCCACAGCCCTGAAAACAGCCGTAGAAAGGTGCTGGTTTTGGGCTGGCAGGCTTTTTGACCAAGCGTCGTTGGAAAGGTTGATTAGAATGTCCGCGCCGCGCCGTACGAAATTTCTTGACAGGTAGCCAAAGGTATCTTCAAAGCAGATTGGAGCCGAAAAAGTAAAGCCTGGTCCCGCGAATACTGTCGCCGTTTCCCCTTTTTCCCAGAAATGAGTATTCGCTTTTTCCAGCGCACGGTATACGGCGGGAAGCTGTTTTTTATACGGAAAATATTCTGTAAAGGGAACAAGATGCAGTTTGCGGTAAACGTCCGTTATTTGCCCCTTTTCAAAGAGAATAGCGGCATTGTAATCGACGCGGAATTTTTTCTCAGGATTGGGATTTTTTTCCGGTTCCATGCGCGCGTCGTCGTTACCTATTAAAAAAGGAACGTTCTTTGCCGAAAGATAATCCAAGAGTTCTTTTACTATTTGCCAAAAATTCTGATTGTCGCGGTATTTCATATACCAGTAAATACGCGGGACAAATGCGGTCTCCGGCCATACGACAAGCTGAGTTTCCGGCGCGCTTGCGATAGCCTCGTCGGAGAGCCGTTTTAATACGCCGAGGTCTTTGCGGTATGCTTCCAGAACCTGTATTTCAATTTGGTTGCCGGATTCCGACCACGGATCGGTATTGTGCTGAATAAGGGCGATATTCGCCTGCGGAAAAGAAGAAAAATCTTTGTTGCCGGCAATGCCGAAGATTACTGATACGGCGAGAGTAAGCGTCCAAACAACGGCGGAAATTTTTTCTTTGCGGAAAAATGAGGCGGTAGCGTTGCCAATCCCTTTAATTCCTTCGCTTTTGGAAAAATCCTTTAACGCCTCCGCAAGCCAGAAGGAAGGAAACGTTACGAGGGCGCTTACGCCCCATACGCCTGTTATGCCCGCAATCTGTATCAGCGGAATTACGCGCCATTGCGAGTAACCTGTTATTCCGTAAGTGTAACCGGCAAATCCTTTTGTGCGTAAATATTCGTACGCAAGCCAGATAAGCCATTGAACAATGTACGCTTTTTTGGGGAACAAAACGCTTGCAAGTTTTAACAGGGTAAAAACAACAGCCATGTAAAAAAGATAAATACAGTATACGATTGTTCCCGCCAGCGGATGAAAAGAGCCGAGCCAGTAATTAAAAAGGCCGTAAGCCAAAACGCCGTAAACGGCCCCTAGCGCCGCGCAGGATAAAAAAGAATTTTTGCTTATTAAAACAAGAACTGGAATGTAGGCAACCCACGCAAGGAAGGAAAGCCCGTTTTTAAAGATAAGGTTAGGAAAAGAAAGCGCGAAAAGAACCGCCGCCGTCAGTACAAGAAGGAGTTGTATCCCCCAGTTTTTTTTGCTATCGCTTTCTTGCTGGTTTGCTATCATCGGTGATGTTCCACACAGCCTGTTTCAGGTCTCTGCCGGCGCGGAATGTTGCCGCGCCGTGGGAACGAATAGTAATTGCTTCGCCTGTTCTGGGGTTGCGCGCGTGCTGACGCGCTTTGCGTACCTTGACTTCAAATGTTCCAAGCCCCCGCAACTCAATCACCTGGCGGCGCATAAGAGCGTCTCTTATTTCTTCAATTAAAAGATCGACAGTACTGCGAATTTCTTTTCGGCCCATTCCGGTTTTTTCATACAGAGCGTCGATAATATCCGCTTTTGTATATTTTTTTACAGCCATATATATTTCTCTCTATAATAAGATTTATTTTGCCGCTTTTATGGTATTGTAAAAGCGTTGCATTCTTGATTTTTTCCGCGCCGCCGCGTTTTTCTTGATAATGCCTTTCCCGGCGGCAGTATCAATTTTTTTTATCATTTCTTTTAACGCGGCTTCTGTCTGCGGGTCTTTTTTATGCGCGAGAACGACAAAATTCTTTACGCTTGTTCTTACCGCGCTTTTTGTCGACTTATTCCGCAGACGGCGTTCTTCGCTTTTGCGGTGGCGCTTTTCCGCCGAATTGCTTTTCTTTGCCAAAGGAAACCTCCAAATATTAATCTTGCCGGCGGTTTTAGAAACTAAAACCGCAATTGTTTAGCGGAAATCTGACGGACGTCTTTCTTTCCGTTTGCATTTTTCACATTCCGCGATGTTTTTTACTTTGCCGCTTTCAAAAAGCGTTTTCATTTTTATTTCGCCCCCGCAGGAACACATAAATCTCTGTGTTGCGCTTGCGGTACGGCTGTTCTTACTTGCCTGACCCATAAAAATCTCTCCTAATTTCGATATAAAAACAGGGTACTATAATTATAAAAAGAGTGTCAAGGGCATGACTACCCGTTTTGTTCCGCTTCTCCGGGCGGAAACAGGTAAAGGTCCGGCAGTTTAAACGAACGGTTTAAGGTCTGTGTATGAGAGCCCAGATTCTTGCTGATCGAAGTAATGGTAAAGTGATGGTTAAGTACTTCATAATCGGGGGATTTTACCTTAACTGCATATCTAATGTTCCTGGAGACGTCTGCTGTTTCTGTAATTACAGGAGCCGGCCAGAAGCTGAAGATGCCAGGAGTGCTTGGGACTATTGTATATGGGTTTTGCCAGTTGTTGTTTCTGGCAGGAACAAGTTCGCCTTCGCTGTATAACCCTACTTCTATACCTACAACAGGCTCAAAACTTACGCCGTCAAAAAGCCTCCCTGAAATGGTGGGTATATCAAATACCGGAAAGTTAGCTCTTGGTTTTTCGGAATTGCTGTCGTCGTGGGACGCGGTAGGGCGGAGATTGTGGTTTACCATACGGATACCCTTGTAAATCAGCGTGGTAACATCGACTTCAATCTGCTGGTATTTTAGACCTGACTGATCCAGCCTTGTAAGCCCGCGGTTTGACACAATGTAATAAGGTTCAATACGGTTAAGAACATAGCATATTGTATCGGCTCTGCATTGTTCACAAAGGCATAATTTTTCCGGATTTCCAGTTTGTCTTATATCTTCAAAAATCTTTTGCACATTGTTAAAAACAATATCTTCGTTTGTATTGTGAATATCCATATCATGCCTCCCGATTAGTCACCTTATATAATATACTATATAAGTTAGAAAATGTCTTTAGTTTTTGTTTGAATTTCTGATTGCAAAAAATTCTTACGGTATACAGGGTTTTAATAAAAGAATTAACCGTTTCTGTTTTAAAAGCGCTTGAACTTTCGCTGAAATTGCAGTCCTCGTCAAGCACAAAAAGACCGGTTTCAAAAGAAACAGGTTCGGGGATATCGATTATTAAATCCTCTCCGGTTATCTGTATACCTTCCTTGCAAAGTTCCGCGGCAAACTGTTCTTCCAGACGAGAACGGGCGCTGATTTCCTTTATTTCGTTAATATCTGCATTGCTAACGGAAATTTCGCCTGCTGTGGCAAAAATTTTACCTTCTTTTACCGATTCAACCAGAGGGTTGCCTGTTTTTTCCGCAATAAGCGTAAAAAGACCCGTATCATCAAGGTTATATAGCTCTTCAGGTGTGATTTTTTCGTGTTCAAGTCCGTTTATAAGGGCTTTTTTTACCATTGCAGTAGCGGCGCGTACCTGATGATGCCAATAAACGGTTCTGTACATCAAATATTTTGAAAAAAGAATCGCCTCGACATTGGGAATTAAGCGAGAATCAATATCCGCGCCTCTTTCCTTGCTGGGGAAAAGTTTTGAAAGTATAAAATCAACGTCCTGGGAGCCGTAAGGCACTCCGCAGTACCTTGCGTCTCTGCTCAGATAGTCAAGTTTGTCGGGGTCGAGAGCGCCGGAAAGGAGTTTCCGGTAAAAAAACAGCTCTGTCCCCGAACCGGGCATTTCCCTGTCTATAATCGCGGCTGTAAGAGAAGGGTCGGCTCCCGTGTTTCCAACAAGGCTTTTAACCGGTTCTTTCAGGATTATTCCGCCCGTAAGCGCCTCATGGTTGGTAAGGGACAGTTCTTTCAGCGAGTGCGTATACGGAAAATGCCCAAGATCATGCAAAAGGCAGGCGGCAAGGAACGCTTTTACCCCTTCTTGCGTAAGCCATTCGGACGCGCCGCGCTCCGCCAGATTTTGCAAAAGCCGTCTGCCCAAATGGTAAACGCCGATTGAGTGGCTTGCCCTTGTATGTGTCGCCCCCGGATATGTAAGGTATACAGGGCCAAGTTGAAAGATACGGCATAGCCGTATAAATTGGGGGCAAATAGTCAATTCCGCCTGCTTTTCCGTCATATAGATATGCCCCCAAAGCACGTCTCTTACAGGGTGGGTATAATCTTCGTTTAAGGATGCTTCTATCGTTTTTCCCATTGAAGACCTATTATAGTTGGAGGTGTCCAAAAAGAATTTTTACTACAAACCTCACAGTGGAAGAAATATATCTTACAAATTAACGCGATATAACGCGGATAACGATAAGACATAAACTAAAAGTTCCAAGGTACGCGGTTCGTTTTGGTTTTGGTAAAAAATTCTTACTTTTTGGTCACCCGAACTACCTCATAAAAAGCATTTTTGCAGGGCTATAACCCAAAAAAATGCAAGGATTTTGCTGTTCGAGAGGTCGGTTACTTCTCGAATAGCCCTTGTGTTTTCTCATATTTCTACGAAATATTACGAAAATACGGCGTTATAGAAAATGTCCGAAAAAGCTTTTCAACAGACCGTATGTCTCAGACCAAAAGTCTGAATTTTCAGACACCGCTATTAGACAACCAAACTGGTTGTTTTACAGTCCCATTATAGAATTCTTTTTCTTTTTTTACTAGAATATATATAGATGCGTATTTTTAGTTTTTTATGTCTGTTTTTTTGTCTCACGGCGCTTTCTTCGGCGCAAGACATTTTATACAGAGGGTCAATTCCCGAAGAGTTACTGCGTCCGCAAAAGGGCGAGCCTCCTCATTTTCCTGTAGATATGATAATAGGGGAACTGGGACAGGGTAGCGCGTCTAATTCCGCTTATTCATTTGCGAAATCGATCGCTGTAGGTCTCATTTCCGCAAACATGGAACATCCGGCGCTGGCAGGCATTAAAGCTGAATTGCGGGAAGAATATCTAAACGCATTGGCCGAAATAATCCCGCGAAGTTACAGACTTGGCGGTGGAAGGGAAGAACCGGACGGGGCAGTTTCCTTTATGATTAGACTGATAGGAAGGGAAAGCGGAGTAGCGGGGGAGCTGTTTATAAGGTATGTAACAAGGCAGATAAAATCTGAAAATGAGGAAGATGAGACTAAAACAACAGGAAGCTGGAAATTTGAAGACTTAATTCTTGAATCAGCAATCAGCCGCGAGGAAGAACAGCGTGAATCTTTACAGCGTTTTGATTTTTCGCCCTATGAGAGGTTTTTTTAAAATAAAATATGGCAGTACCCGCAGGACGAATAGAATCAGAATTTTATTTTAAAGTATTATTCGATGAGAAATTAGCCCTAAAATTTATTAAGGACAGGGTAGAGTATCACCTGACTCTGGATCAGCCGGTTCTTGAAGAAATGGTGCTTCGTACGGATAGACCAATCCCCGGTCTTAAGCCGCGTACAAAAATAGCCCTGCTGTTTAACCACCGGGGGCAGTCGGTAGATTTTTCAACCGAAATAATCAAGGTAAGCGAAGAATTTGTTATCTGCAAAACACCTGAAAAACTTCATAAAAATCTTGATCGTAATTATTTGCGTATTGATACGCCGTCTGATATTAAAGTGCTGTTTACCTTCCGCGGAGACCGTTACAATCTTTCTCTCCCAAAAGTTTCGGAATATGAAAGCGTAACGGCAAATGATTTGTTCGGCAGTGATAATACCCGCAATCTTTCGGATTTAATTAAACAGCTGACAGGTCTTGTAAAGAATTTTGCGGACGGATATAAAATTGTAAACTTTAAAGACAAAAAACCTGAAACTATGGAAGAAAAAATCGTATCGGTTACAGGCAAAGCCCTTTACCTGCCTTCTACGGTGGGACGTCTTCCGGCGACCGATCCGTATCCCAAAAAACGGATAGTTACCGAAGAAATATTTAAACGTTATCTGGAAAGCACCGGTGTGGGAGAAGCCTATCTTGGCGAAACCTGCACGCGGTTTATGAAAAATAAATTTAACGACGGTATTTATTCGGATGCTTGGGTTCCTATTTTGTTTCATGAATATGTCGTCGGTTACATTCATATCTGGATAAATAAAGAGGGGCGGCCGTCTTTTGATTACACTATGCTTGATAATTTGTTTCAGTTTTCAAAAGTGCTTGCCTTTTCGCTTAAAGAAAACGGTTATTTTGAAAATGGTAAAATTCAAAATGAGCCTTTTGAAGGCAGGGTTTTGGACATAAGCGCGTCCGGTCTGCTTTTTGCCTGCCCTCATGGTTTTAGTATCGCGTCTTTGCTTGTGGTAGATTCAGATTTAACGGTAACCATAGAGGCTCCAAACCGCACAATTAATGTTGTTGCAAAAATTGTGCGCCGTTACAAGGACAAAAACGCCGTTTACTTCGGTTGCCGTTTTATGGGAATGGTTCCCGAAGATATGCGTTTCCTTTTTGAGTACCTGTACGGCAGACAAATAGACGACAGCGACAGCGCGTTTTTATCAGGACAGGTTTGAAGAAAAAACTCTCGCAGAGGCTCCGAGCCTTTGGTTCGCAGGCGCGGAATTTTCGTCCGGTAGCTTCCATATAAAATTGCATTTTTGTAAGGCTTTAGCCTGAAAAACCGCAAGACTTGTGAGACAACCAACCGGGTTGTCGAACAAGGCCATTGATATATTTAATGAAAAAATTAAATCAAAGAGGATAAAGATATAGAAACAATAGTCGGTGATATTACAAATTTGAAAAACATAGAAAATGCAAATTTTGATATAGTAATGGTTTTAGGTCACATGTACCATTTGTCGTCTGAAAATAGGGGATTTGCTTTTGATGAGGCAAAAAGAATATGCAAAATGAACGGTGTACTGAGTTAAGCGTACATTCATTGTTAATTTGCAGTAAAATTAGCCGATTATCGCCTAACGAGGTTGCAGAAAAACTGTCTTTGAACAAGTCAGCTGTTGAAAAACCAGCGTTTTTGAGTATATTTTGAAGTCGTTTTTTGGGAAACGAGTTTTTTGTAACATCCGTGACTGTAACTGCGCCTGTTCGCTTTGCGGACAGGACGCCGCCTGTGACCCTTCGGTTCAACGGCGGCTCGGGCGAAGAAAAACCGCAGTCGGGCTAACGCCCTTTGTGCGGTCGAACTTTAGTTAGCTTTTTCCAACACTCATAAAGACATAGGCATGTTTGCGGAACTGGCTGACGAATTTTGGGATTGAGAGGATTCGCCCTGCCTTGAGGACAGGAAAAAACGGAGTTTGCTCATAAAGGCATATGCGGACAAATGCAAAATGGTTGTTAATTTTTACCTGCTTCCTTAATTTGTAAAAATGAGGTTGGAAAAAATTACCGTTGAGGCGGTGGAAGAATGGTTTGACAAGCTGATTGCGGAAAAATACAAGCACACGATAATCAACGGCATTTTCGGAACGTTAAGGACAATGCTACGGTGGGTGGCAAAGAAAAAGATTGTGCCGGGCGGAGACCCGCTTATCGGTGTGGAACGGTTTATAAACGACCGGAAACAAATTAAAATTATTACGCAGGACGAATTTAAAGCCTTGTTTGTGAACGACTGGAAAAAAGTGCGGGATAACGATTTATTGCGCTATACGGGCATATCCGCATATAGCTGGAACATTTTACTGAGGGAATCCAGGGAAACCGCCCATCATTCCGTTCATCGCGCCGCTTTTTGCGCCTTTCGCCATTTTTTTCATCATGCCGCGCATTTTTTCAAACTTTTTAATTAAACGCGCCACTTCCGCGACAGATGTACCTGAACCGCGCGCAATACGGCTCCTGCGCGGCGGTCCTACGATCAGATGATTGGCTCTTTCCTTGCGCGTCATAGAACTAAGTATCGCTTCCTGATGTTTCAGTTCTTCCTTGTCAATGTCGTCTTCGCTTATCTGCCCCTGCATTCCGGGGATCATTTCAAGCATTTTTTGCAGGGAACCCATTTTTTTCATGGCTCTAATTTGATTCAGCCAGTCATCAAGGGTAAAATTTTCCTTCTCCATTTTTTTCTGTAGTTCAAGCGCGGACTTCTGATCAATTACTTCCTGCGCTTTTTCTACAAGGCTGACAACATCGCCCATGCCGAGAATACGCCCCGCAATTCTTTCGGGGTAAAAAGGCTCAAAGTCTTCGGGCTTTTCGCCTGTGCCGGTAAATTTTAACGGTTTGCCCGTAACTGTTTTAAGGGAAAGCGCCGCGCCGCCGCGTGTGTCTGAATCGAACTTTGTAAGCACGACTCCTGTAAGTCCTATTTTTTCGTCAAAAGTTTTTGCTATATCGGCGGCGGCCTGCCCTGTCATAGAGTCGGCGACTAGCAACATTTCGTCGGGCTTTGCCGCATCTTTAAGGCGGGAAAGTTCCTGCATCATAGGTTCGTCAATTTGAAGTCTGCCTGTGGTGTCGATGATCATTGTGTCGATCATGTTTTGATTTGCCCATAACAGCGCATCTTGATATACTTTAACGCTGTCTTTCGCGCCGTCTTCCCTGTGGACTGGTATTCCAATCTGACCGCCGAGGACGGCAAGCTGTTCCATTGCCGCAGGCCGCACGAGATCGCAGGCGACAAGCATAGGTTTTCTGCCTTCTTTTTTAAGGCGCAGGGCAAGTTTTGCCGCGCTTGTGGTTTTACCCGAACCTTGAAGCCCAAGCATAAGTATTTTGGAAATAACATCAGGACCGTGTAATTTTAAAGCGCGGCTTGCGGGGTCTGTGTCTCCAAGAAAGGAAACCAGTTTATCATGAACAATTTTTGTAAACTGCTGTCCGGGATCAACCGCGCGAAGTACCTTTTCGCCCTTCGCTTCTTCAATAGTGGAATTGACAAAACGGCGCACGACGCGCAGGTTTACATCGGCTTCCAGCAGGGCCATTTTAATCGCTTCTACGGCGTCTTCAATATTTTTTTCTGAGATTGTAGATTTTCCTGTAACAAAGCGGAGCGCGTCTGTTATTTTTCCTGTTAATTTTTCAAACACTTTTACCTCAAGTCTTCAAAGAAATTCCGTATAAATTCATAAGGGTCTAATTCGCGGTTCAGTATACGGCATAATCCTATTGAAACGGGCATTTTAAGTTTATGTTTTTCGGCGAGAACCCGAATGTGTTTTGCCGCCGCCGCTCCTTCCGGAAGATAGCTTATTTCCCTGATACGCGCCAGAAGATCGTCTAAATCTTTATACGGTTCCA
The DNA here is from genome assembly GCA_031286095.1 of Treponema sp. Classification (GTDB taxonomy): domain Bacteria; phylum Spirochaetota; class Spirochaetia; order Treponematales; family Breznakiellaceae; genus WQXQ01. The sequence continues at coordinate 4,850 of JAITUY010000011.1, read as the reverse complement.
AAATATTTTTTTCGATTATTTCCCTGCCAAAACGCCTGTTCCTGCCGTAAATTGAGCGGCAAGTAACATCCAAATCGCCTATACCCGCTATGGAAGTAAATGTTTCGGGGTGAGTCGCGCCAAGAGCCTTGCCAAGTATCTGTATTTCGTTTAAGCCAGCCGCGAGCAAAAGGGAATCCGTCCCGTCTCCGAACATATCCGAGCCGCCTATTGATTTTATTGCGTCTAACATACCAAACGCGATGGCTATTACGTTTTTTGCCGCCGCCGCCGCCTGAACTCCTTTGACATCAAGAGACGAATACACGAAAAGCCCAGGACTTTTTAACAGGTCTCTGAAACGAATAGAGTTTTTTGCGTTTTCGCTTGCGGCTATAAGACCGGTAATTTTTCCGCGCGACACTTCTTCGGCGTGGCTTGGACCTGAAATATAAACAAGCGAATGCTGGTAAAAACCGGGTAGATAATCTTCCATTGTTTCAACTATTAATTTTGGACCGTTTGCGGTGGGCAGAAAACCCTTTGTTACTACCGCGATATAAGTTTCCCCTTCGCGGATGGATTTTACCGTCAGAATTTTTTTTAGCGTATCAAGCAGGAACAGGGACGGGGACGCGAAAATCAGAAATTTCCTTCCATCGGCCGCTTCCTCTATATTCATTGTGGAAGTGATTTTTTCCGGCAGTTCTACATCCGGCAAATATCTGGAATTCCGCTGTCGCAGATTTATGTCGTCATTGACCTCTTTTTCAAAGCTCCAGATGACTACATCGTTTCCTTTGTCGGCAATTACTTTGGCGATTGCCGTACCCCATGCGCCTGCGCCTAAAACCGCTATTTGAGCGTTCATATTATATAATTATGACTTATTTTAGTCATTTACTCAATCGGCTCTTGCGCGGTTGTTACCGCCGTGTTAATCTTAAAATATGAGGGGTTTTGCAAAGCTGTCGATTTTGTTCACTCTTACTTTTTTCATATTTTTGCTTCTGTCTGCGGGCATTAGATTTTTGGGCTTGCGGGTAGAGTGGGCGCAAAACCTTCCGCCAAAACCGGAAACTTCCCTGACCCTGCTTATTGCCGCCGTGCATTGGGCGTTGTCGCTGACTATGCATATCTCTATTCTTCTGTCTTTAAGTTACGGCGCAAGGAGACAGTATTTTCCGCCTATGGTGGTGATTACTGTAACAGCATTATCGTTATTATTTCATTTTGGCATTTCCTCCGCCCTGTATCAATGGAAAAATGTTCCGTCCGCAGTAACTGCAGTAAAGCCTGTTGGCGAAAAAGGTTTGATTCTTTCCAATAAATTCAGCAGAAACGAAACCGCGGTTATTCTTTTAAAGGGGCCGGCGGAACCGCTTGGTCCCCGGGTAACCGCGATACCGGATCAGCCGTTACAGTTTATTGAATCGACATCGAACGCAAGTCTTGATCTGCCTCCTATTCCTTTTGGGGACAACACCCCCTGGTTTTTAAAAAGCGTTTCAATTGATCTTAAGCTTAGCGAGGATCAAATTTTCGAGCGTTTTTTAGAAGGGCGTCATTCCTATTTTATTTACGTCGGCGCTTTAATTTTTCTTATGAGTTCGTTGGGGTTTGCCATCAAGTTCAGCGTGTGGCCGTTAGCCGATCTGTTTCTAGGCGTTCTTGCTTTTCGCGGCATTCTTGCCGTTGAAATTTTCTTAAACACTCCTGAAATGCGGGAGATTATAAGTTCGTTTTTGAATAATACAGTACCCGTCTTTATAGCGGTTCCCGCTGTTTTTTTCGGTTTTGGCGCGCTGATAAACGTATACGCTATTTTAGTTTATGTAATAAAAAGGCGGAAACCAGATGACTTTTGAAGAAAGATTACGTTCTCCGCTTTGGATTTTTATTTTTTACATGCTTGCTTCCTGCGCCGTAATTATGGTTTTCCGGTTTGTTTTTCCGGGTTCGGCAGTTCCTGTGCTGATCTTTTCCCGCGACTGGCGTTTGGTTCAGAGCGCGCTGGAATTGTTTAATTTATTTCCCGCTTTGGTTTTTTCTTCGCTGGTGCTTCCTTTTGGAATTGTGTCTATTGAAGAAGATTATCCCAGTTTTTCCGATGTGTTTTTTAAACGGTTAGTATCTTCGGTGTTTATTGCTATTTTTGCGGCTGTTGTTTACGCGGTAATTTCTTTCTTCGCGTACCCTATGGTTAAAAATTATGAAGGCAATATGAGCTACAAGGGAGATATGTATCATCTTGCTAAAGAAAACGCGCGTCTTCGATGCAAGGCGGGCGAATGGGTGGAAGCCTCGCAACTGCTTGCCATTTGCGACCAAGTGTGGAAAAACAGCCCTGAATTAACAGAGATTAGGAATGAAATTGAACTGAATCTTCACCAGATATATCTGACGGAAGTTGAGGAAAAAGCAAGGGCGCGCGCCGGATTGGCAAGGGAATGGCGCGATGCGGAAATCAGCACGCTGTCCGGCGGACGGCAACCGTTAGACGCCGTAAGCGCGCTTGCCATGAGCAGAGCCGCTTATTCAGAAAAACGTTATTTTGACGCGCACTGGCTTGCTGTTCTTGCCGGACGGCTTGCGATAGAAGGCAGTCCCGAAACGGAAACTGCCGCGCGTCTTTCGAGCGACGCGTGGAATCAAATTGAATCTCAGTCGCCGAGCGTCCGTGAAGATCGCATGCATTCATTGTATCAATTAAAACTTTCAGGTTATCAGGCAATGAACAACAGCGACTGGATAGCCGCTTTTTATATTTTTCAAGAATTGTTAACCACGACTCCCGATGATCCTGACGTGAAGAATTTCCTCGCCGCGTGCGAGCGCGGGCTTAAAGATTATACGTTCTTTATTGATGAGATACAGGTGTCTATTGGAGAAATATTAACAGGCGCGTTGTTTTCTTTGCCGACTCAAAACGGCAGAGCGGTACTGCGTTTTTCCAATCTTTCAGCGTCAAAAGATTTTGCTTACGGTATGGGCATGGAGTATATGGAATTTGACGCGCTCTTCCGTCCTTATATAAGCATAAAGGCTCCTTATGTGAAACTTTTGCCTGTTGCCGTAGGCGGAAAAAACAAGATAATTGTTATAACTCACGCATTACACCGTAGTAATAAAAATATAAGCTGGGAGGGCGAGTGGCTTCTTGGCGGTAACAAAAATTCTGTTATTATGCTTGATATAAGTTTCGAGGAATTTTTGCTTTTATCCACCGTGCGAAGGGGGTTAACAACCCTTCAAGTTGACGAGCTTTTTAATGCGTCCAAGAAGCTTGGCGTGTTGGGATATGTCTCGCAGATTTTTGAAGCCGAAATATTGAACCGTATCAGCTCTACTGTATTTTTTCTGCCGATGGCTGTCTTTGTTATAGTTATAGGCTGGCGTTACAGAACCAAAAAAAGACCGAGATATTTTTTCTTTTTATTGCTTCCTGTCCTTCCTGTGGTTTTTAACGGTTTTGTTTTCTTTTACCGCAATTTGTTAAACACGGTGGGCATTTGGCTTGTTATTAGTCTGGGTTTTGCCGCCGCTCTTTCAATCATTATTGTTTCTTTGGCGGTTATTTTATTTATTTCTTTGATAACGCTCTCCGCCCAGCATGGATAGCGGCGTCTTCCAATTCCAGCAACTGCTGTTTTAGTTTAAGCCCTCCGGCGTAACCTGTCAGGCTTCCGTCATGACCGATTACTCTGTGGCATGGGACGATGATAGGGATCGGGTTACGGTTGTTCGCCATGCCGACGGCCCTGCTTGCCTTCGGGTTGCCAATTATAGCGGCCAATTCCCCGTAACTGATAGTTTTCCCGTATGGAATATTTTTAAGGGCGTTCCAAACTTTAATTTGAAAGTCCGTTCCGTCCATGCTTAACGGCAAATTAAAACTTTTTCGTTTACCTTCAAAATATTCGCCGAATTGCCGCGCCGCTTTTTTTATCAGCGCGGTTTCCTGTTTTTTACAATCGTTAGGAGCATTGACGGTATCAAAAAAAACATTACAGATAGCGCCGTGTTCTTCCGCTATTCCCAGTCTGAAAAACGGTTTTTTGTTAATTTGATATTTGTAAAAACAAACGCTTTTCATAAATTCATTGTAACATATTTATTTGTTATTGGTTATATAAATACATATGTTTATGGAATTCATTTATGACGGAGGTTTTTTGTGAAGATGAAGTTAATCACTTTTCTTTTTGTTTCTGTCTTGTTCGCGGGTACGGTTTTTGCGCAAAACAAGGAAGATCGCCCTAACAAAAACGACAGACAGCGTGAAATGGTCAAAGTAACCGTAGAGGGCGCTTTGCGTTTGGAGAAGGGACTTGTCGCAGTGGCAAGCGGCGATTCTGTTTACTATGTTCCTGTGTTGACTCGTTATATCGGTTTTATCGATGGGTTAAAAGAGGAAGCAAAAGTTTCTATTGAGGGCTATCAATTTAAAGATTTTATTCGCCCTGTAAAAGTTACAATCAACGAAAAAGTCTACGACTTTGGGAAAGTCGCAGGATTTCCTGAATATAGAAACAGAAACAATGACAAACGCCTCTCACAAGGGCGAGGTGATTACCCACGCAGAATGAGGGACAAACCTTTTAGACGAGGCAGATTTGGAGATTGTTGCCGTTAAGAACGAATTGGGATGTTGTTTCTGAAATTTATCTCGCGGAGGCGCAAAGGCGCAGAGTTGTTGTACGATAGATTTTTGTTATACATGGTATATTAGGGCGTGTTCACACTACGAAGGAAGATACAAATACAAGCCAGCCAGATAAAGGCCGTAAACATAAGATCAAGTTTGTCATATCTGGTTCCAATTCCGCGATACGCCTTAAGCCGGCGAAAAAAACGTTCTATTTCATTCC
>JAITUY010000007.1 GCA_031286095.1 Treponema sp. | reverse complement strand
ATGAACGTCCGGTCTGCATACCGTCCATGCCCTGCGCGTAGAGTAATTCAAAATAATCGTTTCTTTTGATTGTGGACACAAACACCGGGGTCTGCCGTTCCGTGTTCATTGAAATAACATCGCTGTTAAAAGAAAGGCCTTCAACTTCCTTGTAAGCGGCATTGATAAATGATTGCAGGGATCGGGCAACATAGAGGGCCTGCCGGGAATTTTCCGCGATTATCTGTTTATCATAGCTTTTTGAATAGACCAGATAAAAACTTGCCAATACCAAAACGATCATAAAGAAAATTATGACGCCAAATGAAATAAGCAATTTGCCGAATAGTGTTTTTAGTTTGTTTTTGAATTTCATTGATAATTTATAGAGCAGGTGATCCTAAAATACCACTATGATTACGTAGGGGTTAATTTTTTTCCAAATCGTCTACTTGGTTAATTGAAAGACAGATTTGTTTTCTTACTATTCCTTTATCAGATTACCGAAACATATACCAATGTTTGATTCACAAGCTGGTAGGCAATCTCGCCGAATGTAATGGGGCCGGCAAAGGCTTCAATTTTTTGCCCTCAAGACCGCCGTAGAGAAAATTCAAAATACAGTTACAGGAAAACGCGGATGTTTCATCCTTGTGTTCCGATATGTAAAGGTAGTTGTTCAGAAACTGAAGTTTCCGAACAACTCTATTACAGAAATTTAACTTAATTCACTATAATTATTTATTCAATGAGTAGAGTTGTTAGGAAACTTCATTTTTCCGAACAAGTCCAATGTATAAAAATTCTTTTGCTGATTATTTTATCCCATGAAATATGTCATTTTGCTTTCTACTATGAATAGACTTATTCAATAACTGCGAACCTTTGGTTCGAGTTGGTTAGCGTCTTGACATTACCCTTTTTTTTATGGTATTTTCGATTATCAGTAAGATTCCCCTGCCGGGCAATAGCGCAGTTGGTTTAGCGTACAAGTCTGGGGGACTTGGGGTCCCCGGTTCAAATCCGGGTTGCCCGACAGGGGAATTTTCTTCTGTAAACCTTTTTAGGGCATTTCTACAACAGGTTCAAGATACGGGTTTCTGGTTTGTATGATAGCGCGGTTCTGCCATTCCCCAGCCTGCGTCTGCCCCGCAAGGAACGACCACAAGTTACGCGCAACTGACGGTTTCCCGTTACGGTAAAGGCTGGAGGCCAAATAATAAATTGTTTTATAATAGTCCGTTTCATCAATATACGATAAAATCAGAGGGTTGTTATTTATATTTTCCGCGATGATTTCAAGAGCGGGACGGTCTGAACCGTCGTCAAGAGTAAAATCAAATTTGCGCCGTATTATTTCCTCAATTATTACCGTATTTTGAATAAGAAACGCGAATGTAAGGTGCTGTTGCGCCAAAGGACGGCCTGTAATGGCGTAGAAAAAACCAAGTCTGCGGTGGGCCGGTTCTACAATACTGTTGTTGTAGCGGTACAGTTCAAGAAAACGGTTAATGCCTTCTGTTTCCAGCGTGCGTCCCATTGCGTTACTCGCAAATGAGGCGGAAGCCTGCGCATAGGGAATAGTCGTTTTCTTTTCGGCTGAAGCGTTTTGCGCAATCATAACATCGCCCTGATGGGCGTTTATCCAAAGCGTATCATGTTCGCTGATAATCGAATCAAGGATTTTTATCATTTCAAGGTATTCCTGCCTGGTCAAAAGAATACCGGCGATTTTATACTGCAATTCAAGTCCGAAGCCGGGATTTTCAGAAAGAGCGCGCATTTCGTAGGCTTTCCTGAACTGGGACAACGCCAGCGGCAATTCTCCTTCGACGCGGTAAACTTCGCCGATCCAGTATTCGGCTTCGGGGTAATCTTTAAGATTGCCGACCGCGGTAAGCGCAGATTTGGCGGAATTGTTAAGGCTTGACTTGGGGACGCGGTAGTAAAGTTCCTGCAGGGCGGCATAGGCTCTCTGGTAATAACGTTCTTTTGAATAACGTTCTATTATTTCGAGAGAATCCCCTATTCTTCTGACTTCGTTAACGGAAAGAAGGGCGATTAAATCGCGCTCCATCTGCTCGTACATAGCGCGTCTGGCGCGCCTCGCGTCTTCAAACGAAAGAAGAGCGGCTCCGTAATCGCCGGCGCGGTACTGCTGTTTTCCCTTTTCCAGAGAAAGCCACCATGGCTGTTGTTTATTCTGAGAAAAAACTGATCCGTTTATAAGACATAAAAAAAATAAAACAAAAACTAAACTTCTTTTCATATATTTTTTAGTTCCTCTTCAAAAGCCTTATCCGCGTTTTGCGCGCCGATGGTTTTTACAATCTTGCCGTTCCTGAAAATCAATACCTTGTCCCCTGCGCCGGTAATTCCAAGATCGGCGTCTTTTGCCTCTACAGGACCGTTTACTTCACAGCCCATAACTGCAACGGTTATATCCCTGTTCAGGGAATACAGCCTCGTCATCCAGCGGTTCAAAAAACCGTGCGTATCAAAACCGTGTCTGCCGCAACGGGGGCAGGAAATAATATTCACCCCCGCGCTTTTCAGCTTTACGTTCTCTTCCGCCAGTTCCGCCGCCGCCCTTATAATTTCCCTTCCCGCGATTACTTCGTTTTCAACGGTGTCAGAAAGGGAGACCCTTATTGTGTCTCCTATGCCCTGCGCCAGAAGGGTTACAAGAGCCGTAGTATTTCTTGCCACCCCAGCCGTCAAAGGACCGGCTTCTGTAACCCCCAAATGAAGGGGAAATGCGGTTCTTTGAGAAAGAATACGGTTCGCCTTTATAGTATCGGCAATTCCGCTGGCTTTCATTGATACCACACAGGCGCAAAAGCCGAATTCTTCAAAAACCTCCAATTCTCTTTCCGCGGACTGAACCAGCGCCATGGCGGCGTCCATGCCTTCCTCCACCCTTTTCCGCAAGTCTTGCGGCAGGCTTCCCGCGTTAACCCCTATGCGGATTGGGATATTTCTGTCTGCGGCTTTTTTTAGGACTTCCGCAGTTTTTTCCTTACTGCCTATATTTCCCGGATTAATGCGTATTTTTGCGATTGGAAAATCCATGCAACGAAGTGCGATTTTATAATCAAAATGAATATCCGCCACAAGCGGCATACTGACCATTCCGGCAAGACTGCCGACTGCCTCCGCAGACTGAATGTCGGGAACGGCAAAACGAAGCAGACCGCAACCCATAGCGCCAAGGGCTTCAATTCTTTTTACAAGGTTGTCGTCAATATCCTGTAAAGAAAGGCGGTCTTTCCACATGGTTTGAATTACGACTGGAGAATTGCCCCCAATCTGGACGGGGCGGATGCGGGAAAATCCGCCGATTTTTACCGTATTTGAAATTCTTTCCATACTCATATATTATAATGATAATTATGGACTTTACTATTGATTCCGAAGAAAAGAAAATTTTGCTGTCTCATGCGAGGGAAACCATAGCCGCGGAATTAGAAAGGCGCAAACCCGTCTACGGCGCAATCCCTTCCAGCGCGGATTCGGCATTGAACAAACCATGCGGCGCTTTTGTAACTCTTCATTCGGTAAACGCAGGGGGGCGCAATTTGCGCGGCTGTATCGGCAGAATGACTGCAAATCTGCCGCTCATAGAAACTGTCCGTTTAATGGCGAGGGAAGCCGCTTTCGGCGATCCCCGTTTTCCGCCTTTAGGACAGGAAGAATTTGATCATTGTGAAATAGAGATTTCCGCGCTTTCCCCGATGACGCCCTGCGCCGATCCCCGGCAGATAAAAGTCGGCGTTCACGGGCTTTACCTTACAAGGGGCGGACGTTCGGGCGTTCTGCTTCCGCAAGTCCCCGTAGAACAAGGCTGGAATCTTGATGAATATCTGGAATACATTTGCATAAAAGCGGGGCTTCCGCCCGGGTCATGGAAAGCGCCTGACGCGCAACTTCTTACCTTTACCGCCATCGTCTTTGGAGAGGAGTAATTTTAAAACGTGGAACGCCTTTTCTCCGAATTTTTTACAACGGAAACCGCAAAAAAAGCGGGGGTTGTTTCAAGAGAGGGAGACGCCGATCCGCAGATTACAGGTCTTGAATACGATTCGCGCAATGTAAAACAGGGCAGTCTTTTTTTCGCGCTTTCCGGTCTGCACACAAACGGAAGTTTGTTTATTGAGGATGCAATCTCGCGCGGCGCGGTTTGCGTAGTACACGAAAATGAAGACATTAAAAAAACGACGGGTATAGTTTACGTTAAGGTAAGAAACTCACGTTTTGCCATGTCCCCAATTGCGGCTTCTTTTTATAATTTTCCGTCCCGGCGCGTTTTGGTAACGGGCGTTACCGGAACCGAGGGAAAAAGCACGACCGTTTACTTTATCTGGCAACTGCTCTCGCTTGCTGGTAAAAAGGCGGGTTTTTTTTCAACCGTACAGCGCAGTTTCGGCGGCGGGGCTGTTTGGAACAGCGAACATCAAACCACGCCGGAAGCGCCCGTTGTCCAACAGCTGATCCGTGAAATGGCGGATAACGGCTGTGAATACGCAGTTGTCGAAGCGAGTTCCCACGGGCTTTCGCCTAAAACAAACCGTCTTGGAGACGTAAATTTTTGCTCGGCTGTCTTTACAAATGTTACTCATGAACATCTTGAATTCCACGGAACATGGGAACAGTACAGGGACGACAAGGCAAACCTGTTCCGCGCGCTTGATAAATATATTCCTGTTAATTCACATGACGGCTTTAAACCTTTCGGCGTAATTAACGCGGACGACAAAAGCGCGCGTTTTTTTGCGCAAGCGGCAAAAAGCAAAACATTCACTTTCAGTTGTCATGGCAATGAAGCGGATATTACCGCGGAAACAGTTGAAAACGGGGCGAGGGGCAACAGTTACCGCGTTTTTGAAAAACAGTCAAAGGAAAACATCGAAATAAATGACAATCTTCCCGGTTCTTTTAACGCGGGCAATGTTCTGGCGGCTATTCTTACAGTATCTAACCTGTTAAATGTTCCGGTATGCGAAATTGCCCCGTTCGTAAGCGAATTAAAACCCGTACGCGGAAGAATGACCTCCGTCAACAAAGGCCAGCCCTTTGAACTTGTTGTAGATTACGCGCACACGCCTTCGTCTTTTATGGCGATATTCCCCCCTTTAAGAACACGTCTTGATAAAACGGGCGGAAGAATAATAAGCCTTTTCGGTTCCGCAGGGGAGCGTGACACGCAAAAGCGCGCCGAACAGGGGAAAATCGCGGCGCGGTACTCTGACTTTATCGTTATTACGGACGAAGACCCGCGCGGAGAAAAACCCATGGACATTCTGGAAGAGATCGCCAAAGGAGTTGAAACGGACGCTGAAAGCGGGAAAGACTTTGCACGTGAAAAAAATCTCTTTTTGATAACTGACCGTCCGCGCGCAGTACGGAAGGCGATCAGCCTAGCGCGCGGGGGCGACCTTGTTCTGCTTTTGGGGAAGGGGCATGAGAACTCAATTATATATGCGGATCACGTTATGCCTTACGATGAGATAGCGGAAGCGGAAAAGGCGTTAGGGGAATAAAGCGCAATTTTTACAGTTTCATTAATGGTCTCCATAAGTAATAATACCAAGTTTAATACATTGGACTTGTTCAGAAACTGAAATTTCCGAACAAGTCTAATTATTTTATACTGCACATTAACAAAACGACTTCAAACAAATTAGGCAAGTTTGCCAATGGGCCTAAATCTTTAATACTACAAAAAAACAGTCGCTGTGCGCCGCCGTTACCGCGTATCTCTGAAAGTATCAAGGTAAATGCCTTTCTGCTCAAACCGTGAGCGGATATTATCACTGATGCCCCCTTCCACATAATCTTCATAAACCTTTACATATTTGATGGAGTTACTGCGCAAAAGGGGCGTAATGTCCTTTATACTGCACCCTGCCAAATCGACTTCAACCAGATTAGGCAGGTTTGCCAATGGGCTTACATCTTTAACACTGCAACAAATCAGATTCAATTCAGTCAGATTATGAAATCCACCATGCGCCCATGAAAGATCCAAATCAGCTACACATGTGATTTCCAGCGTTTCAAGATTTGTTAAATTGTGTAATTCATTGATATTCTTAATTGTTACGGCTTTAAGAATATTGCCAAGTTGTAAAGATTTTAAATAACGCAACCGTCCTATAGAACCTAGGTCTATTTCACCTGAAGGATCACAGTATATAATTAATGCTTCCAGATTCCGTAAAGGGGCAAGAGCGCTATAATCGTAATTCTTATTGTGCGTAATACTTAACGATTCTAAATTAACCAATGACGAAAGGGGCTTTAAGGTTTCTATATTCTGGCAATCATATATTAACAGATTTTTTATTTTTGTCAGTCCTGACAACGGGGTAATATCTATTAACAAATCGTTATCGCGCAAACTGAGTTGTTCCAAATCAGGCATATCCGCCAAAAAATTAATATCGGGAGACTTCCAGCCATCTTCAGGGGCAAATCTATATACTGGAATGTTTTTATCTTCCGGTATCCAATAATTATCGCTTGAATATATATATGTCCCTCCTTTTTTCCTGACCGCATACTCGTAAAAAAGAGTAAATCTTTTAATTGCCGCCAAATCTAATTCCACGTTATCGCCAATTGTTACCTTTGTAATGTTGTTACGATTACTTGAATAGTTGTCAGAACCGAATGCTTTACTGCCTATTGAATGAACCTTTCCGGAAATTACTATTTCGGTAAGCATATTATTTTCAAATGCGCCTTCCCCAATGCTTGAAACGCTTTCCGGTATCGTTATACTGGTTAGTTTGTTTCCCGCAAACATATAACGACTAATTCCGGTAATACCGGCCGGAAAAACTATTTCCGTTATTTTATTATAAGCAAATACACCGCCACCGATTTCAGTAACGGTATCGGGGATAACAATACGTTCTATTTCGTTGGCATAAAAAGCATCATAGCCAATACGCCTTACTCCGTTGGGAATCTTTACGCCGGTAAGTTTTTTTCCTCTAAATGCTTCTTCGCCAATAGCGGTAACAGGCATTTTTTGTATCCG
>JAITUY010000248.1 GCA_031286095.1 Treponema sp. | reverse complement strand
GTTGGTCGATAATATCCTTTTCCTTCTTCTCTTTCTTTCGTGCCATGACCTTATTTTCTCCTTTGGTATTTCTACCACTTTATGGCCATTTACACAATTTTTAAGACAGGCTCTGATTTTGGGCGTTTTGGGGCTAATTTTAGGCATATTTTGAAGTCATTTTTTTAGAAACTATATTTTTCTGCAACCTCAACGGAACTGTAAATGCTTCGTCGCCTTCGGCGGCTCGGGCGGAGAGAAAACCGTACAGAATTACTTTATAAGCTTTCCCAAATTTTTACAGTGATTACAACCTAACACATGAACATGGTTACGACTGTTTGGGCGTTCAAACATACGGGCGACAAGATAGTCGTCAAGACTCAGTTCAAGGCCGCATATAGGACACCGTCTTGGCACATCGCGTTCAAGACAGGTAAAACAGCCGCGAATGTACATCAGACGATCGCTGACTCCTTTCTGAGACGAAAACGCAAAAGACTTGACCAGCTCCCCTTTGTCCAGCCTCATCGAGCAAATAGGACAAACTTGCGGATCGCCCGGCCGCCCTCTGCCATTATTCTTTTTTCCCCATTTGCTCCACGGGGTCCACCCGGGATAAAAGGGAGACGATGGACTAAAAAACAATGAATATCCAAACCAAAGCAGAATTATGCCCGCAATAGTAAAAACAAGCGCTTGTACAAAGTCTCCCATATCAACCTGTTTTAATATATAATTTTTGAATGGCCATTCTCTACATTATCGGCACGCCTATTGGAAATTTGGGCGATATAAGTTTCCGCGCGGTAGAAATACTAAAAAGCGTCGATCTTGTGGCGTGCGAGGACACCCGCCGCACCCTGAAACTGCTCAGTCATTTGGGAATTAAAGTAAAAATGCTGTCATGCCGCTCCCATAACGAGGAAGTTGCCGCAGAAAAAGTGCTTTCCGCCCTTAGACAGGGGCAAACTGTGGCTTATGCCAGCGACGCTGGAACTCCCGCTTTAAGCGACCCGGGCGCGGTTTTGGCAAGGCTGTCAGCAGAGGCAGGTCATGACGTCATCCCTGTTCCAGGACCGTCGGCTTTTTCCGCTCTTTTAAGCGTCGCCGGCGGCAGGGACAAAACTGTGGTTTTTGAGGGGTTTTTGTCGCCAAAACCCGGCAGAAGGAAGAACAGACTAAAAGAGCTAATGGCTATTGATGCCGCCTGCGTCCTTTACGAGTCCCCTTTCAGGATACTAAAGCTACTCGAAAACATTGCCGAAATAGACAACAAGCGTTATATTTGTATAGGACGCGAAATGACAAAAGTACACGAGGAGTATCTTCGCGGTCCTGCATGTGAAATTTTGGCTGTTTTAAGCCAAAAAAAGGAACAACTTGGCGAATTTTCCGTTTACGTGTCTGGAAATTATTAAAAATAGTTGGTAAACTTATAGTAAGAAGTTGCCGATAATAGGGTATAGGTAGGGTAAGATTATGACAGTAAACAGGATAGGTCCATTAGAGCCCATTCTTCCCGGGAAAAAACCCGGACGGAATGAAAGCGTGGGAGGGAGTGACAGGACTGATACTATTAACCTTTCAACCGAAGCAAAAGAAAAGGCGGAAAAGTATCAGGTTTTAGAACTTATTAAATCCGCGCCGGAATTGGATGAAGCCCGGATTGCTGAACTTAGACAAAAAATTGATGACCCCGAGTATTTAAACGACAGGGTTATTAATGCAACAGCGGACAAAATTCTAAGCGCATGGTTTGCGTAAGAATTTAATTAATAAGGAACGTGAAGGCGTTCGGCCGGAATCCGTATAGGTTCAGGGCTGGGCGCTTTTTTTGATCTGACCGCTTTTAAACGGCTAGATCATAAAATACCGTCAAATTGGAAAATATATGTGTTTTGATCTATTAATTTACAATATAGCAGAGTTTTTAGGAGTTAGGCAGATGAAAAAGCTGGGGTTTTTATTTATTGTACTTTCTTTTTCAATAATTTTTAGCGCTTGTCCGCCCCTTGAAGAAGACGATTTAGACGGTCTTTACTCAGGAACCATTATAACCTTTGACGAGCCGTTTGAACTTGATGTTTATAAATGGTTTGAAATACTTGATAATATCGCAAAAGAAAGAAAATACGTTTCTCTTGATCTTTCAAAAGGCACTTTTAAAGTCGGCAATACGGCTGGCGGCTTAATTGAAGATACCGCCGGGAAAATCGCTTTCGATCCTTTTCCAGCCGCTAGTTCAGGAAAAAATTTCATAATAAAAATTACTCTGCCTGTCTCAACGCAAGTTATAAATCAGGCTGTAGATGACAGCGATATATCTGCTGTTCCTAATGAAGAATTTATAGAAGACACAAAAAAACTTTCCGCATTCAGGTCTTTTACCAAACTTCGTTCCGTAAAAGCCGACAATGTTACCCTTATCGGTAATTTTGCCTTTGCCGGTTGTACAGAGCTAAGAGAAGTTATTTTTCCGCGGGTAGGTCATAATGTTTCAGACACCGAAACTATAGATGATTCAAAATCATCTACCTATTGCAGAGACATCGGCAAATACGCATTTCTTGGTTGCACAGAACTTAAAGAGGTAAAATTTAATTCGGCGGCGGTTATCGCTGAGTACGCTTTTAAAGACTGTACAAATCTTTCAAAAATAGATTTCCCCGAAGTATGGATAATCGAAAGAAACGCTTTTGAATCCTGCGAAAGCCTTGTCAATGTCTTCTTTGAAAAAACTTCCAAAATCGGCGAAGAAGCGTTTAAAAACTGCACCGGACTTAAAAAAGCTGAATTCAATGTAGCGCCAGAAGACCGGGCTCCGGTCGGCTCTCCTCTTACCGGCACTCCGTGCGATTACGATTCCGTGATTTTTTACACTTCCGCATTCAACGGCTGTAAAGCCTTTGAAGTATTAAATGTACGCAGAGCATGGAATGTTTATTTTCTAGATAATGTTCTTGCAAACACCGGAACCTCTGTCAAGATTAATTTGTTTGATGAACCGAGCGGTAGCGGTCTAAGCCATGGTCATCCGCAAAACAAGAAATTTTTAGGCGACGGCATAACCCTTTCCTTAAAAGAGGTTAATATTTTAGTTCCGGGAGACGGATATAAAATCCGTGAAAGTTCTCCCGATAATATAGCGAATTATATTTGGATAAACTACACAAACCCAATAGTAAAAATAAACGTAAACAGAGAATAACTTGTTCAATAACACCGTTAGTTATTGGACTTGTTCGACAACCCGGTTGGTTGTCTCACAAGTCTTGCGGTTTTTCAGGCTATAAGCCTGCGAACGCGGACTTTAGTCCGAAAGTTCGACAAAACCGCGTTTTTTTTTATGAAGTTGTTCAGAAACTGAAGTTTCCGAACAACCCTATTGAACCTCATAATTGTCAGATAGGGACTTTGTTTCTATCTCGTTCGATCTGCGATTATGCGCGCGCCCCCGGCTCGCTCCGTTCGTCAATAACCGTCCGACAAGGTGCGGTTAACATCGCGCTGGTAAAGTTCCTGGTACACAAAGCTTCTGGTTTTTAATTTTTCTTTTACTTCTTTGGTAAAGGGCATATACCGCCAGAATGTCCCGCGCACGTCCTTTTCCAGCTTTTGTATTCCTTCCGATTCTTTTGTCATCCAGATAATGTAATCTTTGATAAAGTATTCTTTTATATCGCCCTTTAACTTCTGGGCCTGGAACCACTGGTAATAATGACCTGTAAGCCCTTCTTCCATCCAGTAAAAAGACGCTTTCTCCTTTGCTACCTGCCAGCGAAGATCGGCTACCGCCGTAAGCATCGCAAGGAATAAATTTTTAGGGTACATGGGAATTACTATCCGCCCTCTGCTTGTAGCGCGGTTGTGGCGGTCAAAGGGTTCCCAGCAAAAGCCGAAATCGCCGTAAGTCGGGATCAAAAGAACATAAGGAATTATGCGGTTTAACTGGTTTTTATATACTCTGCAGTAGACTTCGGCGTCTATGCTTTCAATTTTAGCCAGTATCGAAATTACGTTTTCCCTAAGACCAACATCGTTAGGTCCGCAATGAAAATATTCGCTTGTAAGAACCGGAAAGTGGTTACCTTGCCGTCCGCAGGTCATTTTTGCCATTTGGCGGACAGTGTTAAACTCAGCGTCTATGGCGTCAACATCAACCGAAACCGCGCCGCCTTCCGCTTCTATTTTATCCGTTAATGATTGAACATCCGCTTCCGCAGTTATAAAGTCTTTTACGCACAATTCCATAGAATGATCGTTTCTAATTAATTCTTTAAGCAAGTTTTGTATTTCGGCAACTGCGGATTTCTGCCTTTCGCTTAAACAATCGCTGATTTCATCGTACTCATGTAAAGGAGAGTGTTCAAAAATTGAATCGATCCTTTCGCGCAGGATTCTTTCGATTTCCGCCCGTTCCTTGTCTCTGGATTTTAACATGGTCTTTGCGCCGTCAAGTTTACCTGTCGCTTTTTCCAGTAACTGCATTAGCTTTGTCGGGGTGTTTTTTGACGACACTCTTACTTCGTCCGTAGTTGAAGGGCGGATTGCGCTCGTTCCTACGGCCTTTAACCATTCGTCCAGATAGTAAACCGGCTGGTTAAGCGTGTTTTCTACAATTATCTTGCTGAAAAACGCCCTTGTTTCGGAATTAATAAATGTTGGGTGCAAAATAGCAAAACGCAGAAGAAATTTCTTGGACGGCGCTATGTTTCCTGTGGATTTTCGCGCAACGTTTAAAAGGAATTCCCAAAACGGTGAAATAAACTGCTGGCGGAACACACTGCGATCTTTCGGGTCTTTCGCGGTAAGGTATTTCTGCAAAATGCTGTGAACCCTTTGGGCGATATCGCCTTCGTTGGAAAGGGCTGTTTTGTAATAATTGGGATCGCTAAAAAAAGCGTGGGGCTTTTCCTCAAAACGTTTGGTTATTATCGGGAACCCGTCAGATTTTAAATCTACTTCGTCTGTTTTTTCCGCAACTTCCTTGTTTTTATTGTCGTTGAAAATATCGTTAAAATCGGGAGGGAGGCTGTCATCTATCCCTGTTCCCAATAATGCCGCAAGATCAGGGTCTATTTCCCCTTGAAATTCGTTTTCTGCCATAAAATTATGATAATCCGTTTCTTTTTAATTGTCAATGTTAAAAATCTATGGTATTCTCTCTGTATTAATCGTAACTTAACCAAAAAACAAAGTTACCTGAATTTGGAGGGTTTAATGAAAAAACAAATCATACTTCCGGTTTTTATAATTGCCGCCGCGCTGTTTTTCTCGTGTAATAAAACCGGAGGATCGTCCTCAGCGAAAACTGAGGGGGTAATTAAATCAGCGCAGGAAGAATCGGCCATTACAGGATACGCCTTGAAGACAAACACCGGCGTTTATACGATAGAAGGCGAGGACAACGGATCAGCGACGACTAAAACAAAATGGGACTCTTCGTTAGTTCTTGGGGAAAGCGTAAAAACCGGAAAAACCCGCCCGCTGACTTTTAAAAACAAGGAATACAATTTTATTGAAGTCCTCAGAGATAATAAAAAAGAAGGGTTTGCCCTTGTTAGCCAGATTGCTGTTGGCGGACGCCTTGCCGTAGTAACCGACGAAAAAGCCAACCTGTTTACCGCGCCCAAAACTGTTAATGTAACAAACTCTATCATATCACGGAAAACGGTTCTCGTTTATTTCCCAGAATCTGAAAGCGGCGGCTTTGTAGAAGTCAAAGGAATCGACAGTAAAAGCAGTGAACTAATTCCCGGAGGCAGATACATGCGTCTTTCCTCGCTTTCCAGAAACGATTCCGATATTCAAG
The DNA here is from genome assembly GCA_031286095.1 of Treponema sp. Classification (GTDB taxonomy): domain Bacteria; phylum Spirochaetota; class Spirochaetia; order Treponematales; family Breznakiellaceae; genus WQXQ01. The sequence goes on along the minus strand of JAITUY010000248.1, from coordinate 6,805 downwards.
CTTCCATTTTACTTCAAACCGCACAAACGATGACAGACAAAAGCCAGGTTATTGCCAAAGAAGCATTACTTAAATCGGCATTACAGGATTATCCTGATTCTGTGTTTTATCATGAAATAAAAGAGATAGTAAGCCCCAGTGAAAGCCAGTCTGATTCCGGTTCTTCCGATTCCGAATATTACGACGAGGGATATAGCCGAGGGATTTCTTTCTGAATAAAAAATCCCGCGGTAAGCCGCGGGACCCTCGCTTTACAATCAGACAAGCGCGTCCAGATCAATCTCCCCCGCGGTGCAGGGAACGGTAACGCCCCAGTTTTCCAGAACTTCCGGGTGTATCTCGCCAAAGACGCCGACTGACTTTCCCCCGTACAGAATAGCCGCCGCCCTTCCGGGAATAAAACGGGGATCGTCCGATTCTTCCACTTCGTACTCGCGGGAAAGATAGTAAAACAGCGTTTGCAGTTCGCCCGCAGTAGTGTTAAAGTTAGCGTCCGTTCCGGCGTGAAGAAAGCCCGCGTACTGACGCGTGGCGCTCCTGTAATTTTCTGAATCATCCAGCCGTGCGATTTTGCCCACTTCAAAAATTTTGTGCGGGTACGCGGAACGCCCCGAAATTGACTCGCTCGACATAAGGGACGCCAGTACGGAGTCGCGCACATATTCGTAGTTTTCGGTCATCGGGTTAAAGATGCGGATTGTCTTGTCCCCTTTTGCGCGCATATTTTCTACGAGGTCTTTGCGTGAGCCAAGATAGTTGTAGATCATCTCCTGATAGCCAAGCCCGATAAAATTTTCTTTTACCTGCCTGCTGAAAAGCGTTACAGGCAGGAGCCGCCCTATTGTGGCGTCGGAGGGGCGCTGGGGCTTGAACGACGCGAGTGAGCGGCCAATCATTACGTCTTCGGCTATATCCGCTGAGTGCAGAAAATCGTTGCGGTATTCGGGCGGCCATGCGCGCACGCCGGGTTCCTTTTTGCCGTTTTGTCCGCGTTCCGCGTCGTCGGCTTTTTCCGCTTTTACGCCCATTCGCGTAAGAGCCCTAACACAATCATCGGCGGATAATTTTTCGCCGAGAAATTTTTCCACCCGCGAAAGCGAACAGAAAACAGGCTCCTGAAAATAATACGGGGTTACCATGCTTTTACCAAAGGGCGTATCAAACTCGTATTCAACTTCGACAGGCTCTATGGTAAAACCGTTGTCCGCAAGATCGCAAGCCACAATCGACGTGGCAAGAGAAAGCGAGGGCATATCCGAACCGGTAAGCTCGATAAAAACCTCACTGTCGCCGACCTGTACCGCGCCAATGTCGTTTGAATTGATGATGGGCGGATAAGAAAGAATAAACCCCTGCGAATCCGTCAGCAGAGGGTGAACAGGTTCGTTTTCCAGAATAAAGGCGTATTCCTTCCCCTTGGGGTGCTGTTTAAGAATTTCGCTCATCGTAAGCGGACAGTCCCACTGGAGCGGCACAAAGGATACAGTATTCGGGTCTACGCCTTTGTAAATGATAGGCCATTTAACAAGTGAAATGCGGTAAATGCCCATTGATATTGTCCGCCGTTTCCGTCCGAAATTCCACGCAAGTTTTTCCTGAGTCTGGATCATGTCTCTAAGCAGAGGGTCGGAGATGGTCTTGCCGCTTGCGACAAAACCTGTAAGAAAAGGGCGCACTTTTTTAACGCTTTCCAAAACTTTCACTTTGCGAGCGGTTTTTTTAACACTGCCAGGCTGTGAGAAAAAACCGTATTCAGGTCTTTTTCCGCCGTTGTATAATCTCAGTTGACGGGCGCAACCCGCTGTTCCCCAAAGATCGGGGCGGTTGGTGTCATTCAATTCTATTTTAAGGGTTCTTTCCCCCGCCGGAAGACTTTTATCGCTGTCTTCATCCAATTCGGCTTTGGCGCAAGTCAAAATTTCTTCAAATTCATCCCTGCTTTTCCAGCCGCCTGAGCGTCCGGCCAATTCGTAAAAAATCTCTTCGTTTACTTCAATTTTCGGCATTTTTAGTTTCCTGTTCGCATTATAGTAGTTTTTTTTATAATTAGTCTACTTGATCAAAACAGGAAATACGGTTACAATATTATATTCAATTAATTTCTGGAGGAAAATAATGAAAAAAATCATTGCAACTCTCTTGGTTTTATTAGCGGCTACCACTTTGGTAGTTGGCTGTAAAAAAGCACGCGGAACCCTCATCGGTATCGCAATGCCCGAAACCCACGTTCTTCGCTGGGTAAAAGACGGCAACTCGCTTAAAGCCGAAGCGGAAAAACTTGGTTATCGCGCGGAAGCCCAGTACGGCGATGCGAATCAGGCTACCCAGAATCAGCAGATTCAGAGCTTCCTTACTCAGGGAGCCAAAGCGCTGGTTGTCGGCTGTATCAATGACGGTGTAAGTTCGGTAATCGCCGAAGCCGGGCGCGACAAAGTTGTAGTTGTCGCTTACGACCGCATAATTCCCAATTCTGCGGATTATGATTACTTCATCACTTTCAACAACTTTAAAGTCGGCGTTCTTCAGGCTGAAAGTATCGTAAACGGGTTGAACCTTGCCGAGGCTACTACCAGCGCGCCGAAGTATATCACCCTGTTTGCCGGTTCCCCGACAGACGGAAACGCCTTCTTCTTCTTTGACGGAGCGATGAGCGTTCTTAACACCTATATCGACAAAGGCGTACTTAAAGTCGTAGGTCCGTATCCCAAAACATCTGCGGATACCGCCAACTTCCAGAGAATCGCCACCGAAAACTGGCAGGCTCCTATTGCCAAAACACGCATGGAAAACCTTCTGAACAACGATGCGCGCAATGTTACCCTTGACGCGGTGCTTGCCCCCAATGATACTCTCGGCCGCGCCATCATCGAAGCGTGCAAAGCCGATGCCAAATACCGCGGCAAACTGCCCGTAGTTTCAGGACAGGACGCGGAATTTGATTCCGCCATGTCGATTAAAAACGGCGAACAGTACAGCACCGTTTTCAAAGACACAGCCAAACTTGCGGAAGCCGCAATTCTTTTGGCGGATCAGGCCCTTAAAGGTCAGGCCATCAATATTCCCGGCGCAGTTCTCGCGTCTGGCGATCTTGCCAAGATCGGCGATACCGGCAAGAAAGTGGTAAAAACCTACCTGCTCGACCCGATTCTGGTTACCAAAGATAACCTGAATGTTCCGATAGACGCTGGTTTCTATGACAGAACCGAAGCCGTAAAATTACAGAACTAGTTAATTGATTACCTGACCACTATTAAGTGGTCAGGTGGTCATGTTTTTTGGGGGAGCCGTGAGCGAGTATATTCTTGAGATTGAAAATCTTACAAAAGAATTTCCCGGCGTCAGGGCTCTTGAAAATGTCAGTTTAAAAGTTAAAAAAGGCGAGATTCATTCACTATGCGGAGAAAACGGAGCGGGAAAATCCACCCTGATGAGCTGTATCTCCGGCGTTTACCCAAGACACAGTTACAGCGGGAAAGTTTTTTATAAAGGGCGCGAAACGGATTACAACAGCGTTAAAGACAGCGAGAAGGAAGGGCTTGCTATTATTCATCAGGAACTCGCGCTTAGCCCGTACCTTTCAATTTATGAAAATATTTTTCTTGGGCACATGGAAACCAATTTTGGAATAATAAATTGGAATAAATATATAACGGAATCGAAAAAGTATCTCAATACGGTCGGTCTTCACGAGCCGCCGGAAACTATTGTCAGCAAGCTTGGCGTGGGAAAACAGCAGTTGGTAGAAATCGCCCGCGCCCTTTCCAAAAAAACAGAACTGCTGATTCTTGACGAACCGACTTCTTCGCTTAACGACGACGAAAGCGAAAAACTGCTCACCCTTATACTTGAATTTAAACGTCAGGGTATTACCTCGGTGATAATTTCCCATAAATTAAATGAAGTTTTAAAGGTAGCCGATACGGTAACCATTCTGCGGGACGGTAAGTCAATCCGCACTTATGATGTAAAAGGCGACAATCTTACCGAAGAGATGATAATAAAAGACATGGTTGGCAGAGACCTGACTCACCGTTTCCCGGAACGAAAATCATCTCCTGGCAAAACGGTAATGGAAGTAAAAAACTGGAATGTGTACCATCCCGATTACCACGATATAAAAGTGGTGGACAACGCTTCTTTCTATCTTCGTAGCGGCGAGATTTTGGCTTTTTGCGGTCCGATGGGCGCGGGGCGCACGGAATTAATGATGAGCATTTTCGGTAATTCCTACGGTCACCGTAGCGAAGGCGATTTGTTGATTAAAGGTAAAAAACGCAAGTTTAAAAATCCGCGCGACGCGATTAAATCGGGGCTTGGCTATATTTCCGAAGACCGCAAAAGCTTGGGGCTTGTGTTAATTCAAGATATAAAAACGAATATATCACATTCCAGCCTTGGTAAAATTTCAAAATTCGGAATTATTAACAATCAAATGGAAATTAAAGAAGCGGAACGTTACCGCAATGATTTGAACATAAGAACGCCGTCCATAAATCAGATTGTCCGCAACCTGTCCGGCGGCAACCAGCAAAAAGTTGTTGTAAGTAAATCGCTCTTCGCCGATCCGGAAATATTAATCGTAGATGAACCGACAAGGGGTATCGATGTCGGAGCCAAAACGGAAATTTACGGCATTTTGAACGACATGATTGCAGACGGAAAGAGCGTCATCATGGTCAGTTCCGAACTTCCCGAGGCGCTGGGAATGGCGGACAGAATTTATGTTATGAACGAAGGAAAGATTAAAGGGGAGCTAAACAAGGAAGAAGCAACCCAGGAAAAGATAATGCACATGGCGCTTGTTGGATAAAGCGGTTCTATATAAGGAGATTGCCTCCGCTCTGCGGAGACTTCAATTTTATCAGCCGCTTTCGCGGCTTAATTAAGGAGAAATTTACTATGAGTGAACAAACCATTAACACTTCCGATATTAAAACAATTATTAAAAATAATATTCGCAATTACTCAATGTTTATTATGCTTGCGTTTATCATGATAATTTTCGCCCCATTGACAGACGGAACCAACTGGAGTCCGCGCAATTTTACTAATATTTTCTTTCAGAACAGTTACGTGCTTATTTTGGCAATCGGCATGGTTCAAGTTATCATCGTGCAGGGGATTGATCTTTCGGTTGGAGCCGCATGCGCGATGGTAGGCGCGTTAAGCGCAATGATTTACAATACAGGCGTAGGATTGCCTGTTACACTGATCGCTTCTCTGGCAATGGGAGCGGCTATCGGCGCTTATCAGGGAGCGTGGGTGGCTTTTGCGAAAATGCCCTCGTTTATTGTAACCCTTTCGGGAATGATGCTTTTCCGCGGACTTACCTACCTTATTACAAAGGTAAACCCTATAAGCCTGAAAGACAACGGTTATTCTCTTTTATCTACCGGAACTTTGGACGAGATACTTGGCATTAAACAAATAGGTCCGTATTTCCCGATGGCTCTGATTGCGGCTGTACTGGTGCTTTTACTTTTTTATATAACCGAATTTATCGGCAGAAATAAAAAAATCGTCAATGGTTTTGATGTAACTCCTTTTCCGTTATTTATTACCCAACTTGTATTAATCAGCTTTTTAACGCTTGGTCTTGCGGACAGGTTTGCGCGTTACCGCGGCCTTCCCATTGTAGTTCTGGTTCTTGGTCTTGCTATCGTGGCGTTTCATTTTATTTTAAATAACACTGTTCTTGGCCGCTATATTTACGCGGTCGGCGGCAACCCCCGGTCCGCAAAACTTTCCGGTATCAATTCGGAGATGGTAACATTTATCGTTTTCTGTTTCATGGGCGGCCTGACAGGGCTTGCCGCCGTAGTGTCCACAGGTTACATGAACAGCGCCCTCCCTCAGGCGGGGAACCTTTTTGAACTGGACGCGATTGCGGCGTGTTACATCGGCGGTGTTTCTGCGGGCGGCGGCATTGGTTCTGTAATTGGGGTAATAGTCGGCGGTCTTGTAATGAGCGCAATTAACAACGGCATGTCTTTGATGAACCTAGGGCAACACTATCAGTATGTTGTTAAGGCTTTAATTCTTATTCTTGCAGTTTTCTACGATGTTTACACACGAAGAAAAGCGGGACTGGGCTGATTTTTACAATAAAGTTGTTCGGAAACTTCAGTTTCCCGAACAACTACCAAAAAAAGTATTTTTGCAGGGCAAAACTTTTAGCCCGAAAAAATGCATGACTTGTGAGATAACCAATCTTATAATTGCATTCTTATCCTTCTTCCCGGCTTGTCGTACATGCGTTATACACCCTCGTAGTTCTGTTTTATAAGTCTGCCACTACCCGATCAAGCCAGAATTTTCCTCGTATTTTATCGAATCGGTTATCTTTTTCACTCAAAATTTTTCCAAAAATATATTTACATTCATGACTGCCGTTCTGTACGCCAATTCTGTACCAATATTCTGAAAGCTTTTTATCTACTGCTATTTTGCTGTAATAATTTCCTAAAAACAATGCAACTTTCATTGGTATATTTTTTTTGTCTTTTTTTTGCAATCCATTCGTTTTTATAAATACAAGTTTTTCATATATTTTTTCAGCATAAATTGATGAATTAACTGTTATTACTTTTATTCCTGTATTTTCATTATTCCAATTATTTTCTCTTAAGATTTTACCTTAAAAAATTGTCTGCTTTTATTAATAATCTTATTTAAAATATGGGTATGACCCAAAGACATCGGTAACAGTTATGTACAAAGACATAGGTAACACTTTTCAGGTATTGTTCGTTAGTTGCATTATATTACTGTTAGGCTCTATAAGTCCAGTCTCTTGATTTATTGC
>JAITUY010000231.1 GCA_031286095.1 Treponema sp. | reverse complement strand
ATGAACTCAAGCCGATGCCCTTTCGTCTGGTACACTATGCTGTCGCTCTTCTTCTCGGTTGAATGTTTTGGCGGACGGTGTTTTAGATCGTAGATGTTTCCCATTACCACAGGGTTGCTATGGCCTTTCCCCACAAACGCCAGCAGCACCTGCGTCCCTATATCGGGCAGCTGCCACCAGCCGGCGTTCTTTGTCGCTCCCAGCGCTATCGTGTCGCACGCCACACGCCTGCTCCCGCTCTCTTGGATATAGGGCATAAAAGGCCCTCCTCTGTGTTAGTTTCCTGCCAGCGCTTCAAGCTTTTTTATCGTTTCAATATTAGCCCGGTCTGTATCCGTCAGCATGTTTTCATTGAAATTTGGATTCTCACGGTAATTTATGTTTCCAAATCCAGGATCATAAAATCCTTCATACATCTTTTTTAACGCCTGATTCTTAAATATATATCCATGCCTTGCGTAATAAGCGTTACGTACTACCTGTAACTGCTTGTTCGTTAAAAAAAAATATTGATATGGGGTAAGCTTTTTTTCAGAAAAGAAAAGAAAACCACTGCCGCCAAAAGTGTTCTGATGATCTTCTATTCCCCAATATCCACTCTTAAAATCAAACATAAGATTAGAACGATGCTCGCTAACGAATTGTCCGGTAAATTCAATTTCCCATGTATTACCGTTTATTTTTCGTATGTTAAGCAAATCGTTTGATAAAGAGCCTTTTTCTTCTAAAATTGATGTAACGGAATCTATTCTTCTGGATTCAGGGTTGTAAAATTCAATGTCGTTTATCCATCTACCTTCTATCTCAAAATCGCGGTGGTCGTTATCTAAATGATAATTACCTATCGTCGCGGTAAACCGGGGAGTACCGTTAAAAAAAATAAAATCTGTCCATCCTCCTTTTTCTTCATCATACTCCGCCGAAATGTAAGCTAAATCGTTTACCCGTATTTGCGTGCTTTTACGCGGCGGAAATACGACATCAATAAACGCGAAATCGTATCCACCAAGTATTTCTCCTAATTGATGAGGCGTTTTAACGCCGTTTATTCTGAATAATTCAGACGGTATGCTGGACATTTGATATATCACTCCCAACCTAACCTTGTAAGACACATTGCCATTATTGTACAGCGTATATTCTTGAAAATATCCGTCATACGGGTAGTTGATGAGATCACGGCCATCAATAGAGTAATATCCTTTATCATCCACTCGATTTATATGATATTCAATCAATTCAATATCATTTTTGGCATCTTCTGAAATTCGATAAATTATAAAAGCGCTGGCATCCGGAAATAAATACTCGGTGTACACATTGACATTTATAAAACAAAATATCACGGTCAAAAGAAAAATAGCCGAGGTTTTGACTTTACCCATACCTCTTAAATATTTCTCTAATACTTTCAGTACCATAGATATATCCTCCCCACAAACGAATGCGGCCACCCCTCCTCATTATCAAGAGCAACACCCCAATGTCGAAATGGTCCTTTCAGGGTTTTGCAAAAAAAACCGTCTGAAAACCAATCACTATTGGTATAAATCCTGGTTCCTCCGTAATTGTGGATTATGTTAAAATATTTGTCATTTTTTTGATCTATGGTTAAATGATTATCTAAATTAGGCGTTTCATCTAAATCAATAACGCATAAAGCTATATGCCTGCCTTCATCATCCTTGGTTTTTTGTGAATATATCAAATCACCAGCCTGAACAAGCAAATCATTTCCGTTCTTGTATGTATCATCAAGCGGGATAAGGCGTGATCTTTTGGAACCTAATTCATAAGCATCTTCCCCTTTATCCCTATAAGAATCCTCATCTATTTCAGATTTTCCCTTGAAGAATCTGTCATTGTCATTATAATTAATGTTAGTGTTGTTGTTACCATTGTAACGAATATCAAGTAAACAATTCATTATTAAACCAGAACAGTCAAGACCAATTCCTTTCTTAATGATGGTATTTGGTTTTGGTTTGTCAGGAGAATTTGGTTTTAAAAGCGGATCGTCTCTATAGGAATACCAATTTAGAACAGTTTCATTAAGACCGATAAATTTATTGTATTTTAGTTTTCCGCCCCACCCACTGACATTTGGGTCAGATATATAATACGGAACACCATTATGTCTTTTATAATAATTTAATGCATCCCAATCCTTTTCATTATCTCTTGTACGCCGTGGTAATACCATATAATCGCAATAATTCTGAGGATAATCTTCATTATCCTTACATTCCTTTTTTATGTCGTATGTCAGCGGAACAAACCATGTTTCGTTTTCTTTCGGTTCATGCTCTTGTCCGCCCATTTTTATTCTTCCTTTACAAAGTCAAAGTAGTTTCCCGGTATTCCTTGCTCACCTTTAGGTCTAGACGGCATCTTCTGATGCCGAGCCAACACCTGATTACTGTATAATTGCAGTTTCTGTATGTACACCTTATGCCTCTCTTCCTGACCCTCACGGGGCATTACAAATATATCTTTGTTTTTATCATTATCCTTTAGTATTTCAAATGGATCATTTCCATTCGTTGCCGTAAGACAACGGTATAAACTCATCGGCAACTGTCTTTTACTATTCTTAATCTCTTCATCCTTTCCTCTTACTTTATGAATTAGATGCGCGCATATCTCTATTTCTCCTACATTGCCTATTTCGGGCGGTAGAGTTAATATATGCAACTTACATTCTACCATGTATTCAGGCAGCACTTTATTTATGGGTATATACGCGCATCTTCCAGGGCTAGCTTCACTAGTAAACTCGTACCCAGATGCATTTCCGTCAATATATATATTTTTCCCCGTCTCTTTTGGATCAACGGTTAATACCAAGTAAACATCGTCAGGATTATACCCAAAATTCGGTTTCTCATTGGTGTCCTTATAAGACCTATATACATTGCTGTTCCGTTCTTTTCTCAAGAAACATACGGTTATTTTTCGTACTGTTTCCATATACAACATTCTATTATAAGTGAGTGTTTTCCATAAATCAACATATATCCGGCTCTCAATCTCTTTTAATCTGGTTACATCATTTGACAGGCTTTTTGCAATTTCAGGCAAGTTTTTTTCTGTTGTATCTTTATATTTTTCTAGATGGTTTTCGTAATATATCCAAGGCGGTATTGCTTTTGAATAATCGCGCATAAACAATGTCTCTCTTGAACGTGGAAATATATATATAGGGAGCCTCTCGCGTCCCTTAAAAGTAACAGCCACAAACAGCTCCTTCAATCATTAATTTTATCTAAATCAATATACATCTTTTCATCATTTTCAGATGTATATTCCGCTTTCAATGCAACTCCCGGTACTTTATCTGCAAAATATATGCTGCCATCATTACCGGTTGTACCGCCTTCTTTTGTTCCGTCTGAAAAATATATTTCACAATTAATATTTTCCAGTATATCACCATCGGCAGTTTGTAATATAATTATATAATCCATCCCTATCTCCACATTCCCGCTCTTGGCTTCCTTGCACCTCTGCGCGTTCGCGGTAAAATAAAACTTCGGCTTCTCCTTCAAAGGGTTCTCCGCGTCATGCCGGTATTCGTAATACCATTCCG
>JAITUY010000117.1 GCA_031286095.1 Treponema sp. | reverse complement strand
ACGTTTCCTCTTTGTATAGGCAAGACTTTTTCTATCTGCCTATACTGGTCTTCTTTTAGTTTCATTCCTTATTTTTATCTTATTTTATCTCTTTTTTCTAGTGTGAACACGCCCTAATATTGAAACAAGTGTTAATACATGGTTGCATGAAGATTTTGTTGCTGTTTATAATGGTGAAATTCTTGCGTACTTTGAAGGTATATGGCAAAGACCGCTTGATATAATAAGCGGGTTTAGGACGATTAATTTTAGTAAAAAATATTCTATGTTATTTGTCGTTGCAATATTAAAATATTTTGATTATTTATTTGTTGTCAGAGGTTGTAAAGTGTTTAATTTGGACTGTAACGTTATTAAATGAACATGCGATGAAACAATATGATCGTTTTATTAATAATTATTGCGGACACCGTGTAGGAATACGGCATCATGCGCAAAAAAGTTACACAGGAAAAACAAGCGACAGTTGTTTATATGAGATAACACGGGAAGAATATTTTAATTGGAAACAACGGGAAGAGGAAAAGTAGTGGACTTATTCGACAACCCGGTCGTTTGTCGAATAAATCCTGTGTTTTTTATAAGGTAGTTGTTCAGAAACGGAAGTTTCCTAACAACTCTAGTAATTAAAACAGCATTATATTCTGGTGTTGCCTGTTATATAATGACCGCCTTGTTAAGGCGATAAATTACTTATAATTGCTGGTACTTTTGCTGTAGTAACCGCTGTTACGAGCAGAAAGTAAAATGTTGTCTATAGGAAGACAATGAAAATATTCAGAGTCTTCCTATTTTTAACAAGGATTTTTATTATGAAACCGTGCAAATTATTAATATTTTTTATTTTGTGGTTATGCTTGCTCACTATAATATATTCCCAAGAAATTTCTTATAACTATAATAATGAAGATTTAAAAATAATGCTTAAAGTAGATTTACCATTTTTTGACATTCCTTACCAGACAGACACCATGAACGCTCTGAATTATAATTTTTTTCAAACCTATAGTACTTTGAGCATGAACCAGTCAATGGCGCTTACCACAGATATATATTCCGCTATGCATTATGGTTTAAAAAAATTGAATGACAGCCTTGATATACCAAAACAATGGAAAAACGTAATTTATTACGGAGGCACGGCTGTTGGTATTTTAATCTTCGCATATGTACTTCCATTTGGCTATACTTGGATGGAAAGGGAATATACCCGATCCGTATTAAGCCGTTTTGGCGTCAATAGTTTTAATGAGAATTATAACATAAGTACCATAAGAGGAGTTACCGGCTTAACTGATAATGAACTCGGTCAATTTAAGTCTAATGCCCCGTATGATTTTATACGGATGAATTCCGCCGGTTCGGAAGGTTGTATTTTGTTTTCTGATCTGATGACTCGCAAGTATTTTTTTTACAATCCAGATGATCTTTCCTTTGTACCGGCTTTAATAACAGTTTTTATGAATCTTGGCCTAACTGTTTCACCTGTAACTCATGAAATGGGTATCGAAAATATTAATGATAAAGTAAAAGAAGCATATAAGAATGATAAAGAACAAATTGACAGGTTTATTGCGGCAAACTCTAATTTTTTCGTCGTCAATTGGGTATATGAGCTATTTCGTCCAAATGAACCTTATGCCGACAGGGGTCTGCATCCGTCAGATGACGGCAGTGTTGCCAGATATATTACATATAACCAATTAACTGGCGATGAACAAACGTATCTGGTACGGCAGAGCTGGTTGGGTTTGCTTAATTTTGTTTCGCCGTTACTGTATGGGTATAAATCTTTTCCTCTTGGACAAAACGGACTTGAAGGTAACTTCGCTTTACGTCATTATCTTACCTCTTTTGGAACAGACACTTCAATACAGGTTTTTCTGAAAAAAAATCCCTTTAATATGGTTTTTGCTTTTCATAATAATATAAATTATAAAAACTGGTTCCCTGCAATAGAAGCGGAATTGGTTGATTACCCGCTTAATGTTGGCGAGCTGAATATGCTACTTTCTCCACGTATGTTAATCGGTATGCAACCTGAAAATCAGATATTTAAAACCAGTAGCCCGGAATTTATTGGCCTGTTCGGACTGCGCGTTGATTTTATGATGCATAAAAATATTTTACCCTATTTTGATTTCACCGCCAAAACAAAAGGCTGGATTGCCGGAAATGAATATCTTGACGCTAACGCCAGTGTAATATTAGGCGTTTCATTGCGTTTTTAGGAGTAAAAATATCAATGAAAAATTTTATTTTAGTAATAATTTGTTTTTTCTCTTTTTCTTCCGTATTTGCCCAAACTGAAAATACATATAATGATGATATTCAAACCAATGAAGAACAAAATGATAACTTAAAAAATAGTTATCCTGCCTTAAAACTTGATTTACCGCTATTTGATCTGCCCTATCAAATTGATGCAATGAATACCGTAGGTCATGGTTTTTTCAGCAGTTACGCCAATCCGAGTATGGCTCAATCGCTTGCCTTGACACTGAATATTTTTTCAAGTTTCCAATTTGGAATGAAATACTTTTATGACAATAGTGGATTAAATGAAACACTAAAAAAAATAATATATTATATAGGAACAGGCTTGGGTGAATTTATTTTTATTTATATGCCTGGTGGAAGCGGTTGGCTTCATGAGGAATACCATCGCGCTGTTCTAACACGTTTTGGCGCAAACAGTTTTAACGGTATGAATCTTTTTCCAATTGGCGCGTCTGTTATATATGTCAGTAATGTAAAAGATGAAGATTTAAGCCGTATCAAAAAAGAAAGCCCGCCAGACTTAATACGAATATACGAAGCTGGTATTGAAGGGCAATATTTGCTAATTGAACGTTTACAGCGCAATAATTTTTTTTATAATCAAAATTTTTTATCTGAATATACTTATTGGTATAATGCATTTAATTCGTTTTCATATGTGTGGTTATCATCTATGGCACAAAATGGTATAGACTTGAATGAAACAGAAACAAGCGATTCTCGTGATTTTGCAGGCGTTGATTTCACTGCATGGGTTTATGATTTGTTTCGTTCTAACGAAGCATATGAAGACAGGGGCATTCATCCATCTGGAGAAGGCGTCAACCGTTACCGCACAACGACTAATTTAACTGAAGCTGAAATAAATTACTTAAGACTGCAAGGCTATTTACAAATACTCAATTTTATGTCGCCTATGATGTTTGGGGTAAAATCCCTTCCTATGGGCGAGTTTGACGGTAATTTTGCTATGCGTCATTATCTTACTTCGTTTGGTATGGATATTTCTGCGAATGTATACTTAAAGAAAAAGCCATTTAATATTGTGTTTATATTTCATAATTACGCAAATTATACTAACTGGTTTCCAGCCATAGAAGCTGAACTGATAGATTACCCATTGACTATAGGAAAATTGAATATGTATCTTTCCCCGCGCGTATTAATCGGAATGCAACCGGAAAATCAGGTATTTAAAACGGCAAGCCCCGAATTTCTTGGACTGTTCAGTTTGCGGGTGGACTTTAACGTAAGCAAGTATTTTTTGCCTTATGTCGATTTTGTCTTTAAGACAAACGGCTGGGTAGCAGGTAACGAATTGCTAAAAGCAAACGCCAGTGTAAGAGCGGGGACTTCGTTTCTGTTTTAATATGAGTTGTGTTTGGGTAATACCCATTATAACTGCCGCCTTGTGTGGGCGGTATATTACATTTTATTTGGCTGAATGTTAGCGTACGTAACAGAACGCCAAAAAGGGGCATATTATGTTTTCAACAATAAATGGAAATAACGAATTTTCATCCATTGAATCAGAGGAAATGGAGCAGATCAATGGAGGGTGTATTGATAATTGCGTTGATGATTCTGTCAAAAAAGTATTGCAACTAATCATCGGCGGCTCTCGAAAGTAAAATAGAGTTGTTTAGAAATTTCAGTTTCTGAACAACTTCATATAAAAAACGCGGTTTTGTAAGGCTTTAGCCTGAAAAACCGCAAGACTTGTGAGACAACCAACCGGGTTGTCTCACAAGTCCAATGTATTTATTGCG
>JAITUY010000061.1 GCA_031286095.1 Treponema sp. | reverse complement strand
GCATATTTTTATTTTGGATAATTTGAACACGCATATGTCAGAAAGCATGGTTAGAATGGCCGCAAGAGCGGACAATATCGCTGAAACAAGTTTAGGGGTAAAGAGAAAATACGGCATTCTTAAGAACAAGCAAACCAGAGCCGTGTTCTTGGCAGACAGCTCGCACCGGATAGTATTCATGTACACGCCGAAACATTGCTCTTGGCTAAACCAAATAGAATGCTGGTTTAGCATTATCACCCGGCGGCTTTTGAATAAACGTGCTATGTTTAAAAGCGTGTCCGAGCTTGAGCAGAAAATAAAAAGTTTTATAGGATATTATAATCTATATTTTAAAAAACCTTTTCAATGGAATTATAAAGGCAAATTACTCCGTATTTGATTTAGGAGGGGGTATTTACGCCATGCTGTACTAGTCATTTTTCCGACGCCAGAAAGCGACATAACAAAAAACCGTAAAAAAATTGAGGGCATTCAGAGACTTCTTAAATTAGCAATTGAGAATCTTCATGACGAAAATATTGTCATTTTTGATCAGTACGGATCAGTACTTAATAACTTTGAATAAAAGTAAAAAAACGCCATTAGGTGAAAAACGGCTGTATTAAATTGGGACTATGCTCAGGACGGATTGTATTCCGCGCCGCTTTATCTAGTTGCCCGCTATTTTTACGTTTTTGCCCAAAAGGAGCGCAGTTTGCGCAGAACTTCCTCAAAATCAATAGGTTTGCCGACATGGTCGTCCATTCCGGCTTTAAGACATTTTTCAATGTCTTCCTTAAACACATTCGCAGTCATAGCGACAATCAATATTGTTTTTGCCGCCGGAGTGTCCAAAGCCCTTATGCGCCTTGTCGCTTCGTAGCCGTCCATTTCAGGCATCTGTATATCCATGAATATCATGTCGTATTTAAGCGGGTCCGCCGAGAACATGCGCACAGCCTCCGCGCCGTTTTCAGCGCAGTCTATTTTAAGCTTTGTCGGTTCAAACAAAGTCATTACAATTTCACGGTTGATATCCACGTCTTCCACCAGCAGTATATGCCGTCCTGCGAAAATACCGGAAATATCGGCGGCGTGTGATTTTTCCGCCATCTGTTTGTCCACGCCTAGACATTCGTTAATCACTTCCGCGATGGTGGATGGGAACAGCGGTTTGGACAGGAATTTATCAACGCCTGCCGTCTTCGCCTCGTCTGCTACTGTGCTCCATTCAACGGCGGAAATCATTATTACAATAGAGTTTTCTGATACGCGGGATTTTATTTCGCGCGCAAGCTGGATACCGTCCATAACCGGCATTTTCCAGTCTATAAAATAGATATGATAACCGCCGTTTTGATCTACAAGTTTCAGCGCTTTTTCCGCGCTTATGGCTACATCGCACAATAAGTCGAAACCCTGTGTTATTTCGAGGAAGTAGGTTAGGATATCAGGATCATCGTCTACGGTTAAAATACGTACATTTTTTAAATTTATATCAGGCGACAAAAGTACGTGTTTTTCATTATTACCGCACTGTACCTTAATTGTAAAAGTAAAAACAGAGCCTTTTCCAATTTGTGATTGCACCCAAATGCCGCCGTCCATCATTTCCACTATATTTTTGGAAATCGCAAGTCCAAGTCCTGTACCGCCGTATCTGCGCGTCGTGCTGGATTCCGCTTGTTCAAAGGCGTGGAAAATTTTTTCCTGCTGTTCGGGACTTATTCCAATTCCAGTGTCGCTTACCGAAACTTGCATTGTACAGAGATCGTTTTCCCTTTCCGCAAGGCGTACGGCAAGGCTGATAGTGCCGTACTCGGGGGTGAATTTAACGGCGTTTGCAAGCAGGTTGGTAATGACCTGCGCTATCCGCTGAGCGTCCCCTACAAGAATGCGGGGAATTGAACGATCGATATGCACCGAAAATTTTTGAAATTTTTCGTCTATGCGGAAGTTGACGACATTCACCACGCGCCGTAGCATTTTTTCAAGTTCAAATTCCGCCGGAATAAGTTCAAATTTGTTGGCTTCAATTTTTGACATATCAAGAACGTCGTTAATTACGCCGAGCAGATGATTGGAAGCGTCTTCTATCTTCGTAAAACAGTAATCTTTGCGGGTTGGGTCGTCAGCGGATTTTCCTATCGTGGTCATGCCTATTATCGCGTTCATCGGCGTGCGTATCTCGTGGCTCATATTCGCGAGGAATACGCTCTTATGCCTGTTCTCTGTGTCCGATTTGTTTTTAGCGGCGTCAACTTGAATCAGAATCGTTATGAGTATCATAGCAAGCGTTATGCCCAATATAGTTAAAACAAACGCCATATTGGATACATTTTGATAATATATGCTTTTTGGAGCAAGAAGACCTAAACGCCAGCCGTTGGGAAGCGTCCTGAAAAAACTGATGATTGATTCGCCTTTCCAATTATCAAAAGCAGTTCCCGAAATCTTCCCCGTGCGCGCTAATTCGCTCTTTAAAATTGAAAGAGGAATTAAAGGATCGCCCATTTTCATTCCGACAAAATCAGGATTGGGGTGGCCGATTAACGTAAAATCCTGACTAACCAATACCCCGTAGCCATCTTTGGTAAGAGCCATTTTAACAACTTGTTCACCTATATGTCCGGCGCGTACGTCAATAGCGGCAACGCCTAAAAGGTTCCCCGCTTTATCATAAATACCGCGGGAATATGACATAACTGTTTCCCCTGTTACTGTATCTGTAAAAGGGGCAGTTTCCGCAATGCCGCCTCGCGCCTCAACGGCGGCCTTGTACCATGGGCGTTTAGAAGGCGAAAAAGAATCAGGGGGTTGCCAGCCGATACCGTTAATAAATACAGGTCCGTCAGGATGCTTTTCCAGATAAAAGAAAGGACCGTTATGACTAAAAGTGTCATTGCCTTTTAAAAGTATATGGTTTGATATCTCCTCATTATAAGCGCGCAGTTTATCGGCAGAATCCCCGCGCATAATTAAATATTGAATGGATTGCGTAAAATCATCTAATGTAATGCGTGATTCCTGCAAATCGGAGTTGATTTTGGATTCCACATAGTCAAGTACGCTTTCAACATTGCGCACAAGATCAGCCTGCACGATTTTGCTGGTGAAAGAGTAGCTTAAAATAACCATCAGCAAAAACGCAAGAGCGGTAAACAATACTTGTATGTGCAAAGGTCGCTTTGACATGAATTCGGGCATAGTTATACTATACTTGTACCCTATTTTGGCCATTTAATCAAGTAGTCAAGGATATATTAGAGTTGTTCGGAAACTTCAGTTTCTGAACAACTTCATATAAAAAACGCGGTTTTGTCGAACTTTCGGACTAAAGTCCGCGTTCGCAGGCTTTAGCCTGAAAAACCGCAAGACTTGTGAGACAACCAACCGGGTTGTCTCACAAGTCCATTGACTACATTCCGAAAATATCGCAATATTACCTTAATAAAAGCAAATTGGAGGACGAAATGAGTATTATTGAATATGTGGAAGCGCGTGAAATCCTTGATTCCCGCGGAAATCCCACAGTAGAAGTTGACGTTATGCTTGAGGACGGCTCTTTGGGCCGCGCGGCGGTTCCTTCCGGGGCGTCTACAGGCGATTACGAGGCGGTGGAGCTTCGTGACGGCGACAAAGCCCGTTATCAGGGCAAGGGCGTGTTAAAGGCGGTTGACAACGTAAATAACATTATCGCGCCGGAACTTATGGGGCTGGACGCTCTTGAACAGGTCGATATTGACAGAACGATGATCGAACTTGACGGGACAGAAAACAAGGGCAAACTTGGAGCTAACGCTATTTTAGGCGTATCTATGGCGACGGCCCGCGCCGCGGCGGATTTTCTCGGCGTACCGTTGTACAAATATCTGGGTGCGTTTCATTCAAATCTTCTGCCCGTTCCAATGGCGAATATTATTAACGGAGGCAAACACTCCGACAATAAAATTGACTTTCAGGAATTTATGGTTATGCCGGTTGGCGCGCAGTCTATCAGAGAGGCGGTTCGCTGGACAGCCGAAGTTTTTCATACTTTGAAAAAACTTCTTCACGACGCGGGCAAGAATACCGCTGTCGGCGACGAGGGCGGTTTTGCGCCTGACATCGGAAACGAGGAAGCGCTTGACTACATAATGAAAGCGATTGAAAAAGCCGGATACAAACCAGGCGAACAGATGTCTATCGCCCTTGACTGCGCCAGTTCGGAGCTTTACGGCGAAGGCGGCAAGAAAGGCTACAAATTCTGGAAATCCAACCCCGACAAACTTTTCACAGCCGAAGAAATGATCGATATTTACACCAAATGGGTGAACAAGTACCCGATTATTTCGATCGAAGACCCGCTGGATCAGGACGATTGGGACGGTTATGTGAAACTGACAAAGAGCCTCGGTTCTAAAGTGCAGATAGTCGGCGACGATTTCTTTGTTACAAACACAAAGAGGCTGGAGAAGGGTATCGGCATGGGCGCGTGCAACTCGATTCTGATCAAAGTGAACCAGATCGGCTCTCTTACCGAAACTTACGAAGCTGTTGAAATGGCGAAAAAAGCCGGGTACACTGCGATTGTTTCCCACCGCTCCGGCGAGACGGAAGACAGCTTTATAGCCGACCTTGTAGTCGCTCTTGAAACCGGGCAGATTAAGACCGGTTCAATGAGCAGAACCGACCGTATTTGTAAATACAACCAGCTCATGAGAATAGAGGACGAACTGGAAGGTATTGCCGAGTACGCCGGCCGCAAGGCGTTTTATAGTATTGGTAAAAAATAATAGTAGATTTGTTCAATAACCTTGTTGGTTATTGAACAAGTCTTGCATTTTTTCAGGCTATAAGCCCGCGAACGCGGACTTTAGTCCGAAAGTTCGGCAAAAATGCAATTTTATAAGGAAGTTGTTTAAAACTAAAGTTTTTAAACAACTCTAGTTTTAATTTTTAACCACGAACCAGCCATTCACCTGACAACATTAGAATGGTCAGGTGAGTGTTGGTTCGCGGTTAAATTCTTTTTAGTTAAATTTATGTCAGATCAAAGCGTTATACCTATAGATCAGCTTTTGCCTCATAAACTGCCGCTGGTGGCGCTTATGGGGCGTCCTATCTTTCCAGGAATTTTTACGCCCATAATGATTGGCAACCCTACCGATGTAAAAGTCGTGGAAGACACTACGGCGGGTGACGCGATGGTCGGCCTTGTCATGATGCAAAATGAAACCGAAACTCCCGCCATAACCGATCTGTACACGGTGGGAACGGTGGCGAAAATCGTTAAGAAAATTAATCTGCCGGACGGCGGGCTTAACATTTTTATTTCTACATTAAAACGTTTTAGAGTAAAGAAGACGCTTCATTCTTCCAACCCGATTGTCGCGGCGGTGGAGTATCTTGAGGACGAGGAAGACAACACAAGCGAAGTTAAAGCCCTTACGCGCGCGCTTATTTCCGAAATGAAACAGATAAGCGAAAACAATCCGCTTTTTTCGGAAGAAATGCGCCTGAATATGATCAATATAGATCACCCTGGAAAGATCGCGGATTTTATCGCCAGTATTCTTAATATAGACAAGGCTGAACAGCAGAAGATTCTTGAAATACTGAATGTGCGAAAGCGCATGGAACAAGTGCTGGTGTTTATAAAAAAAGAACAGGAACTTTTGCGTATTCAAAAAAAGATTCAAAGAGAGATAAACGAGAAGATTGAAAAATCTCAGCGCGATTATTTTTTAAAGGAAGAGCTGAAAGCTATAAAGACGGAATTGGGCATGACGACCGACGCCAAAAGTTCCGATTACCAGCGTTTTAAGGAAAAGTTTGACGCGTTTAAGTTTGAAGGCGAAATTAAAGAGGTTGTTGAGCAGGAACTTGAAAAATTTAATCTGATGGAGCAGAATTCCCCCGAATATACTGTTACGCGCAATTATCTTGATGTGATTGTGTCTCTTCCGTGGGGTGATCCAGCGCCTGAGGTTTTTGATCTGAAGAACGCGCAGGCTATTCTGGAAGAGGATCATTACGGGTTAAAAGACGTAAAAACGCGGATTGTTGAATATTTGGCGGTTCGAAAATTACGCAAGGACACAAAGGGTTCGATTATCTGCCTTGTCGGACCGCCGGGGGTAGGAAAAACTTCCGTTGGCAGGTCTATCGCGCGCGCGCTTGGCAAGCAATTTTTCCGTTTTTCTGTCGGCGGTATGAGGGACGAAGCTGAAATTAAGGGACACAGGCGCACATATATAGGAGCGATGCCGGGGAAAATTATTCAGGGGCTGAAAATCGTAAAAACAAGGGACCCCGTGTTTATGATAGACGAAATTGACAAGATGGGTTCTAGTTTTCAGGGAGACCCCGCGAGCGCCCTTCTTGAGGTGCTTGATCCGGAGCAGAACTACGCTTTCCGCGATCATTATCTTGATCTTCCATTTGATATTTCCCATGTGTTTTTTATTGTTACGGCAAACACTCTGGACACAATTCCCGTTCCGCTTATGGATCGCATGGAGATTATTCAGCTTCCCGGTTACATTGATACTGAAAAACTTGAAATTGCCATGCGTTATCTTTTGCCGAAAAGCCTTGAAAAGAACGGTCTTAAAAGAAACCAGGTTAAGTACACAAAGGACAGTCTTTTGCACATAGCAAACGCCTATGCCCGCGAAGCCGGAGTGCGTAACTTCGAGAAAAACCTTGACAAGATTCACCGTAAACTTGCGAAGCAAATTGTAGAGGCTGAAGAAGCGCATCCTCCTGTTGAAGATGGTCTGGTTTCAGAAACCAGACCGGCAAAAACTGCGGTTAAACCTATGGTTTTTAAGATTGATAAAAAGTTAGTTGAAAAGCAGTTAGGCAAACCTGTTTTCCCCGAAGGCGACATAAAGAAAGCCGACAGACCTGGAATGTCGGTAGGACTTGCGTGGACAAGCATGGGCGGCGACACGCTTGTAATAGAGGCGATGTCATTGCCGGGGAAGGAAGGGTTTACGCTGACGGGAAAAATGGGCGATACGATGAAGGAAAGCGCGACAATCGCCATGACTGTCGCGCGCAAACTGGCTGTTGAACGTTACGGCATAGACAGCGAATGGTTTGACAGGAACCACATTCATTTGCACATACCGGAAGGCGCGACGCCGAAGGACGGTCCTTCCGCCGGAATCACTATGGCGACGGCGTTGATTTCGCTGTTACGCGAAAAAGTAATTACCGACAGACTGGTGATGACGGGAGAACTTTCGCTTACAGGGCAGGTGCTTCCTATCGGCGGTCTTAAAGAAAAGACAGTCGCCGCGCGCAGAAACAAGGCGCGCCACATTATTTTCCCCAAACAAAACGAGCGCGATCTTGATGAAATCCCAGATCATGTAAAAAAAGGGATAGAGTTTCACCCTGTAACTTCTTATGAACAAGTGCTGTCCCTTGCCCTGCCTGATTGATTGTTTGCGAAAAGACGTATGAAGAAATACCTCTCGCGCAGACGCAAAGGCGCAGAGTTATTGTTTGCAGGATTATCGTTATTTTTCTGGTTTTTGTTTTATTATATTAGAGTTGCTCGGAAACTCCAGTTTCTGAACAACTTCATATAAAAAACGCGGTTTTGTCGAACTTTCGGACTAAAGTCCGCGTTCGCAGGCTTATAGCCTGAAAAACCGCAAGACTTGTGAGACAACCAACTCGAACCGAAGGTTCGCAGTTGT
>JAITUY010000173.1 GCA_031286095.1 Treponema sp. | reverse complement strand
CGGCGCAAGCAAAAGCGCCGTCTGTGAAACGGTACAATGGGTAGAAAACACTCTTGCGAAAGACAAAACCTTCAAACTGCCCGGCAAAAAGGCGCTCAGGAAAGCGGAAAACGCCATTGAATACATAGCGGCTGGCGTTGCCGAAGGCCCCATACGACGCCCTGAAAAAGGGCAAAAAGAGCATTATTCGGGGAAAAAGCGCCATGCGATAAAGGCGCAGGCAATAATAGAAGGGAAAAGCAAAAAGGTTTTGGGCGCGAGGGAGGCAAAAGGCGGCGTGCATGACTTTCAGGTATACAAGGATGCCATAGGAAAGAGCGTTAAGGCATCAATTTTGATACGTGCTGATCTGGGTTATTTGGGGATAGAAAAACTACATGAAAACAGCCGGATACCGAAGAAGGGGAGCAGGCTGCATAAGCTAAACAGACGGGATAAAGCGTACAACAAACGGCTTGCGCGGGAACGGGCGGCGATTGAACGCATTAACGCTAAAATAAAAACATTTAAGAGCATGGCATGCCTGTACCGAAACCATTGCGGAAGGCATTTGTTAAGGATGTCTCTTATTTGCGGCATTATTAACCGTGAACTATGCATTTAATTGTGGTTGTCGAACAAGTCTATTGATAATTTTGAAGATTTAGAAATTAAAAATTCAATTCCCATAATAGAATTTGTAAAATATTTAGAAGAAGAAAAATATGACGAAAATAAACATTTCTACTTCGCCTAACAGGACTGTAACTGCTTCGCCGCCTTACGGCGGCTCGGGCTACACAAAACCGTGTTCGTGTTAACGCCCTCTGCACGGTTTTGTTCCGCCACAACAAAACCGCTTTGTGCAAGACTGTTATCCTCTGTGTCTAACTGTTACAAGGATGATGTCATTAGCCATAAAAACTCAGGGGCTTTATAACAGTTGGCGAAATATGCCGCAGTACTATAATGCTGTATTAACCTATGTTAGAAAGTATGGTTCTTCGCTTAAGCATATACGACGAAAATTTAAAACTTATGAAGTTTGCAAAGCAGCCATTGAAAATTCGCCATATTCAATAAAATTTGTTAATAAATCTACACTGAGAAAACATCCTGATTTATCGGGTTTAGCATCGGAAAAGTGGGAAAAATAAAAAGTTACTGCCCGGCGGTTTTCAAATTATCCGCTGCCTTCTATATTTTTAAGTTTTTTGCCCTAAAGCCATAGTCCTGCTCCCGTATTTGGACCCTTGACAGCAACTTA
Source organism: Treponema sp. (assembly GCA_031286095.1). Classification (GTDB taxonomy): domain Bacteria; phylum Spirochaetota; class Spirochaetia; order Treponematales; family Breznakiellaceae; genus WQXQ01. The sequence goes on along the minus strand of JAITUY010000173.1, from coordinate 2,724 downwards.
AATAATATTAGCTGGCTAATGCAATATTGTCAATTAACTGATTTGACCAAGAAATGTGTCTGGTATCAGTTCTTTATTATTCCGAATTTTCATTCTGTGTCTTGCTAAATTTATGAAATATTAAGCTTGTGAGAAAGATAATTTCAGCATGGTCACTTGCTATTCTTGACTTATCATATCTTGTCTAGTGTTCTGTAATATACAATTAACACAATGATTTTGCCTTATTCATTTTAGCTATAATCTCATCAGGTTTTTTAGTTCATGTAAATGGCATACCTGATTTATTCCAGGTCTTAATATAATCTTTAATTGCCTTTGTTAGCCGGGCGACAGACTCAAAGCTTCCCCTGCGTATGCGTTTATTAGTTATCTCAACAAACCACCGCTCTACCAGATTTAACCATGATGAATGTGTGGGAATAAAATGGAGTACAAATCTTGCGGGGTTGTCTTTAAGAAATTTATAAACTTCTTTTGTTTTATGCGCAGACAGGTTGTCTGTTGCAATGTGCAGCACTTTTTTCTTCGCGCATACTTTATCTATCTTCTTTAAAAAAGCCAAGGAAGAAAACACGCTGGAGAATACCGGGGACCGGATACTTGCTAATCACGAGTATAAATAAAGAAGACGAAATCCGCACTTTGAAGATAGAGGCAATGCCGGACACCGGAGCGTGGACGCTGGTAATTAATGAAGATGTGCGCGAAAAATTAGGGCTTACGATTAAAGAAACATCCGAATCTACCCTTGCGGACGGTAAAGCGAATACGTACGATGTAACTGAAGGGGTAGAAATTCGCTGGAAAGACCGCTATACCGTACTTCCCGCCGTGGGTGGTAGTACCCGACGCAAAAGACATACTCCTGGGCGCTCTGCCGTTTGAAGCGATGGACTTAATGGTTGATCCCGTGCATGGACAGCTTGTCGGCGTTCACGGTGATCAGCCGCTGCACGTTCTGTATTAATGAAGAAGCGGATACCCTTGATGAACACAAAAATCCCCGTATTGCAATATAGTTTTCTTTAAGAGTAAAATACTATTAATGCAAAACAGAAAAACCAAAATAGTTTGTTCCATCGGTCCCGTGTCATCAGAAGACGAAGTTATGCGCGGCCTTATTCTTGCGGGTATGAATGTCGCCCGCCTCAATTTTTCGCATGGTTCGCATGAAGAGCACCGTGCCAGAATAGAATGTATCAGGCGGATTTCCGGCGAGTTGGGGATATGCGTTGCCATAATGCTGGACACCAAGGGGCCGGAAATCCGTACCGGCCTGGTTGAAAACGACGGCAAAGTAACGATAAATGCGGGAGACAGGGTTATTGTTGCCACCGATGATTGTCTTACCGTGCCGGCGCAGAGCGGAAAGGCGGCACGTCTTTCCGTTACGTGGAAAGAAGCCGCTTCAATGCTGAAAAGCGGACACCATATTCTCATAGCCGATGGGCTTCTTGATCTTGAAGTGATCGATATTGATACAGCGGAAGGCGCTATCAATTGCCGGGCGGCCAACACTGCGGTAATCGGCAGCAAGAAAAACGTCAATCTTATCGGCGTACATCCGCGGCTTCCGATAATGAGCGAACAGGATAAAAAGGACATTGCGTTTGGCGCGGAAATGGACCTTGATTTTATCGCGGCAAGTTTTCTAAGTTTTCCGTATGAAGTTACCGAAATCAGGAATTATCTAGACAGCCTCAATTCGCACATGAAAATTATTGCAAAAATCGAAAGCGGCGAAGGTCTTGAAAACATTAAGGAAATCGCATCTCTTGCGGACGGTGTAATGGTGGCGCGCGGGGACCTTGGCGTACAGCTTCCCATAGAGCAGATTCCGCTTGCGCAGAAACACATAATCAGCGTGTGCCGGAAGATCGGGAAACCCGTCATTACCGCGACGCAGATGCTGGAATCAATGATTGTGAATCCCAGGCCAACACGCGCCGAGCTTACCGATGTCGCCAACGCCGTTTTCGACGGAACGGACGCGGTCATGCTGTCAGGCGAAACGGCCGCCGGGGCATACCCCGTGGAAGCGGTAAAAACAATGGACAAAATCGCGCTCACTGTCGAGCAGTCGAGCGATTTTCTGGCGCGTATGAAAAAGATTCGCGGCGAATGTCTCTCATGGGATCACAATCCCGGTGATAATCTTGGCATCATTATGTCGAGATCGGGTGTAGAGATAGCCTCCGAAGTGAAAGCAAAGGCGATTGTAACCCCGACCCTGACCGGCAACACGGCGCGAATGCTGAGCGTGTTCAGGCCGGATGAACCCATACTCGCGTTAACGCCCGACAAACACGCTGAGCGCTTTATGCAGCTGTACTGGGGCGTCCGCGTCTGTTACGCGCCGCGTGTTGACAAATCGGAAAGCCTGATCCAAAAAGTTATAAAGGCCGCTTTGGATACTGGCACTGCCGGCATTTCTGACAAAATTATGCTTGTGGCGGGCCTGCCCCTTGAAAGCCCAAATATGGTGAACACCGTCCGTGTTCTTATCCTTGGAACAGTGCTTGCCCGTTCCGGCGCGGGAGGATACGCCAGAGCCGGCCTTACCCGCAGGCAGGGCAGGATTGTTCACGCGGAAAGAGCGGAAGAAGCGCGCAAAAAAATAACGCCGCCCGGCGCGGCAGGCGGCGACATACTTGTCTGTAAAACGCTTACCGAAGACTACCTTCCGGTTATTCCGCTTGTGAACGGGGTTATTTGCAAAGG
>JAITUY010000155.1 GCA_031286095.1 Treponema sp. | reverse complement strand
TTTACTGTATAATGAGTAAAGAGTTTCCCCGTTCCAAAGGCTGTCCTTGTCTTTAATTTTAAATTCGTCCCTGTCTGAATCTATCGTTATCGTGTCCGGAGTATAAGTCTGTATTTTTAGCGCGTCAATGCCTGTCTTTGCCGCTTCTTCAACAATGAGTAACGCCCGCTCAAGGCTTTGATTGTGGTTTCCGCTCATCTCGGCGATTATGAATGGCTTGGTAAGTTCTTTAAACATTTTTATCCAACATACCTATTTATACTAAAACATCACCCTTTTTTATATAGTCAATATTTTCATCGCTAATATAGTCAAGAATTTCAACACAACCATTGGGCGTTTTTACGATAATGGAATCTGTATTGACATCAAGAATAAAACCATTTTTCATATCGCAGTAAAACCCAAAATCTGATAATCTTAATTTATTGATAATCACTTTTGCTTCTCCCAAAAAACAAAACGCTCCTGGATACGGCGGAGCCAATGCCCGAACCCAGTTGTATATACGCTCACGCTGCCAGTCCCACACGATTCTTCCGTCTTCCGGTGTTCTCTTGTTAAAATAAGTTTTTTGCTGCTCGTCTTGTTTTTTTGGAACAATCTTTTGTTCGGAAAACAAGTATAAAAATTGCTTAATCATTCTTGGATAATGATAAATATATTTTTGTAAAATAACACCGCCTGTATCATGATAAGTTATCGGTATTTCTTTTTGAAGAAAAATATCTCCCGCATCACATTCCAAAGTAATATCATGAATAGTTATTCCTGTTTTTCTTTCATTATTAATTATTGCCCATACATGAGGCGTTCTGCCGCGGTATTTTGGTAAAAGCGAACCATGAATGTTAAACTTATACCTAAAAAGACTTATTATTTTTTCATCAAAAAGGAACAAGTAATTTACTGAAAATAAAATATCATCTTTATATTTTTTGACAAATTCTATACATTCGTCATTTCTCGCATTGCCAATAAAGCAGTCAATCCTGTTTTTTGAACAAAAATTAATTATTTCTGTGGATTTTTTATCTGTCAGCACAGCGCTAATAATTTTTTCCTTCGAAAGACATTTAAGCGCTACATTTCCTAATAAACCGGAACATGCAAGTACAAGACGACAATCTATCATGCCGCATATTCTCCGCAGCACGACAGATAAATTTCAATTTTAACTAAATAAAATTGATGGGGGGGGGGGGGGTAACTATTATCTCAGTATTTATACTGCCTCTAGTTTTTCCGCTTTCCCATTCGTTTTTTAATAAACCAAATAAATGTACCCCTATGCGTTTTCCTCCTTTAACTTTATGGAAACGCAAAAACCCCTCTTCTACAAACAAAAGATTTTTATGTATTTTTAAACTTCTTGTGTTGCCCTCAAAAACTTCGCTGTAGATTTTTTCCAATCCAAGATTGTTAAAGGAATAATCTATTGTTGTACTTAAAGCCTTTGTCATTAATCCTTTCTCGTCAGCATTTTGAGACTTATAAAATCCCAGTTCGGCAATTTCATTTTCTTTATCAATATTTTTTATATTCACAGCGCCGAAAGGCTTATTTTTATCATCAGTAATAATTAAACAAATTTGGCTTTCTTCGTTCTTGAGCTGCTCTATCCAAGTAAAATGTTCCTCTGTGTTTATTATGTTTCTACTGAACATCCATTCCCGGATATAATCTTCATTTCTTATTTCCAAGACTTGTAATTGGGTTGTTTTATCCAAGTTGATTAATGGAATTAATCTATATGTTACTGACATATAAAAAATCTTCTTTAAAGTCATCTAATTTAAAATTAGAATCATGTTTAGCTTCATCGGTAACTTTTGCATCGTCAGGAATCATTCTTAACAGTTCTTTTACAGGAAAAGTTCCCTTACCATAATGTAAATGCGAATCGTATTCGCTTTTATAGTCGCCGTCGGTTAAATGATAAATACATGGATTTAATGTCTGAAATTCTTTAATTAACTCAAACGGGTTTCTTTTTAAAGAATTGGCGGCGCATATAGCGTGACCAAAGTCAAGGCAAAATCCGGTTTTTAGTTCATTTATTATATACTTGATTTCTTCCGGAGCTGCCCCAAGGCATTTCTCATCATTTAATCCCTTCATCGGTTTATTTTCGATTACACAGCGGGAATCAACAAAAGGGCGGAGTTGATATATTGTTTCGTTAATCTCGCCGTTAACGCCGGAATGAAAAATAATGGTTTCCGATTTAAGCATATCGGCGAACTGAAAAGTCTCCTGTAATTTTTTGGTGTTATTCTCCCGTTCTTCAATCAAAGAAAGATTCATCCCGGCATAAGAATGAGGCGCATGGATAATTATTGGTATATGAAACTGTTTCCAGTATGCGATGGAGTTATTGAAACTGCATGGAACTGTAAATAATTCAATATACTGAAAATATCCCGCTTCAAAAAACGAGAGGATGTCTTCGGTATAATTGGTATTTTTACTGCCAAGTTTTAAACCAAATTGCATAAATTTTTCCATTACACCTCAATTAACTTATTGGCAAGTAATAATGTTGTCAATTCCAACAATCCTTTAACCGGTACTTTAATAATATTGCTTATATCAATAAGGTCATTTGTACCATCAGCGTAAGACAGAAAATTTACCATTTTGAATACTTCGTCATATTGGCCTTTTCTGGATACAGTCGGGTATAAACCGCGTCTTCCTAATTGCGGTTCACAAGTTGTTGTTACTTTATATTTATGGTTATTTTCCAGCGCCATAATACACTGTGTCATTACCTCGAAACTACCCTGCAAACCGGCAGGAGAAATCAAAGAAAGATCATCGGCGGAAGTATGGTATTCAGGGTATTCGGCATACAGAGATCTTGAAAATCCGACTACCGGTAAATCTACTCCAGGAGCCTGATACCTCCGTTCATCAGACCCGCTTTTTAAAAAAGAATACCGTTTATATTCAGGATAATGGAATTTAAGCACATTCTGAATTACTTTATCAGCCAATGTATTGGCATATCTGGATTCCAAATATGAGTATGTTCTGTCATCCCCGACACAGGTAAGATTAAAGCCCGCTTTTACATTTCGTTTCAGAACATCCAGATTTCTGCTTAAATATGTAATTGAACCTATTGTTTCCGGTATGAAAATTATTCTATAAGTATAACGTCTACGCGGTAAATTTTTAATCCAATCCGCCAAAAATATTGCCAAACAAGGGCCTGATAATTCATTATTTGCCAGTGACGGATGGCAAATATACGTTGATAAAAGTATTTCTTCATGGATAATGAAATTATCAATGGGGGGGGGGGGGGGGGGGGGTAATATTATTTCCCCATAAGTTAGATAACCATCATCCAAATTACTATCAATGCGGATTTCAAACTCAGTTTCGTCAGCATAATCAGATTCAATTTGCCTGCGTTGATTTTCGCTCATGCAAAATCCAAAACGCTCTTTATAATATGATGTAATATAGGGTATAACATCCGGCTGGGACGGTTCCGTATAAATACATGAAAGAAGCTCATTCTTTTTTATCTTTTTATGTATGGGGACGGAATAACCCATTACGTGCAGATTGGAATTATTAAAATCAAGTATTTTATTACCGGCAGGGTCTTTAATATAGGCGTCATTAATGTTCCATTCTTTAGGAATTTTCCAATCAAAGACCTGTGTGCCGGAAGGAACCTCAACTATCTCTAGTTCATGACAAATTTCCTTTAAAATACTCAAACTTGTTCTGACCCCGTTCCCCGTGAGACTCCGGCAAATTGGAAATAATTTTTCCGCTAACTTATACATTTTTTGTCCAGTATACATTTATTGCCCCTTATAAACTGCTATCTTTTTTGCAGAATTATTTATTATATCGTCTTTTATTACATCAAATGCACGATATAGATCAACGACGACAAAAGGTATGCTATTTATTATTTTTTTTATTGCTATTCCCATATCCTCAAGAACCTCGCCTATTGGATTTGAGTTATTATCAGTCTCTAATTCTAATTTCCGAACATACATCGAAAATTGTCTTTCTTCACTTTTTGAATTTTCATCAATATAAACTGCGGAAAAACTTTTTATGTATCTATAAATAACACCGGTACACTCTTCAACATAATGTATAAATGTAAAACAATTTTGATAATCGACATCAATTATTAAATTCTTTCCGTGCAGTTTATAAAGAAAATCAAACGGTGAATTAGTTCCAAAAGAATCTGTATTATCCATAGAATATAATAAATCCTGATATTTTCCCCATACAGCAAAGGAATATATCGGATGTTTTGTTCTTTTAAAATCTTTTCTATTCAGGGCGACGCTGCTTAAAGATCCGGTCATTGAGGGGGTTTTGTGATAATCAAAAGCAAGCCCCCGGCAAAAATCCCAGTTGTATGTAGGAAACAATAATGTACCTTCGGAACCGACAACTTCCTGCAAGTTATCAATAATAAAATTTGGATCAATAATTCTTTCATGGTACTTAAGATTTATCAGGAGATTTAATATATCTGAAGACACTAAAAGAATATCTCCTTTTTTAATATCTAATTTTTGAATTGCGGTAGAGAAAGGAATATAATCAATTAATTTCATTTATTATATTATATAGTTGTTCAGAGACATCTGTTTCTGAACTCTAGCCTTATAAAAATCGCATTTTTGTAGGACTATCGGAGTAAAATTCGCGTTCGTTTTTAGTCTAAAAAATACAAGGCTTGTTCAAGAATTAGATGAGTTGCTGAACAAGTCTAATATATAAAAAAGTCAGTTTAATAGAGACTTTACTCTCTCTTCTATTTCATCCAGAGACTTCATGGATGCAATATCTTCCGGTTCAAATGAAATATCAAATTCTGTTTCCAAAGCCACAACCAACTGTAAATGATGCATGGAATCCCATTCGGCACAGTTTTTTTGAGAAATATCATCCGGTATACTATCCAAATTAAGAATACCTTTTATCACGTGTTTTATTCGTTCCCGCATAAATCCTCCACTGTATATATATCCGGTAAAGAAAATTCTTTGTTTTCAATAATCAATTCATAATCTATACTATCCTGTGAGATTTTTCTTAGCATAAATCCAATACTTTCATAAAATTTTTCAACTTGTCCATTCTTTGCCGTTTTGATATATGACGCCCGAACTTGTTGTATGCCGGTTTCTTTTAGTTTGCTCAATATGTATTTGACAAACATATATTCAATTTCTTTCCCAAGAATACGGCAACTCAACAATAAAGTATCTATATATGCCGTTTCTTTTTCTATCAAAACAATCATCAAACCGGTAAGCCCATTATCGCCGAATTTGTCCTTAACCCGTAACCCGTATACCAGACCTCCGTTAGCTGCAATAGATTGTATTTCTGTTTCAGTATACCGCCGCGTTGTCAGGTTAAATTGATTGGTTTTTTGGGTCATCTGCGCAAACCGGGCTTTATTAAATTCGTTGAGTTTTTCTACAGTCAACATAATATCAAGGCTTCGCAAATAGGTGTCCATATCCGTAAATTGGTTTTTATAGTGCTTCCTTTCGGCATTATTTTTATATTGCTGTGTTTTGAGCAAATCTTCCTGTGTTAATGTATAAGCGCTAAAGTAATTATCGGTTAACTGTTTTATAAAAATCGGATACATATAAGGATGCGCGGGAAATTCAGGCACACATACGTCGGGAAGCGCCTGTTTTATCAATTCACGTTCAGCGGGATTGTCGTCTATAAACACCATACTGTCGAGTCCGATATTCAATTCCATTGCTATTTCTCTTATGTTATCGGCTTTATTATTCCAATTGATTCTATATACGGTAAAATTGTCTTTTTTTAAAAGTATATCGGGATGGTTCTCCCATACGGTAAATACGTCGGACTCATTATTTTTACTGCAAACAGCAAGGATGATCCCCATACGGCTCAATTCCAGCAAATAGGCTTGAAAAAAACGGTAAACATTCCCCGGATAATCCTCTCCCATTTTTATACCATCCGCGCCATCCTCTCCCAAGATACCGGCCCACAACGTATTATCCAAATCAAGCACAATACATTTTTTGCGCTTCATCGCCAGTACTTCAAGCTGCCGTGAAAACCATTTAGAAAACCGCGGAACCAGTTTCGGGTTAATGGGCATTTGCGAAAGAAAGTAATACTTCCAGTCTATTAATTGTTCAGTGGAAAATTCACGAAAAAAATTCCTAATGTCAATTATCTTTACATTGACATATTCGGTCATAGCATATATTTCTTGATTATACGCAATAACAGCGTCTTCCAATACCGTTTTTGATGTGACATAATTCAATGAATAAAGATTATCTATTGTAAAAACGATAAAAGTTTTATCTTTTTTGATATTTGAATAAACCATATTGAGCATATCGCCATAATGCGCGATCTCTTCGACTATAATATCATTATTTAATTTGTATGGCATAAAATAACACCAAATATACGCATCCGCCGTATCATCAATAAATGATACATCTTCGTAACCGGAAAAGTTGGCTTCAAACCCTTTAAAGAAGGGTTCTATGGTATAATTACGGAAGATAAAGTATCTCATACGGTACGTTCAGCAAGTTCTATCAGACCAACATCCTCATTATATAAAAAACATATTTTTCTGTCGTTCATTGTAGCCGCGCCGACTGGACTCGCCATCAGAAAACATTTTAATACTCAATCAAGGATGAAATAGCGCAATTTTTTAATTCTGTATATACGGTCCCCCAGGACAAGCCAGCCCCAAATCCGCATAATATAATCTTCTCATTTTCCCTGACTTTACTTTCAAGTTCTGAAACTATGGTTAGGGGAATTGAAGCGGAGCTGGTATTGCCAAAACGATCAATACAATAAGGAACTTTAACCGTATCAATTTTAAGTTTTTTTACAATAAAATCTATCATAAACTTATTCGCCTGATGAAATAAAAAATAATCAATATCATCTGGTTGGATAGATAAAGCGGCCAGCATGTTTTTTATCGCTTTGGGAACAACCCGCAGGGTAAAATTAAAAACATCCATCCCGTCCATATAAATCTGGTGATCAGAACGTTTATTCCCATCCTCTCTTTCAGTAATTTGTAGATTCTCAACAGTGGTGGGATTCCGGAATTCACCCGCTTGTATTATCAATGATTTTGCCCCTGAACCGTCAGTCATCAATTCAAAATAGGAATCGCAATAATCACCTTTTTCTATAATGGTCGCCGTACCGGCATCCCCAAATAAAGGCCAGTTTACCTTATCGTAAGGAGACGTAAGTTTGGTAAAAGTTTCCCCGACTAATAATAAAACTCTATTTATCCCTTGTTGGGAAGCATAAGCAAAAGCAGATGACAATCCATATATATAACCGGAACAGGCTAAATTTAAATCAAGACTTGCTGTTGTATTTGGCAAACCAAGACGATTTTGTAGAAGCGGAGCGGTTGCAGGCATTTTATAATCCGGCGTTTGACTGAGAAATAATAGAACATCAATCGTATTTACATCTATCTCATTATCTTCTATTAGTTTCTTTGCCGCCTTGAAACAAAGATCGGATGAACAGGTGTTCGCATCGCTTATCCGGCGTTCACGTATGCCTATCGCATTTATTGTTTTTTCGATTTCTTCTTCAGGAATCAGGTAGCCAAGGTCTTTATTGTATACGATATTGGAAGGAACACACGCAGCCATTGCCCGTATACCAACATTTTTGTAAGTAATGAAAGCCATATTTTCTCCTTTGGATTATAGCAACGTAAAGCCGCCGTCTATAACCAGATTTGAACCGGTTACCCAACTGCTTGCCTCTGATAATAAATAAATAACCGCATAGGCGATCTCTTCCGGCTTGCCGTATCTTTTTAGCGGATATAATTTCATATCAATATCTAATTGTTCTTGTGTTATATTTCCAGTATGTATAAGCGGTGTTTCAATCATTCCAGGTAAAATACAATTCACTCTTATTTTCTTAGATGCCAAATCTACAGCCATATTTTTGGCTATTGCTGTAATTGCACCTTTAGAAGCCGCATACATAGAGTTTCCTGCATGTACTGTAACAGGCCCGTCAATAGATGAGATAAATACAATTGAAGAGTCTTTTGATATTTTTTTCTTTTTTATTATTGTTTGTGATAATAATACAGGTGCTAGAAAATTCACACTAAATATATTGTTTATCTCCTTTGAAGAAACAAATTGGAAAGGCAAAGTTTTTACAATACCGGCTACGTGTACAATACCATTAAGAATTGAAAGTTGAGCCACGAGTTCATTTATACTTTCTTCTGAAGATAAATCACAAATTATCTTTTTGTGATCACAACCTTCCAACAACTCAAATGTTCGATTTAACCGCTCCTCATTTCGACCGATAATGATAACTGAAGCTCCCATTTTTGAACATTCTACAGCGATAGCCCGTCCAATTCCAGAAGATGCTCCTGTTACGAGTATTATTTTCCCTGTCAGGGAGAAAGGGTTGTACATGCTAATTTTTGGATTTGTATTCTTTCACACTATTGAACATATCTTCAATAGTGGTGGATTTTCTGATGTCGTCACCTTTAATAATAACGCCATATTCATCATCTACCATTGCGATAATTGACAAAGCGGTCATGGAACTCCAGTCAACCAATGTTTTGAATTCCGTATTCGCCTTGAATTGACTTGCTTCAGTTTCGTCAAACTGTTCCGCAAATTTAGTAATAAAGTCATTTAATTCCATAAAACATCTCCTTTTTAGACGAGGTTGTTATTCGCGAATTGTAATTATTTCATACAATTCTTAATAATTTCTTTTGCTTTCAAGTTTTAAGCCAAATTGCATAGACTCAATTAAGCCTTTTAAACCCGGTCTGGCACACAGGCCCCTTCAACAATTTTCCGCTGGTATTTTCCTCTATAGATTTTTTTATAAACGCAAACACTTCTTCTGCAGTGTCGAGGTATTTCTGTACAACGTCTTCGGTATGGGCATAACTGCAATAAAAAGAATTTGTCGCTAAATATCCGCGAGCCAGCATTTCCTGAATGAACAAAGTTTTAAGAATCAGCGGCTCTTTATCTTGAAAATCAAAATGGCTTAACGGATAGATTGAACCCGCATGAATTGAAAGTCCTGTTTTTTTTGCTATGCTGTTCCAGCCGTTCTGTACAATTTTTCCTATTTTTATAAGGTGTTCCTGAATTTTGCGCTGTTCCATTTTTTGTATTGTCGCCAGCGCCGCCGTGGGACCTATGCGTTCCGTCCAATAGGTGCTGCTGATAAACGAATCTTGCGCGGCATCCATAAATTTCTTCTTGCCAATAATGGCGGCCATGGGGTATCCGTTGCTCATTCCTTTGGCGAAAACCGCAATATCAGGTTTAATATCATATAAAAGATGAGCGCCGCCAAGATTAAGCCGCCAACCGGCTGTTACCTCGTCAATAATTAGGGCAATCTCATTATTTTTTGTATCAGATTGAATGTACTCCCAAAAGCCTTCCTCCGGTTCAACGTTCCTTATTGGTTCCATCACTACGGCGGCGATCTTTCCTTTATATTTTTCCATTAAACTTTGAAATTCAGCTTTGTTATTAAAATTGAATGGGAAAGACGTGTCTCTTAAATGACGGGGTACTCCGGCGGGTTTAAGACCCGGCAATAATTGACCGTCAAGGGCTGAATCGCTTGAGAGGTTAGCCGCAATGTACCAGTCATGCCAACCATGATAGCCGCAAAAAAGAACGATGTCCTTCCCGGCGGCGGCGCGGGCTATCCGCACGGCAACCATCATGGCTTCTCCGCCGCTGCGCGTGAAACGCGCCATTTCCGCCCACGGGTGAAGCTGGATCAATTTTTGAGCAAGTTCCACTTCCTCGGGCGGGTTCAGCGTCGTCATGTTGCACGCGTCAACGACATTTTTAACGGCGCGATCAATGTCATCATCAGCGTATCCCACTGTGTTTGCGCCAATACCCATATAACTTACGTCAATATATTCCTTATCGTCCAAATCCCAAACTTTACAGCCTTTCGCTTTTTTATAATATGCCGGCCAGTAATCCGGCAAAAACTGTTCAGGACGTTTGCTTAAAAGCTGAGTTCCGCCCGGAATAATCTTTTTAGCCTGCACATACAAATCCTGCGATTTACCCATTTTTACAACCCCTTAATCAATTTATATTTAATCTCAGCCATGAGCCAGTCATCAATAGTGTCAATATCCTGAACTTCCCGCTCATCCATAATATAAGCCATAGTTTTAGGCGGAGTAAGAGATTTTTCCTTTAACATTATGGCGGTCTTTATCATATAAAACATTCCAACATCAAAATACTTTGGCGTTAAATCCTGAGAGCGGATTAATTGAGCTTTCCTGTCATTGGGAACAAGAATTCCATTTTCAATTTTCATAGCCCATTCTACAGGAACCGGAAATTTGCATACCGGCTGTAAAGCGTCGCTGCCTGATTCAGCCAGTTGAGCATACGCGTTTTGTAATGTCTTTCCGGAAAGAAAGGGAACGCATGGGTACACACAGCATAAATGGTCAAATTCTTGCCCCTCTTTTTTATAATTATTGATTACTTCTTCCAAAACATCAAAAGTGGAGGCAAAATCATCTGCCGTTTTTGGGGAACGCATAAAGGGAACACGCGCGCCGCTGTTATTTGCAACTTCGGCAATTTCTTCGCTGTCCGTTGAAACCATAATTTCAGAAAAAATTCCGGAATCTTTGCAGGCGCTTATAGCGTAGCTTAACATCGGTCTGCCGAAAAAATCTTTAATGTTCTTTTTTGGTATACGTTTAGAGCCGCCGCGGGCGGTGATTATCGCTATGATATTTTGCATGATCATTTAATTTTTCCAGTTATAAGGTAAAATAATATTCTCATCATTAACCGCAAATTTATCCAATAAATTATAAGGGATAGTTGTTTTTTTTAATAAGGCATAATTACTTATATTCTCTTTCAAATTATCCAAAGAATCAATGCCAATAACAATATTTGACACATATTTATTTGCATAAACAAAACCCAAACAAAGCGCGGCGATATTTATTGAATAATCTTTTGCAAGCTGGCGTATTTCATGCAAAAAACCTTTAATTGAATCAAAACGGCTGTCTGTCTTATCAGGTTCGATAAAGAAAAGCCCCTGTAAAAAAACCGATCTTACATATATGTCAATTCCTTTACCGCTTAACTCTGAAAACAAACAGGAAAATCTTTGATCAAAAATATTATATGGTATCTGAACAATATCACAAGGCATTTCATTCTTCAAAATATATTCCGCTTCAGAAGGATGATATAATGAAAAACCTATTTTCCCTGTTTTTCCCTTTTCTTTTATTTTTATAAAATCTTCGATATAATCAGGATGCTTTTGAAAGATTGAATAGTTATGAAATAAATACCCGTATATTTTATCTGTTTGTAACAATCCAAGCGAAGTATCTATCCATTGAAACGGACGAAGTTCCGTATTTGCCGGATATTTAGTTATTATCTGAAATTTTTTTCCGGTTTGGATAATTCCTTCTCCCAGCGCAGATTCGCTTTCGCCATAGGCGCTCGCGGTATCAAGCATGGTTATACCGTTTTCATGTGCCAAATTTAAAATCATTACAATTTCTTCTTGTGGTATCTTCCCGCTGGTATTATTGATACCGTAGTCTAACCCAAATTGAGCTGTACCTAAACAGAGCTTTGTAAAAACATCTTTTTGATTCATGCAGATACCTCGCAAATAAGATGAAAACTGCAATAATAAATTACAAAGTTAAATTGGGGGGGGGGGGGGGGGGGGGGGGAATATATTGCGCTAGTGGTTATTTGATATTCTGTGTGAAGGTAATAAAATTGCTGCAAATGAGATGAGTCAAGATCATTTCCAAACGCCTTTTGTATTTTGTTTGTTGTGTTCGAATAATCGCAAATAGCGCCTATTACCGTCGTCATATCCGCCTGTCTGTCTGTCTGTCTGTCTGCCTGCCTGTCTGTCTGTCTCCGTTTGTCCGCACGTATCAACGCGGCTCCCATTGGACGGATTTCCGTGAAGTTTGACACTGGGGACTTTTATAAATCTGTCTTGAGAAAACCCAAATTTGGTTGAAATCAGACCAAAGTACCGGACACTTTACACGAAGACCAAAGTATGATTGTTGCCGGCGACAGAAATACACCATAAAAGCATTTTTGTGCAACACTTAGTATTGTTGGAACAATGGTTACGCGAACGCGCAACAGCGTTACGTTATACGTATATTGCCTAACTTGTTAAATGTAAAATTCATATTTATGGTCCCAATTTTCTGACTGGTGTATGTTGTAGTATGCCCCATTACAGCGAATTTGTGTTTTTCCCTTTAAAACGCCCGCAAAATTACAGAGCTTCTCTGATGTTGTTTTGGGCCGGGTAGCGTAGTCGGTATAGCGATTGGCTACAGGCTGGACGGTCCGGGGATCGAAT
>JAITUY010000153.1 GCA_031286095.1 Treponema sp. | reverse complement strand
GAACTTTCGGACTAAAGTCTGCGTTCGCAGGCTTATAGCCTGAAAAACCGCAAGACTGGTCAGCGTAGCTGACATGAGACAACCAACTCGAACCGAAGGTTCGCAGTTGTCGAACAAGTTCATTGACTCAGCGGTGGATATTATTCAGTAGAGTACATATTTCGGTCCAGCCGGAGGCGGCATCGGTAATGGCAAGAGTCTGGTAAAATTTACCGCAAGCCCGCGCCCCGCAGTTGCTGACTGACTGTAGCAATGTCTGAAATACTTCGATGAGATTAAACTCGGGAATCAGTAAACTCATCATTCCACTGATCAGGGGAGCCAAAAGTTTCCCGCATTGAAAATCAAACAGTTCCCAGATTGTCATCAGAACGCTAGCAAATTCTTTATGATATTTTCTGACCTGTCTGTTTTTGCGTCCCCGTAAGCTTTCCAGATGTTCCTGTACGGCTGGTTTGGCGGTATATTTGATAATTTCCCGCTGTCGAGAACATACCGTGTTTTCTCTCAGTTGGCGAGTTTGGTGTGCCATGTAATCGCGGTTGTACTCAAGTAGCGTAGCATATTCGTCAGGCAGTTTGGCTTTGCCTTTTTTACTTGCTTCTGGTAACGTTTAAGAATTTTCCCGCAAATCTTTTTTCTGGTTTTCATGTCTAACACCATTTGTCCCTCACTGTCCGGCAGGAACTATTAGAGTTGTTTAAAACTTCAGCATAAAATCGCATTTTTGCCGAACTTTCGGACTAAAGTCCGCGTTCGCGGGCTATAGCCTGAAAAAATGCAGAACTTGTTCAATAAACAGCGGCGTTATTGAACAAGTCCATTATAATTTGGGCTGTATTTTTACTTTTAAGGCGCACTCCACTTTCGGTTAGATTATTTTTGAGGCAATGCGGACAGTTGACAATATTACGGCAAAATTTATATACTGTTTCTGTACGGTAGAAGAGGGGGAAAATGACCGCACCTTTGCAACTCACTTTTGTTAATTTCGCAAAAGATTCATATATCATTGTAGAGGGTAAAAGGAACGCGGATAGGTTTTTTATTGTTCGCTCGGGAAAGGTAAAGCTGTCCAAAGAAGTTCAAATTGTCGCGGAAGAACAGGGGGATATTCTTAATCCTGGCGATTTTTTTGGCGTTGTTTCAACAATGTCCGGGCACAGCCATATCGAGACCGCCCAGGCGCTTACGGACGTAACGCTTATTTCCGTACTAAAAGACCAGTTTAGCCAGCTTATCCAAAGCAACGCTCCCGTCGCAATGAAGATAATCATGCAGTTTTCAAAAAGGATGCGTTATCTGGATGAAGCCCTTACAAGGCTTACCTTAAAAGATACAGCCGCCGAGGAAAACTCAAGCCATCTTTTTAACGTCGCTGAATACTATGTGAAGAAAAACCAGTTCAGCCATGCTCTTTATGCCTACCTTAAATATGTAAAATTTTGTCCCAACGGGGAAAATGTAACAGCCTCTAAAGAAAGAATGAAAAAAATCGCCCCCTATGTAAAAAAACCGCCTAAGGAATTCAAGTCCGGTGAAATGTCGCGCACTTATTCCAAGGACGATATAATCTTCTGCGAGGGCGAACCGGGTGATGAACTTTTTATAATTCAAAAGGGGTCGGTCAAAATAGTAAAAATTACCGAGAATAACGAGATACTTCTTGCAGTGTTAAAATCAGGCGATATTTTCGGGGAAATGGCTCTTCTGGAATCCAAGCCAAGGGCGGCGGGGGCCGTCGCTTTTGAGGAATGTCATCTTATGGCAGTAAACCGCGACAATTTCCAGCAGATGATTAAAACCCAGCCCCAGCTTATTGCGCGCCTTACAACCCTGTTGTCCGAGCGTATTTGGCTACTTTACAAACAGCTTGCAAATACCAAAATAGACGACCCGCTTGGTCGGATGTTCGATTTAATGCAGACCCATATCGAGAAAAAGAAATTGGATTTTAACGAAATTACCTCTTTTTCATTTGATTTTGGAGTAAAAGAACTAGTAACGATGGTAGGGCTTTCCGCATCCGACGGACTGACTTATTCAAGAAAACTGATGGAAACCCCCGGTCTGCAGATTATAAACGACAAACTTTATATAAAAGATGTAAATGAAATATTAAGACAAAACGCGTATTTCCGCAAAATGCAACAGTTGGAAAAATCACGAAACACCAAAAAACCCGTTTTATAAGCGCATAAATATCCGATAATTAATATAATGAGCCATAAAAGGATTATTTTTTTTATTATTTTGCTACTCCTGCTTACTTCAGGCGTTTTTGCGCAAGAAACGGCAAAGCCGGCAGAATTGCCCCGTCAGTTCCGCGAGCTTTCTTTGGGAATGAACATTGATGATTTAAAGGCAACTCTTATAAAAGACAATTATTTTGATTTCCGCGGCGACAGGGACGTCTCTTTTCTTCCTGTCAGAAACCAGAGCCTTGTTGAAACGACAGGTTCGTCTTTTATTAAACGCGCTTTTTTCCAGTTAAGGGACGGTTCGGTTTTTATCATGGCTTTTTCGCTTAATACCGTAATAATAGACCATTATTCGGTCTTTACCCAATTGGTAAAAAAATACGGACAGCCTTCTTACCTTGATCCTTCCGCCTCTATTTGGGAAACTGATGAAACCAGAATAGCCCTTGAAAGACCTTTAACTGTAAAATATATTGATAAAGCCGTCTTTAACGATATCGTAAACGAATCAGGTTTGCTCGAATCGGGACAAGTTAAACTGCGGCAGGATTTCCTGAATGATTTTTAACAGGCGTTTTTCCCCGTCTCTTTGCATAACAATTTTTTGCCTTTTATTCACTTTAACCGCGTGCGAGCGAAAACTTCCGGTAAAGGAAATTCTCATTGAAAGGGACGGGCAGGGGATTGCCGCTGTAAATGCGGAAATAGCCGGTACGCAGGAAGAGCGCAACAAGGGGCTTATGTTCCGCAAAAAACTGCCGGACGGGGAGGGAATGCTCTTTGTCTATGAAACGGATCAGGTTATGTCTTTTTGGATGAAAAACACCTATATCCCTCTTTCCATAGCGTTTATTACCCATGATGGAAGGATTATAGATATAAAGGACATGTACCCTCACGATTTAAGTTCCGTAGTCTCAAGCCGTTCCGCCCGCTACGCTCTTGAAGCGCCGCAAGGCTGGTTTTCTCGCGCAGGCGTGCGTACCGGTGACATTGTGAAAATACCGAAAGAATAGAGTTGTTAGGAAACTTAAGTTTTCCGAACAACTACCAATAAAAAATGCAGGACTTGAGAGACAACCAGCCGGGTTGCCTAACAAGTCCAATAATTAACCACGAACCTCACGAAGTTTTAATTTTTATCATTAATTGTGTAGGGGAGTATATTTGTTGTTCGTAATCTAAACGTGAACACAACGCACAATGCTTTCTAACAACAAATCCGCTCCCTATATCAGGTAAAATACATACGGAAAGGTTTGAAAAAAAACAAATTGTCACTTATACTTAAATAAATAGAGTTGTTCGGAAACTTCAGTTTCTGAACAACTTCATATAAAAAATGCGGTTTTGTCGAACTTTCGGACTAAAGTCCGCGTTCGCAGGCTTATAGCCTGAAAAACCGCAAGA
>JAITUY010000141.1 GCA_031286095.1 Treponema sp. | reverse complement strand
TATAGTATTTCATGTTAATTATTATGAAAGATCCAATAATTACAAAAAACTAAATCAAGGACATCAACAATGAAAACAGCACTTATATCAGGCGTAACAGGACAGGATGGAGCATACTTATCGGAATTCCTTCTTAAAAAAGGATACACTGTCCACGGTATTAAACGCCGTTCTTCCAGCTTTAATACCGAACGCGTTGAGCATCTGTATCAGGACCCGCATGAAAAAAATAAAAAGTTTTTTCTTCATTACGGCGATCTTACCGACACGTCAAACCTTGTGCGTATCATTCAGGAAGTACAGCCGGATGAAATATACAATCTTGGCGCGCAGAGCCATGTGCAGGTTTCTTTTGAGGTTCCCGAATATACAGCCGATACGGACGGAATAGGAACATTAAGGCTTTTGGAGGCGATTAGGATTCTGGGCATGGAGAAAAAAGTGCGGTTGTATCAGGCTTCCACAAGCGAGTTGTTTGGCAAAGTACAGGAAATCCCACAGAAAGAGACTACCCCATTCTACCCGCGAAGTCCTTATGCGGCGGCAAAACTATACGCATATTCGATAGTTGTAAATTACCGTGAGTCATATGGAATGTATGCGTGCAACGGCATACTTTTTAACCATGAAAGCCCGATTAGAGGGGAAACTTTTGTTACCAGAAAAGTTACACGCGCCGCCGCACGCATAAAATTGGGATTACAGGATAAACTTTACATGGGCAACATTGACGCAAAGCGCGATTGGGGCTACGCGGGCGATTATGTAGAATTAATGTGGCTCATGCTTCAGCAGGAAAAGGCTGACGACTATATTATGGCAACTGGAGTTACTACAACCGTCCGCGATTTCATTTCAATGGCGTTTTCAGAAGCGGGAATAACAATTACATGGGAAGGAAAAGGCATAAACGAAAAGGGAATTGATAAGAATACGGGCAATATTCTTGTCGAAATCGACCCTCGTTATTTCCGCCCTGCGGAAGTAGATATTTTAATAGGAGACCCGTCAAAGGCTTACGCCCAACTTGGCTGGAAACCAAAGGTACAACTTCCGGAACTTGTAAAAATGATGGTCTCTAACGATTTTAAGTTAGCTGAGAAAGAACAGTATCTTAAAAACGGCGGTTATGAGATAAAAAATTATTATGAATAAACACGATAAGATTTACGTTGCGGGGCATAACGGCCTTGTCGGAAGCGCAATTATGCGAAAGCTCAAATCGGAAGGTTATGATAATATCATTACCAAAACGCACAAAGAACTGGATTTAATTGATCAAGCCGCAGTTGAATGTTTTTTCCGTGATAACAAGCCCGACTATGTTTTTCTGGCGGCGGCAAAAGTCGGTGGAATTGGAGCTAACTCCCGCTACCCTGCCGATTTTATTTATAACAATACAATGATTGGTTTTAATGTGGTACATTCCGCCTATAAGCACGGCGTTAAAAAACTCTTAAACCTCGGCTCATCGTGTATTTATCCCAAAATGGCTCCACAGCCGTTAAAAGAAGAATATTTGTTGTCAGGCCCGCTTGAGCCAACCAATGACGCTTATGCCGTTGCAAAAATTGCGGTTATAAAATTATGTAACTCGTACAATGCGCAATACGGAACCAATTTTATTTCCGTTATGCCGACTAATTTGTATGGCATTGGCGACACTTACGATACCGAAAACGGTCATGTGCTTCCCGCCATGATAAAAAAAATTCATGAGGCAAAAGCCAGTGGAACAGATAAAGTAACACTATGGGGAGACGGTTCTCCATACAGAGAATTTCTTTTCAGCGATGACTTGGCCGAAGCGCTGTTGTTTTTGATGAATTCAAAAAACGCTTCCGAAATTGGAGAACTAATCAATATTGGAACAGGCAAAGACCTAACCATAAAAGAGTTGGCTGAAACAATAAGCAATACAGTGTATGCGGACAAGCCAGACAGGCATTGTAGTATTGAATGGGATACGTCCAAACCAAACGGAACTCCGCGCAAACTTCTTGATGTCGGCAAGTTAACTTCTCTGGGCTGGCAGGCAAAAACAAGCCTGAAAGACGGGATTAGTATTGCGTATAAAGATTTTTTAAGAAATCCTTAATAGAGTTGTTCGGAAACTTCAGTTTCTGAACAACTTCCGCTTGAAAACAACAAAATGGGTAGCATTTTGCAAGACTTGTTCGACAACTAACCGAGTTGTCGAACAAGTCCAATATATATTCCATTGATACTGGAATATATATTCCATTGATACTGGAATAATATCTGATTTTGGTATATAATAGTACCATGAGATTATCGGAAATCCAGGATATAGGTATCTCTCAAAAATTGACGCTTGAGAGCCAGGAACAGGGGCTTAAGCGCCATGTATTGGCCGGACTGCCGGATGTTAAAAGCCATGCGCTGGTCGTATGCGGCATCAGACGCTGCGGAAAGAGTACGCTGCTTCGCCAGTTTGTACAAAAACTGAATCGCCCATATTTTTATTTTAACTTTGACGATATTCGTCTTGTGTCTTTTTCCCATACAGATTTCAG
The DNA here is from genome assembly GCA_031286095.1 of Treponema sp. GTDB lineage: Bacteria > Spirochaetota > Spirochaetia > Treponematales > Breznakiellaceae > WQXQ01. The sequence goes on along the minus strand of JAITUY010000141.1, from coordinate 5,980 downwards.
GTTATTGGACAAGGTTATAATTGACTCATGCGCGAAACTTATTTTTTTTGATGAAATTCAATCGGCGGATCGATGGGAATTATATGTGAGGCAAAAACTTGATGAAGGCTTTCAAGTTCTAATCACTGGTTCAAATGCGTCCCTTTTAAGCAGGGAACTCGGAAGCCGTTTGACGGGGCGGCATCTGTCAATGGAACTATTCCCTTTTTCATATAATGAATTTTGCAGTTTTTTTGCGATTCCCGCAGGGGATAAATCCTTTTCGGATTATCTTGAGAAAGGAGGTTTTCCTGAATATCTAAAAACAGGCAATATGAATATTTTGACCCAGTTACAGTCCGATATTTTATACCGCGATATTGCCGTTAGATACGGTATCCGGGACGCCGCTTCATTGCAGCGTTTATTTGTATATCTTGTTTCTAATCCTGCCCGGCTTTTTTCGCCAAGTAAATTAACAAATATTGCGGGAGTTAAATCGCCGACTACCGTATTGGAGTATATTTCATTTTTTGAATCCGCTTATCTTATACATCTTTTGCCCCGTTTTGCGTGGTCTGTAAAAGCGCAAAATCTTGCGCCTAAAAAACTGTACATTGCCGACACCGGATTTATAAAAACAGGAGCCGTTTCATTCAGCGGTAACTACGGTATATTGCTTGAAAATTGCGTATATAATTTCCTTCGTGCAAAAACCGGCAGTTCGGGTTTACCGGCAAACATGGAGATTTACTATTTTACCGGTAAAAACGGCGGTGAGTGCGATTTTATATTTTCTCCAAATAACAATTTTTCCTGTATTCAGGTTTGCTGGGAATTAACCATTGATAATCAGGATCGTGAAATAAACGGATTGCTTGAAGCTATGGATTTTTTCAATTTAGATTACGGTATAATCATTACTTTTAATACCGAAGATATAATTCAAACCGCAGGAAAAAGAATCGACGTGATTCCCGTATGGAAATATATAACACAATAAGATCGTAATGAAGCTGTCTATAATCACAGTAAACAAAAACAACGCTCTTGGCCTTGAAAGGACATGTCAAAGCATTGTATGTCAAACTTTTAATGATTTTGAATGGCTTGTTATTGACGGAGCATCTAATGATAGCAGTGTTGATATTATAAAAAAATATGCTAAAAGAATGATTTATTGGGTTTCAGAGCCGGATACTGGCATTTATAATGCAATGAATAAAGGAATAAAGCAAGCAAAAGGAGATTATTGTTTATTTTTAAATAGCGGTGATTGGCTATTTGGAATTGATTCTTTATTAAAAGCATTTGATATAATTAATAGTTTGGATGAAGCTGATGTTTATTATGGTGATTCTTTAAGAAGCGATAATAGTATTTGGAAAATGCCAGAAAATCTCTCTATTGATTCTTTGTATTTACAGGCAGCACCAAGCCACCAAAATACATTTATAAAGCGTTCGTTGTTTTCATCTCATGGATTCTATGATGAAAATTATCGAACAATTTCTGACAGCATTTTTTGGATAAAAGAATATTGGTTACATCATTCAAAATTTATTTATATAAATACAATAATATCCGTCTATAGTATCGGTGGTGTTAGTTTAACATATAAACCTGCCAGACGGGAATTAAATGAAGCAATTATGAATATCATGGGAAGAGCGGATTATGATATCCTTGTTAAGCGCAATACAAATATGCCTTATATATTTATATATCTAAAAAAAATATTAAAAAATTTACTACCCTATGGCTTCATACAATTCTACGATATATATAAAAAAAATAAAAATAGGTAAAGCTATTCACAAAAAAACTTTGGATAAAAACGGAATAAGAATTTATTGAAACTATAACTTGAATATTTGTATTAACTAACAAAATGTTAAAAAAACAAATAAAAATCCAAGAATCGTTATTAATGGCGAATTTTTCTGTAACAATATAAGCGGAATTGAACGTGTTGCGTATGAAATAACTAAGCGTCTTGATGAAATATCTAAAGAAAATGAGATAGGTATAATTATTTCAAAGAATGCGAAAAATGTTCCGTCTTTCAAGAATCTAAAAGTAATCAATTATAAAAGAAATATAGGTTCCATTCCAAAATGGCAACAATTTATTCTGCCGGCAATTCTCTGGAAAATAAAAGCTATATCGCTTGATTTCGGAAATACATGCTCTTTGTTTTATCCGGGAATAAGTTTTTTACATGATATATATTGTAGGATGTTTTCATACGATTTTAGAACCACACGCGAGAAACTTGAATGTTTTTATTTCAGGATTTTATATTTTATTATCGTATGTCGGGCAAAAAAAATAATTACAGTTTCATACTTCAGCAGGAATCAGATTGCGAAAGTGTATCATATCAAGGCAGAAAAGATCGCTGTCATTTACAATGGGTGGGATTATTTTAAAAATGTAAAGGGTGATTATTCTGTTTTTGATGATTTCCCCGCTATATCGAAACCTTTTTATTTTTCTCTCGGAAGCCTTTCAAAGAGAAAAAATATCAAATGGATTATTGAACATGCGGCAAAAAATCCTGAGTCTCAGTTCGTTATCTCCGGCAGTAGCATTAATACTTTTAAAGTTGAAGAATTATCAGGTTCTATACCGCCTAATATCATTTTGCCAGGTTATCTTGACGACAGTAAAGTAAAAGCTTTAATGACAAAATGCAAGGCTTTTATTCATCCAGCTTATTATGAAGGTTTTGGGCTTACCCCGCTCGAAGCGTTATCCTGCGGAGCGCAAATTATTATTGCAAATGCGGCGAGTTTGCCTGAAATATATGGAAATACGGCGCATTATATCGACCCGTTTGACACCGATGTCGACTTAGACGAACTTTTAAAACAGCCCGTTGATCCGCCTGATGAAGTTTTAAAAAATATTCTTATGACACATCTGCCCGCCAAGTTTACGAGATAATACAAGAATACAGCAATAAAAATGCATCTTAAAAAAAAAGTATTAATTAATGGTGATTTCTTCTGCCGTCGTCTTACGGGCATAGAACGTTATGCCTATGAAATTACAATGCGGCTTGATAAAATAAGTAAGCCTGATGAAATTGCGATAATAGTGCCGGGCAATGCCGGTAATATGCCTGAATTCTCAAAGTTAAAATTTATCCGTCATAATAAAAAATTAAAATCTCAACTTTGGTGGCAGATGGTTACCCTGCAATGTTTTCTTTTTGCCCACAGGGAGTATATTATTCTTGATTTTGGAAACACTTGCCTACCCTTTTTCCCCGGTATTGTTTTTCTGCACGACATCTATTGTAAGTTTTTTAGCGAAGATTTTACAAGTATAAGAGACAAAATACTACGAACCTACAACCGTTTGCAGTACCGTTTAATAAGCAAAAAAGCCAAAAAAATAATTACTGTTTCATATTTTAGCAGGAATCAAATTGCGGAAACGTATCACATCGAGCATGAAAGAATTGCTGTTATTTATAATGGCTGGGAACATTTTAATTATATAAAGAGCAATTATTCGGTTTTTGATGAATTTCCTGTCCTTTCAAGACCATTTTATTTTTCCTTGGGAAGCCTTTCAAAACGAAAAAACATCAAATGGATTGTAGAATATGCACAAAAAAATTCTGATTCTATTTTCGCTATTTCAGGTGTCAGTCTGCTTAATGTAAAGGCGGATGAGTTGGATAATTCAATTCCACAAAATATTATTCTTATGGGCTACCTTGAAGATTCAAAAGTAAAAGCGCTTATGACAAAATGCAAGGCTTTTATTTTTCCTTCTTATTACGAAGGTTTTGGTATTCCCCCGCTTGAAGCGTTATCGTGTGGCGCTCAAATTATCGTCTCAAGATCTGCAAGCTTACCTGAGATTTACGCTAACACGGCGCATTATATTGATCCTTTTGATACAAATATTGACTTAGATGAACTTATAAAACAACCCGTTGATCCGCCTGATGAAATCTTAAAAAAATATTCTTATGACATATCTGCCAGCCAAGTTTACGACATAATACAATAATACCAAATGAATTTCAAAAAAAGAATTTTAATAAATGGTTATTTTCACTGCCGCCGCCTTACAGGCATTGAACGTTATGCGTATGAAATTACATCTCGTCTTGATAAATTGTGTAAGCCTGATGAAATAGCCATAATTGTGCCTGTTGACGCTGTTAATATCCCAAAATATGAAAATATCCGAATCATCCGGTATGGAAAAATCATTCAGAATATTTTATGGCAGATGATTACCCTGCAATGGTTTCTTATTACACACAGGGAATATACCGTTCTTGAATTTGGCAATACCGCCCTTCCCTTTGCATCGGGCATTGTTTTTCTGCACGACATTTACTGCGAATTCTTTCCTGAAGATTTTACAAATATAAGAGATAAAATAATACGGGCATATAACCGCTGGCAGTACCGCTTAATTGCAAAACATTCAAAACATATTGTTACTGTGTCCAACTTTAGCAAAAATCAGATTATTCAATATTGTAAGGCAAAACCTGAAAATATATCTGTTATTTACAGCAGTTGGTTTCATTTTAAGAATATTACGGCGGATTATTCTGTTTTTAATGACTTCCCCGCGCTTTCAAAACCATTTTATTTTTCACTTGGAAGCCTTTCAAAACGTAAAAATATAAAATGGATAATCGAATACGCAAGAAAAAATCCCGATTCGCTTTTTGCTATTTCAGGTGTAAGCCTGCCTACTGTAAAAGCTGATGAGTTGGACAATTCAACGCCGCAAAATATAATCCTTTTGGGCTACCTTGGCGATTCCAAAGTAAAAGCGCTTATGACGAAATGCAAGGCGTTTATATTGCCTTCTTATTACGAAGGTTTCGGACTTACCCCGCTTGAGGCGTTGTCCTGCGGAGCGCAAATTATTGTCGCAAAGGCGGCAAGTCTGCCGGAAATTTACGGAAACACAGCGCACTACATAGATCCGTTTAACACCGACATTGATCTTGACGCATTGTTAAGCGAACCTGTTGAAAAGCCGGATGAAATTCTTGTAAAATATTCCTATGACAAGGCGGCCCGTATGGTATATAATATAATACAGGAATTTACTAAATGACCCAAAATACAAAGACAGTATATCTTGGAATGCGTGGCGATATTGTTCATCCAGGTATAATCAATATTATCCGAAAAGGCGCAATATTCGGCGAATTGACTGTAGGGCTTTTAACCGATTCGGCTATCGCGTCTCATAAACGCTTGCCCTATTTAAGTTATGAACAGAGAAAAGATGTTATTGAAAATATTAAAGGCGTCGCACGGGTAGTGCCGCAGGAAGAATGGAGTTATGTTCCGAACTTGCAAAAGTTAAAGCCTGATTATATCATTCACGGAGACGACTGGAAAAGCGGCCCCTTGCAAAAAGAACGCGATGAAGTTTTTGCGGTAATGAAAGAACTCGGCGGCGAAGTTATTGAGATTCCCTATACTGCTGGAATTAATTCATCTTCAATCAATGAGGCGATACGTTCGATAGGAACAACGCCGGATATTCGCCTTAAAACACTGCGCAGACTTCTTGAAACAAAACGGCTGGTAAGAATAATGGAAGCCCATTCCGGCTTGTCCGGCTTGATTATAGAAAATCTTGAAATTGAAAAAGAAGACGGCTTGCACAGTTTTGACGGAATGTGGTCGTCAAGTTTGACCGACTCTACCAGCAAGGGAAAACCGGATATTGAAGCTGTCGATCTTACCACACGCTTGCAGGACTTAACAAATATTTTAGAATGTACAACAAAGCCGATAATTTTTGACGGCGACACAGGCGGCCGGCATTTCGCGTTCACGGTAAAAACACTTGAACGTAACGGCGTATCGGCGGTAATCATAGAAGACAAAACCGGCATGAAAAGGAATTCGCTTTTTGGCACGGATGTTAATCAGGAACTTGCCCCCATTGCCGATTTTTGCGAAAAAATAAAAGCCGGCAAACAGGCGCAGGTTACCAAAGA
>JAITUY010000124.1 GCA_031286095.1 Treponema sp. | reverse complement strand
TCCTGCATTGATAACCCCATTTCTTTTCCCGAACCCTCCTTCGGAAAAGCATATTTGGGTTAGATTTTTATTTTGAGGCATGGCCGCTTTTGGGTTAGATTATTTTTGACGCAATGCGCAATATGTACATTTCCAAAAATTTGCTCTATAATAATTCAGTGAAAATAATTATAACGCCGAAAACAAAAACATCGCAGATTGTATATTTAGGGATGTTATCGCTTGCGGGCGTACTGATTCTGCTTTTAATAATAGGCACTATTATCGGCGTTGTCCGTTCTTCCGGCGCAAAACCGCTTTTCAGGTTTGGAAAATACAGCGGAACTTCGGCGCAGACACCCGCATCCGGCGAAGATATCCGCGTTTTTTCAGGATTGGGACAGCTCAGGATTCCCCTCGCAAATTCATCAACCTTGATTCTTTCGATAGCGTTCCCCTACCCCGCGCATGACACCGCTTTTACTGAAGAACTGGCGGCTAAAATAGGCGACTTCAGAAGCTTGGCGGCCGGCTATTTTTCCGCACTGCCCCCAGATAAAATTGCAAATTTGGACGAATCAGCCGCAAAACAGGAAATCCTTTCGCGCTACAATGCCGCTCTGCGCCTTGGGCGGATCAATGCCCTGTACTTTAGCGACATGATGATAATCGACGCAAATTTACAGCAGTAAACTGCAACTTTTGTCCGTTTTTAATGTCAAAATATGGACGAAAGGCTAAAAGAATAATATAATGGACTTGTTTGACAACTGCGAACCTTCGGTTCGAGTTGGTTGTCGAACAAGTCTTGCATTTTCATAAACTGAAGTTTTTGAAAATGGCAACAGGGAGCGAGCATGGAGCAAATACGAACATCCGCCGCGCAGGTAATTATAGCCGTTATCCCTATTGTGGGGATTGTAATGGGGTCAGTGGTGATTTTCTTCTATCTTCTGTGGAGCCACCGTCAAAAGACCTTACTGATAAAAAGCGGTCAATACAACAAACCAAGTTTTGATCTTTATTCATTCAGCCTTTTATCTGGTTTGCTTTTAAGCACTGTGGGCATAGCGCTAACCGCGCTTTTATCAATAATCGAAGGGGTTTCTTACGGTCTTTTGGGAGGGATAATTCCCCTGTCAATGGGTATCGGCCTTTTGGCTTATTATGTGATAAAGCGAATCGAAAGACACAATGACTGATGAAACTGACTTTAACGACCATTTAGTCGTCAGTCAGATTGTATCGGGACAGAAGAATCTGTTTCGTCTTTTGGTGCGGCAGTACGAAAGAGCAGTTTACGGAATGGGCATAAGTTTTTTCCGTAACAAAGAGGATGCTTCCGATTTTACCCAGGAAGTATTTCTTAAAGCCTACCGTAGTCTTTCCCAATTTGAGGGAAGAAGCCGGTTTTCAACATGGCTTTATAAAATAGCTTATAACACGGCTATAAACGAGGTAAACAGAAGAAAGGAATACTACAGTCTTGCCGAAGAAAGCGCGGGCAGGCTTTCCAATCCGGGCGATACGCCGGAAAGGATCGCGATTAAGAATTCTGCAAGAGAGGCTGTTCAGGAGGCGGTAAAGGGTCTGCCTGAACGTTTTAGAATTTGTGTAGATTTGTACTTTCATTATGACCGTTCGCAGAAGGAGATTGAGGCGATTACCGGATATCCGTTAAACACGATAAAATCCCATGTATTCAGGGCGAAAAAAATGCTCAGAGAAAAACTGGAGCATTTAAAGGAGATAGAATGACTTGTTCGGAAATTTTAGACATGGTTTATGAAGAACCGGATAATATGCCTCTTTTCAACCAAATACGGATTTGGTTGCATACTATTTTCTGCCCAAACTGCGCCCAGGAGATAGAACGCTATCAGGTGAGCAGAGCTATTCTTCAAAACGATTTTTTTCCGATTTCGCCAGGTCTCGAAGAATCCATAATGGCAAAAATTGACACTCTGGAAGAAGAAGAGGAAATTAAAGACGCTTACGCCGTTCCGGGCGGTCTTTCCACGCGCGGCTGGGTTATTGCGGGTCTTATTATCTTTGTATCGCTGGCGACATCTTTCTTCGGTTTCGATTTCAGACATCTTACAAATGAATCGGGAATATCGTTTCTTTTGCCAATGGGAATTACCATCGGCATTGTGCTTACAACTTACGGCGCGCTTTTTATCGGCAGTCATTTAAAGGAACTTTCTGAACGCTTTGGTCTTTAAATATTGTCTGCCTGTTCTGTTTTTAATTTTTGCGTCCTGCGCGCCACCGCCCTCGCGCTCCGAATACGCTCTTGGCACTGTTTGCACCGTAATGCTTTTTGATCAATCTAAAAACAGCGTCTACCGCGACGTTTTTGCCGGAGTCCGCGAAATAGACAACCTTATGAGCGTAAATATCCCCTCGTCCGACGTCAGCAGAATTAACGCCGCCGCAGGAATCGAACGGGTGAATGTACATAAAGACACATTTACGGTTATTGAACGCGCTGTTTTTTTCGCTGAGATTTCAAGCGGCGCTTTCGATCCGTCCGTTGGACCGCTTGTGTCCCTATGGGGGATAGGCGGCGACAACGCGGATGTTCCTTTGCGGGAAGAAATTGATAACGCCCTGTCCATGATAAATTGGCGGGATATTGAATTAGACGCGCAAACGCGCGGAGTTTTTTTAAAGCGCAAAGGAATGGCGCTGGATTTGGGCGCTATTGCCAAAGGGTACGCGGCGGATAAGGCGGCTGAAATTATCGCGGATGCCGGCGTTAAACGCGCGATTATCGACTTTGGCGGTAACATTGTTACGTTAGGCGAAAAGAAGGATAAATCCGCGTGGAAAGTGGGTATTCAAAACCCCAATAAAAAACGCGGTCTTTACTTTGGGGTTATACAGGTAAATAAAACAGATCGAAAAAGGACAATAGTAACATCGGGCGTGAATGAGCGTTTTTTTGAAAAAGACGGCGCGCGTTATCACCACATTCTTTCTACTTCAACAGGTTATCCTGTAAATAACGGTCTCTTGTCGGTTACAATTACCGCTGACAGTTCTACAGACGCGGATGCTCTTTCCACAACGTTATTCGCACTTGGTTATGAAAAAGGAATAAAATTAATCGCGTCATTCCCGGGAACAGAAGCGGTATTTGTTTTTGAAGACAACACTGTGCGTACAACACAATGGGCGAATTTTACAATTACCGATAATTCGTTTGAATTTTATAATATGCAGGAATAAGATTTTTACAAAAGACTCTCGCAGAGGCGCGGAGAAACGCAAAGGCTCAGAGCTTTTGTTTGATCACTTCTCTCTATAATATGATATATTAGAGTTGTTCGGAAACTTCAGTTTCTGAACAACTTCATATAAAAAATGCGGTTTTGTCGAACTTTCGGACTAAAGTCCGCGTTCGCAGGCTTTAGCCAGATAAAATGCAGGTCTTGTTCAATGACAATATAACAAACACCAACTTTGCGCCTCTGCGGTCTCCGCGTCTCCGCAAGAGTTTTTGCGATTTCCAGCCTATAATTCCGTAGCGCGTTTCCATGCGGCTTCTACGGCTTTTATTACGGAGCCGCGGAAAGCGCAGTCTTCAAGCGCGGCAAGACCAGCGATTGTCGTGCCGCCCGGAGAGGTTACCATGTCTTTTAACTCGCCTGGGTGTCTTCCGGTTTCCAGAACCATCGCGGAAGAACCAAGCACAGTTTGGGCGGCGTAGCGCAGGGCTTTGTCTCTTGGCAGACCGGCGCGCACGCCTCCGTCCGCAAGCGCTTCAATAAACATATACACAAAGGCGGGCCCCGAACCGGAAAGACCTGTAGCGGCGTTCATGTAATTTTCATCGATAATGTCAACAATACCCGCCCCGCCAAGTATTTTTTCAAGTTCCGAAATTTTTTCCGCAGGAACTTCCGGCGAGGCGGAAAGAGCAATCATTCCCTTTCCAATAAGGGCGGGCGTATTGGGCATTATGCGCACTACGGGCAGTTTTGCGCTGACAGCCGCTTTAATTTTCGCTATAGACCAACCCGCCGCCATCGAAACAAATACCGGAAGGAAGCCGGCGTTCAGCTTTTCCTTGGCAACAGCCGCGATTTCGGCTAACACCTGATGTAACACCTGCGGCTTTACCGCAAGAAAGATATAATCCCCTTTTTTAACGGCTTCCGTATTTGACTCAATTACCTCTGCTTTCAGACCAGCCGCAAGAGATCGCGCTTTTTCAATATCAATGTCGGTAAAAAAAATACTGTTACCGGCTGAGTTTGCGCCCTTCATTAAGGCGGCTCCCATGTTGCCGCTTCCAATACAAACGATTGAACTCATGTTTTTACTCCTTTACGGCGCATAGTTCGCGCTAGAATTAGTATAAAGGTTATTTAAGAATATGGGAATAATATATTCCGCCTTGAAAATGCCGTTATTTTGAGGTATTGAACAAATTCTGTGTTTTTTCAGGCTAATCCTTACAAAAGTACGATTTTATAAGGAAGTTGTCTAAAAACTGAAGTTTTTAAATAACTCTATTGTTTCTACTGAAGCGAACGAATTTTTTGAAGAGCAGGTAAAACATGAGTAAATGGTAAACCTGACAGCCATCAGCCCAAAGGAAGAATATCGTTCTACCCCCGGTGGAGGTGATGGTCGACACCGGATCGGAGTTGTCATGGTTGCCAAAGCAGTTGTTGTTGAACGCCGGTATATTGCCGAAAGGTAAAAAACAGTTCGTAACCGCCACTAATCAAACGGAAGATCGTGATTTTGGCTACGCCATATTGACAGCCGAAGACTACAGCTCTATTGACTATTAGTCTGTAACAGCTAAACGTTCACAATAACTTATTACCAGACATCCTCACGCAGAGACCACAGAGACGCATAGGATCAAAGGTGATTAGATAACTTATATCCCTTTCATGTTGTTTTTCATTATAAAATAATAAAAAAGCATAGCGGGAAACGCGCAATTATGTAACAAAGCGCAGTTCTCCGCGCCTTTGCGTCCTCTGCGTGATAAAAAACGATATGATGCTTTTAAGTGTACGGGCACTTGAGGGTTTTAGTGTAATGGCGGACAATACCAGTCATCATTTTACCGCTACCGTCACTCTTGTAACGTAGCGGTATAGCCATAACGATAACTTTACACACTTTTTAGCGGGAAACTTATTTCCTATCCTTCTTTGATTTTTACGGCAATTTTAAGTTTATCTCTTTCAACCTCAATCTATATTGAACTTACATTTAAATATTCTCACGCAGATGGCCGCCAAGGCGCAGAGCTATAAGTAATGCGTAAGCCAATCGCTGTTTTCATGCTTTTTCTTCAAAAAAGACAAGAAAAACATATTGTAGACGCACAACAATGTAATTAAGTCCCGTTCTCCGCGAGCCTTGCGTGATGAATTTTCCGATGTTTCTTAAGTATTTTCTTAAACTTTAAATTGCTGTACTTTTTCATCTTGACATTGACATATTTTACAAATTATGGTACTATGTAACTATGACAACAGCTGGAAAACCCGCATTGCCAAATTTCTCCGTCTCCTCGTCCGTTAAAAAGCGGAATTGGTTTTCTTTAATAGTTCCCCCCCCCCCCCCCCCAGATTATAGTCGCGTAATAGTTTCCAATTATTATAAACTTTCCCCATTTTTAGACAAGAACAGGCGAACGCTGTCTTCAATTATCTCTATTAGGCAATTATGTGCCATAAAACCCGAAATAGGTTTTATGAATTTAAACGCATAATTATATACTTTGATTGCCAAAGTAAAGGAGAAAACAATGGCAAACAAGAAATTATGTCTGGGGGGAATACTGGTATTAGCGCTGGTATTCGGAATAACGATTATTGGGTGTGAAGAAGAACCCGAAAAGGATACTAATCCGTTGCCGCCAACAGGGTTAACGGGTACTGCTGAAAGTAACAGCGTTGAACTTACATGGAATTCTGTAAATAATGCTGATGAGTATTTGGTACAGTATAAAAAAAATTCTGATACCACTTTTATTACCAAAACAGGAATAAATACCGCGAGCTATACTGTTACTGATCTGGTTCCGGCAACTAAATACGATTTTAAAGTTGCGGTAATAAACACAGATGGTTATACTAGTCAATATTCTAATACTATTTCCGTTGAAACCAAAGCCCCCGCAACAGGAAGCGTATCAATATCTGGTTTGACGACAAAAGAACAATTTGTTTCTGGTAGTTATGGTGGTTATAGTTACACAATAGGTATATTTTTGAAGTTATCCGAAGGAACATATTGGAATACCGCTACTCCAAGTATAACTACCGCTAAAGAATGGGTATCCGTAACAGGCATTACTCTAAACAGTTGGAATTTTCAGGTTGATTATGAGCCAGCGTTAGGTAAAGATACTTTAAACCTTTATTACACTCGTTCCGGTCTAACATCTTCAATGACTATGCCCCCTGGAGGAATTACCGTATCTATTAATCAAGTCAAACTTGCTGAAATGAAGGGATACACCAACGCAACCGATAGTATCACTTTAGGTTCTCCGGCGTACCGGTTATCTTCCGCATGGACAAGTCCATAAAAAATAATCACGTTATTTAGTGTCTGTCCGCAAAGTCGGTTACTTTGCGGACATGCATGCCGTAGGTTCGTAATAAAAATCAGTCTATCCCAGCGGCCTTGCGAAACCTCTTTACCGTGGCGGCGGCTATGGGACGCGCCCTCTCCGCTCCCTGTTCAAGTATTTTATCAAGAGCCGGAATGTCCGCCATGATTGCGTCATAACGTTCCCGTATCGGACTGAGTTCGCGGTTTACGACGCGGAACAGTTCCTCTTTCGCGTCCCCCCAGCCCATGCCGCCCGCGCGGTAGCGTTTGGCAAAAGCGTCCTGTTCGCCCGATTGTGTAAAAAGTTTGTAAAGCTGGAAAATCTGGCTTTCGTCAGGATTTTTCGGCTCTTCCACAGATTGGGAATTTGTTACTATTCGCATAATGGTTTTTTGAAGTGTTTTTTCAGGCGCAAAGAGAGGAATGGTGTTGCCGTAACTCTTGCTCATTTTTCTGCCGTCCATACCGGGTACTACCGCAAAATCTTCCTGAACGGCAGGCTGGGGGATTTTCAACACCTGCTTGCCGTAATTCGCGTTTACCGACTGCGCGATATCCTGCGCCATTTCAATATGCTGAACCTGATCTTTGCCGACAGGCACTACATCGGAATCAAAAATGATAATATCCGCCGCCATGAGTACGGGATAGGTATACAAACCCATGTTAATGCCTGCGTCCGTGTCATCGCCTTTTTCGCCGTTTTCCTGAACAGCGGCCTTGTACGCGTGAGCGCGGTTCATAAGACCTTTGGCTGTAAACGCCATAAGCATTGCCGTAAGCTCAAAAATTTCAGGAATAGCGCTTTGGCGGTAAAAAATTACTTTTTCAGGATCAAGCCCAGCGGCAAGCCAGCCGGCGGCAACATGCCTGATTGTGGCATTTAATTCCTTGGGGTCCTTCATGGTGTTAAGAGCGTGATAATCGGCGATAAAATAACGGGCGTCATATTCTTTCGTAAGTTCCAGCGCGGGTTTTATCGCGCCAAAATAATTCCCGATATGCAAACTACCTGTCGGTTTTATTCCTGTTAGTGATATTTTCCTCATAAAAATAATTTAGCGTTTTAACGGCGGATTGTAAATAGTCCGTTTTAACTTTATGCTGTCTGTAATGAAGAAACGTATAAAAATATTCGATGTAATAATTATTCTTTTTTCCGCGTGCCTAACTCTTTCTTCGGCGTATACAGCGTACGTTAAACCTGTAAGCAGGGCAAGAGTTCTGATACGCGGGCAGGATAAAGAATGGACATTCCCGCTGGAAACAAGCGAAACTGTAGCCGCCGGCGGACCGCTCGGAGATACCATCGTAAAAATAAACAAAGGGCGCGCGTGGATTGAATCTTCGCCGTGCGATAATCAAACCTGCATCGGCATGGGTCATATTTCCCGTCAGGGGCAGTGGGCGCTGTGCCTGCCGAATAAAGTTATGTTAATTATAGAAGGAACAAACGATGAACACATCGACGGCATTTCATGGTAGAAGACCCATCGCCCTGCTTGGGGCTTGCTGTCTTTTTCTTTCCGCCGTCGAATACTTGATTCCAAAACCACTGCCCTTCATGAGACTGGGTCTTGCAAATCTGCCGCTTATGATCGCGCTGGACATTTTTCCATTCAGCGGTTTTATGATTTTGGTCTGCATTAAAATCATGGGACAGGCGCTGATTACGGGAACTTTGTTTTCCTATGTTTTTTTATTTTCCGTAACGGGAACTTTGTTTTCAGCGCTTACTATGTTTTCTTTGCGGCAGTTAGGAAAAAAACACATTTCATTTATAGGAATTGGAACCGCAGGCGCAATGGTTTCCAATACGGCGCAGTTAGCGCTCGCGTGGCTCTTTATCTTTCGGGAGAATGCGCGTTATATCGCGCCGCCGTTTCTTGTCTCGGGACTTGTTACAGGCATCGCGCTTGGCGCGTTTTGTGAAGTTTTTTCGCGCAAATCGCTATGGTATCAGGGGCGGGTAAATGAAGATGAATAAGAAAAAACGCGAAAACATCTTCAGCGCAAGAGATTTATTTATTTGCGGTCTTGTAGTTATGCCCGCCTTGCTTTTTAACCCAAGTACGGAATACAGGTTTCTTCAATTTCTTTTTTTCTGGCTTCTTCTTTTGCTTTCCGGAAAAAAAACCAATCCTCTTGTTACAGTTATGACAGTTATTTTTATTGTTGCATTTAATTTAATCATTCCATACGGGCGGGTCCTTTTCTCCGCAGGTCCGGTAAAAATTACTTCCGGCGCGCTAAAGTCGGGCATACACAGGGCGGTAACATTCATGGGGCTTATCATGCTGTCAAAAGCAAGTATCAGGCGGGATTTAAAAATACCCGGTGTTTTTGGTGAATTGTTAGGCGAATCTCTGCGGCTTTTTTCCGTTATGACGGGTAAAAAATACCGCGTAAGAACAAGAGACCCCATACAGTTAATTGACAACCTGCTGATAGAATTAAGCGGCGAAGATTTTTCAGATGACGCGCAAGAACCGCAAAAAACCAAACCGGCGGGGTATGTTATTCTCGCCGTTGTAATAATTCTTTCGTGGCTTCCATGGACAGATATTGTTCCCAAATTTGGATATTTCACATTTTAAGATGAGTATTGTTACAAAAAGCTTTCTCGCAGAGGCGCAAAGGCGCAGAGTTGTTGTTTGTAGGATTGTCGTTTTAACTTCAAGGTTTGGTTTTTTAAAAAGTTATATCTTGTATAACGAAGGTCTGCCGAACAAGTATTATTAACGTTATCCAATGAAAAATAACATGAAAGGGATACGAGTTAGCTAATCACCCTTGATCCTCTGCGTCTCCGCGATCTCTGCGTGAGGATGTCTGGTAATAAGTTATTGTGAACATTTAGCTGTTACAGAGTATTAGTACACAGCAAAAGGGATAATCTCTTTTATTTGGACTCTAAAACGGGCGGAGGCGGCCCACCTGCCGCTGTCGATATAATATCTGGGAAACGAAGCAAGGCTGATAAATCCGGTAACTTGTTTGGGACGGTTGCGCTCACTGCCGCGAAGCATTGCGCGGAGCGCGGCTCTTGCAGAGTCTTCTAGCGCCTCTTTTTTCAACTTAAGCCAACCGGGATATTCGTCAATACTTGCGGGACCGTACCCCGTACCCTGCGCGCTCCTGATTGTCCCGCTCCGCCATGTCTGCATACGGAGTTGCTGTAAGTCCGTAAGTTGATAATCTGCCCATACCCTAAACCTGCTGTCCCTGATTTCAACATCGGTAACGCTAAGACGCGGATCGCCCTCGTGTATTTCACCGCCGGGCGTTAATTCCATATTTTCCTCTATCTGTCTTGCCTTTTCCCCGACGTCATAAGTAAAAGACCAGCCGTAAATCATTGCCGAAAAAAAGATAGCCGCCTCTTCAAGGGCGCGCTTCCCGGCTGTAGGAACGCTTAAAGGGTACTCGGAATCAACATGCCCCGCGTAAATCGGCTCCATATCTACATAAACTTCGCCCCGGATAATATAGGGCATATTACCCGTCTCATGTCCCTGGGCAAAGAGAAAACCTGCGAAAAACAGCAAAAATACCGGAAAAATGCCTTTACGGATCATACTTATTTATCGGGAAAAAAAGACTGTTTGTTTATTAGACTTGCTCAATAACCCCGTTGGTTATTAGAGTTGTTCGGAAACTTCAGCTTCTGAACAACTTCATATAAAAAATGCGGTTTTTCAGGCTATAAGCCCGCGAACTAAAGTTTTTAAATAACTCTATTTTTTAGAAGGCGGCGTTATTTTATACTGTTCCAGTTTTCTTCCGGTGATAACCGCGCAATTACGCCCGCCTTCTTTAGCGTTATAAAGCGCTTTATCCGCCAAATTATACAAAGTCTGAACGTCGCTGGCCTCTCCAAGCTGTTCAACATATACTCCAATACTTACTGTTACACGATCCGAGACTTTTGATTTTTCGTGCGGCATATTCATATCTCTTATCAAACCTGAAAAATAGGAAATAACAGCTTCTACATGAGTGGCGTCCTGCTCGAACCAAAGCATTGCAAATTCTTCGCCGCCGACTCTTGCGGTATATACGCCCATATTTTCCTTTACTTTGGAAAATGCCGCTCCTACGCCGCGTAAACAATCATCGCCCTTGGGGTGTCCGTAATGATCGTTAAAGTTCTTGAAAAAATCAATGTCGGCAATGGCGACGCACAGCCAGTCGTCCGAGGTACGGTAGTTATGCAAATACCTTTGAAAAGTCTGCATAAAATCCCTGCGGTTATTAAGCTGGGTTAACTCGTCTATTGTACTTTGATTAAGATATTTGTTGCGCTCCTCTTCCAGTAAACTTGTGCTTAATTCCAGCCCCATACGCAATTTTGTAATTTGCCAGCTAAAATACAGACCTATAACTCCGGCAATCACCGCGTATAATGTATTATAAACCGCTATTTTTTCTTCGGACTTAAAAACAAATGTTAATGCGACAAATACGCCTATTGCGCTCAATGTAAGAAAAAAATTAAATGTAAACGGATTTATAAACATCAGCAGAGAGCATATAAGGAAAACAAAAAAAATCACAACTTGTTTGTCGGAGTTTGACCAAATACCCATGAATATGCTAAACGCCATAATGTTCATATAAAACAAAATTGTAGATATATATACAAAACTGTCATTTACAATAGTTACCTGCATTTTATAATTTGTATACAAGCCGAGCAGTAACGCAATTAACGCCGTTGCGATACAAACAGCGCCGTTAATAAGGTCCCTTTCGTATAATATGGGAACCAGCGAATAAATACCGGCAAAAACCGCGACTATTGTATTTACCTGACGAAGATTATACAAATTATTTATAAACAGCTTGTTCATACATTCGGCGTACTCCTCTCTGCCTAAAGAATAAAAACGCCATTTATAAAAGAAACTCTTCATAAAATCCTTCCTTTATTTCTTTCCTGAATATAAAGTAAATTCCATTTGTTCTTTCTTCTGCGACAACAAACCAAGCCACAGATTTTTCTTCTTGGAAATATCTTTGCTCTTACGTCCGATAGCCAGCAGTTTATTATAGACATTTGCGCCGTTTTTTGCGGCAAGCCATGTCTTGAAATAATTTCCATGAAATATCTGCGCGGCTTTATCTTCTATTTCTTTATCAATAAGCTCTTCAAAAGCATTAAGAATAAGCGAGTATTTTTCCGTAATTCCCTCAAGGTAGTCAAGTATCAATCTGTCAAATGATGGAACCGCCACGCTAATTTCCACAAGATTACGCAAATACTCTACAGCCAAATAATAATCTTCGTCTTTGCTGTATGCCTTTAGCGCAAGGCGGCAAAGCTGAATATAGGATTCATTTGTAATTGTCTGCATACCTTGAATGGGCTGTTTGGGCGTTATGTTAAACTTTGGCATTGACTGGGCAACCTTGACAAGAAGATCAGTTAAGTCCTGAAATATTTTCTGTTCCCAAAGATTATCACGGGTAGAGCCAAAAAGGCTTGTCATTTCTCCGGCAAATTTTTCTTTGTAACGTTCGTTCTTGTCAAAAATAACTTCGCAAGTCGGGATCATTACCCCTTTAAATTCAATATGTCCTGTATCAAGAAAATATATTGAATCAGTTTGCGCAAGCACACACTTGGTCTGCGCGGCTGTGTTTTCCTTTTCATAATTCATCATTACCTGTTTGGCAATCATTACTCTTGATTCTTTGGGTGAAAGCTCATTCGCCCTTGTCTGCAGTCTCGCGCCGGAGTTAAGAAGAAAGCCAGCAAGGTTTCCTCTTTCCGTAATGATAAGCGGACTTTGCGTATTGCCGCCTGTAATTCCGCCTGTAATTTTAAAGACAGGAAGCGCCTCCGCGTTGCCTGTGCGTTTTGTGGATATTGCCGGATCGTTTACAACTTCTGTCTTGCCGAAATAGTCGATAATGCACAATGTTACCATAAGCGCGTCTGTAGCGCTTGCCGCCACTACAACCATTTCGTCGCCGCGTTCCCTTTGGCTTATCGCGCCGCACAAAGTAGAAATACGCCGGACTTCGTTTTCGATAGCCCAATCTAAATTATGCATCATCGAAAGATTTTTTCTGGATTCCATGCAAAATTTTGTATACCCGTGAATGTCCAGCATTGCGACATACAGGTTGGAAATTTGCAGGGTCTTTTTTAAGTCCCCGGCTTCGGGAAAATCCTTATCCTGAATAACAAGTTCCTTCCAGAGTGTCTTATGGGTGTTTGGGCAAATATTGGAAAAAAAACCCCAGTTCAGGCTTTTAAGAAGAGTAAATGCCCTCATTATTACAGGATGAGTCCATTTATCCTTTAGTACCGGAGTTACTAGTTCTCTTAGTTTTGAGAAAGTTGTTATTTCCCTCGATATAATCTTGTCGTATAAGAAAGAAAAAAACTCGTGTTCCGTCATCCCGCTGTTATATTCACTTAATTCTTTCACAAACTACCTTCCATAAAATCTTAGTCATTATACTATAAGTACAGGAAAAATAATAGAGTTTTTTATCATTTTTTAAACAATCCTCTTTATATAACAAAAATTATGGTTGAAGAACTGTTTTTTATGGGATATAGTAATAGTATGGAGACCGCCGCTAATTTAAATAATTCCGGCATCGCGTTAACCGAGGCAAACCGACCTTTTGAGGCAATTCCCCTGTTCCGCGAGGCGTTGTCTTTGGAACCGGAAAACCCCCTTCTTTGGCTGAATTTAGGCATTGCCCAGCAAAAAACCGGAGAATACAACGAGGCTATCGAAAGTTTTCACAAGGCAGTGTTTATAGAAAATAATCTCCCGGAAGCGTGGTTTTCCATGGGTATTATTTATTACGAGTTAAAAGAGTTTACTCTTGCCGAAGGATGCTATATATCCGCCCTGTCCCACGACTATGACGACCCTAAAATATGGAACAATCTGGGGGTTTTATACTTTAATATGATGAATTACGAAGACGCCAGAAATTGTTTTGAAATAGCGGTAAGCATGTTCCCCCGGTATCATGACGCCCTGATTAACTTGAGGGACACATGCAGGGAGCTTAAAGATTACAGAGCCGCCGCCGAATTTGAACGCATCATATCCAGCATGTACTCTTTTAAAAATACGGAAAAATTATAAAAAATGAAGGTCTTTTACGCGGCTGAGCTGGTCGGTAAAGCTGGAGTTTACGCTTTAAAAAAAGCCATGCACGTGTTAAAAAGCAGTTACCCTTTTGATTTTTTGATTGCCTGCGCCGACGGAGCAACAGGGGGCAACGGTCTTGGGCGCAGTCACGCCGCCTACATTCATAAACTTGGCGCGAATGTAATTACGCTTGGGGAATGTTGCTTCTATAAAAAAGACCTTGCCGAAAATATGGAAAAAATACCCTATGTTCTGCGCCCCGAAAATATAAGCGGATTAGCCCCCGGCATTGGCGTAAAAGTTTTTAACGCCGGAAACGAAAAGATCGCCGTAGCCGTCATTTTGGGGCAAAACGGATTTAACAGGCTTCACGCTAACAACCCCTTTACCGCCCTGCCCCCCATTCTTGAACGTCTTAAAAAACAAACTCTATATATAATTGTAGATTTTCACGCGCAGGCTACCGCGGAAAAAAAGACCCTTTTTTATTCCGCCGACGGAAATTGTTCGGCTGTCATAGGTTCGCACACAAAAGTCCAAACCGCCGACGAAACAATACTTCCCGGCGGAACGGCGGTTATCACCGACGCCGGAAGGACGGGTAGCATTCAGTCCGTAGGCGGAAGTGAAATAAATTCCCGTATTAAAGAATATATTACCGGCATTCCAGACTGGACGCGCGAAGCGTGGGATCAGCCGGAACTGCAGGGTGTGTATCTGGACATAGACAGGGATGGCAAGGCGCTTTCGATAGAAAGGGTGCGCATACCCGTCCCCCCGCCCGAAGAGGGGAACTAATGCCTAAACTTTCACTTTCTAAGTTTAAAAATAATCATTACAGCAAGCAAAATCCCGGTGACTGAAACTATAATATTAAAAATAATCTTTTGGTATTTTAAATCGCTCTTAATTTCCTCAACCGGCGGCTCGACGGGAACATAAACTATTTCGCCTAACACAAGCCTGTCGATGGGACCTTTAAGTATTTCATTCTTGTAACGCTCAATATCATATACAGGAGCCTCTCTTGGCAAACCCAAGCCGAATTCCAGCGTGTAAACGCTGCCCGGGTTTCCCTGAAACACAAGGTCGTCCGCATAATAGCGTACGCTGATACCGGTAATATTCACCGGCTTGTCGTCCGCGTCATTTATTATGACGATAAATATATCGTTTTCCGAAACCTGCCTTTTAAGGGGCAATACTGTATCTTTGTATGTCGTGCCGTTAATTGATAAATTGTAAAGTTCTTTCCCAACTCCCGCGGAGGCGCTGACATTTCTTATAAACATACTGTCAGTTTCTATTTGAAGATCGCATAAACGAAGGTTTTTTAGTCCTTTAATGAGTATTTCTGTTTTTTTATCTTTGGTTTCAACGGTAAATTCCGGCGTAAAGGATTCGATAAAATATGTTTCTTCGCTTATCTTTAAATTATAAACAAGATTAACGGCAAAAAAAGAAATCTGTTCAAGATTATTTTCAAACTTCAGCCTGTAATGCGTGTATTTTTGCGGACTTTTAAAATCAATATTGAGTTTTGATTTGCTGTCTACAACATAAAGCATATCGTTTTGTACAAATTCCCAATGAATATTATCATAACTGCCGAATACGTCCGCCCGCTTGGCAAAACCCGTGTTTCTAGTGAAAAATTCCATAGAAGTCGCTATTATATCGCCGTTACGCTCAAAAGCAAGTTTGTAGTCAAAGAAAAAATTATCGTTCTCTTTATAGGAATTTATCAGCCTCATTAAATATGTTTCCCTTGTCTCATTTGTTTTCCCCTCGCTTGAATTAATAAAGTAAGGAACATTATCGCCGCCGTTCTTTATCAAAAGATCGGAAAGGCCGCTGTGCGCCGCGTTGTAAACAGGAGGAGTCAGGCGCACCGACTTGTAACGGTTTTCGCCCTCAATCTTAATATTCGCGTCATGCGAAAACAGCGGCGCTGAAAAGAGAAGCAAAAAAAACAAAAGACCTTTAGTTTTTTTCAGCATGAATGGACATTCCTTCCTTAAGCTCCAGCCGTTTGCTGAAATATTGATACACAAATGAAATTGCGATAAGGGATAAACCAAGCGCAAAATATGACACTATTCTAAGTCCCTGGGAAAGGCCGGCAAGGTCCAAAAGGAACAGCTTTGCCACCGCGAAAATGGCGAGAACCAGCCCAAAACGGCGGATAAAAACAAAACGGCGCACAAAACCAAAAATTATCCACGCCAGCGCGGCAAGCGCGTAAATTATGCTTATTACTACGCTTGAAAAACTTAAATTAAACTGCGCTATCAAATTCTGCGAAAGAAGAATCACAAAATATCCTGAAACAATTAACGGCAGCCATTCAATTCCCTTTTCCCGCTCAATGACAATAAGTTTCATTATTTCCCGTATTGAAAAAATCGACAAAAGACCAAGTACGGCAAGAATTACAGTTCCCATAATTGTAACGCCGGGTTCCGGCGTTGTTGTTCTAAAATAAGCGAGAGCGACAGGCGAATAAAGACCATTAATCACAAACAGCCATATAACGCCTATGCAGTACAGCGTTATCGAAAGAATATTTTTTCCCGCCACGGACAGAAGTTTTATGCGCGAAATGATAAACGCAATAAAAAACGTAGCGGTTATAGAAGCCGCGGAAGTAAGATAGGCAATATTAAAAACTTGTCCGCTTGTATAACCATGAGATAAGTTATTTCCTATTTTTCCGATAATATAAAGCGCATAAACCCATGTGTTTGTAACTGCAAAATATTTATAAACTGAAACAAAAGAGCCGTTCATCATTTTTTTGTACATATATGCGCCTAAAATGATCAGGCTCCCAAGAGTGATCGCCGAATATTTCCATACAAATAAATACCGCCATGACAAAGACAAATCGAATATTAAAAACGCGCCGAAACACAGCGCGCAAATAACAAGCCCAGCCTTTCTGAAATTTCTTTCGCTTTTTAAAACGCCGTATACGGTAAGGATAACGCCTTCCGCAAGCCAGCCAAGCGACAGCCATACGCGGCCAAATTGCATAGGAATAATCAGCACCACAAATGCGAGAGCCGTCAAATAAAAAAGCGCTTTTGTATGAGGTTCTTCGCCCTGAAATTTCTTTTCGATAAATTTGCCAAGGAGCAGATAGAAAACGGCAAACGCTATAGCCAAAAAGCCGTTGTAATCTTCAAGCCTGTAACGCAAAAATACACCGTACATAATCAAACCGCTAAAGACGGTATTAACCGCAAGAAGAACAATGTCAGATTTTTTAAAATTTAATTTAGCGCGGTATGTGCCGGCTACAGGTATGGCGGTATAAATTAAAAATGAAAAAACCGCATAAATTATTGTGGGTATTTTGCCGTCTGCGGATAAATGGGAGCGATCTATAACGCTCCCGGAACCGCAAAACCAGCAAATGTACACGGCTCCGGCAATATTAAGGGACAGTCCGATAAACTCTGTTATGCGCCACTTGCGGTTCCACGAGACGGCAAGAGCGAATATGTTAAGAATGGAAAAATAAACCATCGCCCCGTACACAAAGGCAATGCCGCTTTCAATCAGTATTATAGGCAAATATCCGCCGATAAGGGCAAAGGCGGCAATCACCTGCGAATTATAGCGGCTGGACAACACAAAAGCTCCAACGGTTAACAGCACGCATATGGCTATAGCGGGATACATGCCTAAAATAAGCAGGAAGAAAAAACTGATCGCAAGAGCGGCATACAATATGGCGATGCCTCCGGCGGAAATGCCCAAAGAAAAAACATTCGGCTTTTTACGGTTTAGAATTTCCCCTATTACAAGCATTATTCCGCCAAGCGCGAAGATCATAATTCCCTTAAACAGATCGGTCAATCTAAAATATGTATAACGCATTGCCGCGACAGCGCCGGCAAATAAAAGAAATATCCCGATTACGTTCAGAACATTAAGCCCTACAAATCTTTCAAAATTATTCTTTTGGGCTACGGCGCGTATCTGCTCGTCTGTAACTTCTTTGTTTTTAAGGGCGTTAAGCTGTTCGCGTTCCGCTTCTGAAAAAGCGCCCGCCTGCGCGGTTCTTGCCTGCGCCTCAGTTATTCTTTTATCCAGCAATTCCGACAACTCGTCCATTTTTAAGTTAAACTCTTCCCGCGTGTCGATAACATTCTGAGCCAGAAATTCCTTAACGCGCTTTATACGCGCCTTTATATCCTGCTCAATATCCGTTAATTTGTTTAACTCGCCTTCCGTTTCCGCGCGGAAATAAATATTCAGTTTCTGAACCATATTGTTAATGATGTTATTTTTTTCGTTAAAAACATGTTCATACAGAGCGTTTTTCAGACTTGCATTTTCACTTGTAACTACCGACGCCTCGGATGAAAGTTTTTCAAAATCCGCGCGAATTTTCGCAATCTCCGTTTTTAGATTTAAATTTTCCCTTGCCAAATCGCTTTCTTCAAGAGTACGGCACTCTGTTTCAATACGTGTAGCAAGTTCTTTTTGACGGACGGCAATATCTCTAAGGTTTTCCGCTGTTTCCATATTTTTCTCCTTAGTACCCGCTTGCATCTCCGCCGCATAGCAGTTTTACCGCAGAACTTGCGCCGATACGCTCCGCGCCCGCCATGATAAAAGCCTCAAGGTCTTCGCGCGTTTTTATTCCGCCAGCGGCTTTAATTTTTACAGTGGGACCAATGTGCTTCTTAAAAAGCTCCACGTCCGCCAGCGCCGCGCCAGCCGTCCCAAAACCCGTTGATGTTTTGATAAAGTCCGCCCCCGCCAACGTAACAATTTCGCAAAGGCGGATTTTTTCGTCTTCGGTTAAATAGCAGGTTTCAACAATTACTTTTAATATTTTTTCACTACACGTTTTTTTTACAAGCTTAATTTCTTCCAGTATAAAATCAAAGTTCGCGTTTTTTACATCGGCAATATTAATCACCATGTCTACTTCATTCGCCCCGCTAAAAACAGCGCGTTCGGCTTCAAGAACCTTTACGGCGGTTATAGAATAGCCCAAAGGGAAGCCAATCACTGTGCAGATATTTAACGTATCTCCGTATTTATTATAAATAGGTTTTACATAACAAGGTGGGACGCAGATGGAAGCCGTCTTAAAACGAACCGCATCATCGCATAGGGTTTTAATCTCCTGCCATGAAGCGGCCGCCTTCAAAAGCGTATGGTCAATATGTCTAAAAATTTCCTCGTTTGTCAGTATAATCTCCTTAATACCACCAACCCTAATAATGTTATTTTACAATTAACCGAGTTGTTAAACAAGTCAAATTCTATTCAGTAGAGTTGTTTAAAAACCCAAGGAATAATGCTAGTTCTTTTTAAGCGGTTGTATGTGGTAAAGCCTGCTTCACTTACTAAAATGCTGTCAATTCTGCAAAGAGATACAATATAAATGCATAAATTAAGCGGCAAGCCGCCTAAACGTTATGGCTGTAACTGAAGTTTGGGGCAGGTAATAGGGTGTTGCACAGCAACAACCCCTGCCCCAAATGTGGCTACGAAAAACCGCACAAAGGGCGCAAGCCCGACTGTGGTTTTTCGTAGCCCGAGCCACCGTAAGACGGCGATGCAGTTACAGTCCTGTTGAGGTTGCAGAAAAACATAGTTTCTAAAAAAATGACTTCAAAATATGCCTAAAATTAGCCCCAAAACGCCCAAAATCAATGGTTTTTCAATAGCTTTTTTGTTCAAAAACAGTTTT
>JAITUY010000110.1 GCA_031286095.1 Treponema sp. | reverse complement strand
GGCTTTTAAAATAAATAGCCCGATTTTTCAATTTTTAATTAACTTAAAATCAATTTTATACCTATAAAACTCTATATTATTAGTTACGCTTAAAGCGTATTTAATTCTTTTATCATCATCTAATGCAATTATTATTCCTTTAACATCTTGATGCGGTTCCAACAATTCTTCCTTGATAAAACCCATGTATCGTTGTATTTGTCCAACAACGACATCACTTGCTCTCCCTTTTTTTAATTCTACAACTAATAAAGTCTTTTTATCTTTACTTATGGCTAAAATATCAATTGTTCCAATTTCTGTATCATATTGCTGTCCTATTATTTCACCGTCTTCCGTAAAAATATCATAATTTTTACCCAATTCCGTTTGAGACCAATTTTCAATTAAAAATTCCTCTAAATGTTTTTCCATTGCAAAAGCGGTTGGATCTTCAATTGTTTCATCTGTTGCTTTTTTCCCTTTAGTATTATCCCCTTGAATAAACTTTTCAATTTCATCGGCATATTTTGTAATATCTGATACAGTTCCAATTGCACCTGTTGAATTTTTTAGCTCGTCAGACATATTCATTCTTTCTATTTTAATATTTAGCCATTTTACATTTCTTCTATGAGGTAGTGTTTCACCTTGTACGAAATAATAGTCAGACGTAACTTCTCCAACATAATAAAATCCAGAACCATCAGGGCAAATAACTATATCGCCTATTTTTATCCCTTTGCAAATAGTCCATAATTGTCCACAACTTAAACCAGCAGCGACCTTTGTTTTATTACTATTTTCACTTAAATAAACGGGGATATATTTAGCGTTAAATAATTTCCAATTTTCTGGCAAGTTTTCTTTTAAATCATTTCTTATACCATAATCAGCTCCAATAAAGTTGCCTTTAAAACATTCTTCTGCATACCTGCTTTTTGAACCTAACATAATTCTATAGTATTTTTTCATCCAAAACCTCCGTTTTTATAGAATATTATTTTACAATTCTTTTGTCAACCATTTAACTGGGTATTTCATTTAACTCACTATATATAACATAAAGTGTTGGGTATTTCCCAAAATATTTATTGAATATGACAATTAGCCCCTTATTGTCCATTATATAAAAGGGTATTAGCGATAGAAAGAAAAATTTGCAAATACGCAATGCCCAAAATAGCTTAAATTCCCTATTTTTAGATATTTTTAAAGGTTTTCTACATAAATTTATGGAAAAATCGCTGCCGGATATAAAATATGTGTCATTTTTACACAGCGATTGGCATTAGAAATGGCAAAAACAGCAAAAATACTGTTAAATATGGCCTAAAAAGCTATTCTGGACGCTAATTGAGCAAATAGCAGAGATCAGAAATGAATGGATTATCAAAAAACCTTCCGCATTTGCAAAGGTATTTTGCGCGCTGTTTTCGCCGTAAAGCCTTGTTCCGCCCGCCGTGCCAGGCTAATATCGTTCCATGATTCTAGGCTAGTATTGCCACATGATACTAAGCCAGTATCATCACATGATACTAGGCTAGTATCGTCCCATGATACTAAGCTAGTATCGTCCTATGATACTAGCCTAGTATCGCCTCATGATACAAGGCTTGCAAATGTTTAAGACTCTTCCCGGATGAAGCCGCTTTTGATGACACGCGGAGTTTTAAGCAAAATGCCGTTGGAGTTTGAATACTGGGTGCGTATCTCTATCCGGTTGTCCGAAAAGCCGGTTTTCGGGGCTATCCCGGTTATCTTGGACGGGAGGTTTTCCGCTATGCGGCTTGCCTTTACCGCCATGGACGGATCGTCAACAGGCACAAAGTACACTCCCACTTCGGGGGAGCCACCGGCCAGCTTTATCTTGCTGCCGTAGACGGCGAACATGTCCCCGGGCGCAAACAGCGCGTTTGCGGACTCCAGCTCAAAGTCGTAAAACTCGGTTATGCAGCCTGAGGCGTTCGCCACGCCCTGTATTTCCACGCTTATGGCCTGTATAAGCGAGCGCAGAGGCTTACGTGCGCGAAATCGGAATGTAACGGGATGCTTTGCCGGATCGTGCGCCTCTTTTGCGGAATTGAAAGTGCCACCGATGTTTGGGTGCACGGAAAAGTACTTTAGGTTTACCGCGAAGCCGTCGCAAAGCTGGTAGGCGGCCTCGTCCATAAACTGCCCGACGTGCGCTATCAGGTCGTCCGCGTTTCCGGTAAAGCCGCCCCGGTTTTTAAGGGAGGCGCAGATCTGCCCTATGGAAAGCATGGCCTCGCTGTTGGTTCTGGCAATGTACTTGCCCTCGACTTGTGGCAGGTAGTTGGGGTAAAGTTTGACGCGGATGCGGTGCAGGACTTCGTTTAGTTCTTGTGCAATAGGCATTTGCCGCTCCTTTGGCGCATAAATCCCGGCTGCAAGCCTGTGCGCCGTTGGTGTTGCTTTATGAATATATAAGGAATTCTATGGCAGAAGGCAAGGTTTTTTTATAATTTTACATGCGGCGGGGTGGGATATGCCAATAAATTAAAAAGGAGACTGCAAATAATCGCGAATAAACTAAAAATTTGTTGCATTCGTAAATACTTGCGCCGTTTGTGATGAATTCTTTAATACAGATTAAAACCAAGGTTGATTGGAAGGCGCGGCATTTTACGCCGCCCCGCAGATTGGGATAATAATACAGCAATTCTCCATTTACTTTTTTACCTTATATTTATATATGATTTATTCCAAAATTCTCTCGTAAATCTACAGGAATCTGCAGGAAAAGTTTTTTTTAAGATTTCACACGGCGGACACAGTGGCACGGAGGACACAGCGAAGGATAAAGAATAAAGATAATTCCTTGTCTCATAAAGAATTAAGCCTGAAGAAGACGCGCAATTTATTAACTAAACGCTACCCGCTGTGCCGTTGTGCCGCTATGCGGGATTTTCCTACAGACTCTTGTGCCACTATGTGGAAAATGGCAGGAAATCCATTCGGTAAATTCCTAAATGGAAAACTG
>JAITUY010000104.1 GCA_031286095.1 Treponema sp. | reverse complement strand
GTCTTGCGGTTTTTCAGGCTATAAGCCTGCGAACGCGGACTTTAGTCCGAAAGTTCGACAAAACCGCGTTTTTTATATGAAGTTGTTCAGAAACTGAAGTTTCCGAACAACTCTAATTAAAAAATATAACTACGCGAATTATCTAGGATAAGCGAGACTCGTGGTAAAAAACTAAAGCCCGGTCTGACCGCTTTCAGGCAAGCGGTCAGGAGAACAGTTTTATTCCCTCGTCTGGAAATTTTTCCTTTACGACGTCAATTGCCCGTTTAATAATTTCTGCTTCGTCTTTTTCGCACCAGATCACAAGCGAAAAATTTTCTTCCGGCCAGACCGCATCTCCTTTGCGGGGACCGGAAGACCCGACCCCGTATACATTTGGAATTTTTGTGTAATATTTGCCGACTTGCTCTTTTGCTAGAGCGTCCAGAATATCTTCTTCTACAGAATGATTGGCGAAAATTTCGATACGGATCATATTTGTTCCTCCATCAAGTTTATCTCTTTCATGTTTGCGTTTTTGTTTAGTCTGCGTTCTCCCGCGGCAATTCTTTCTCTGCGCGCCTTTGCTTTTGCGTCGCGGGCGTCGGAACGCCTGTTTATTACCGCGTACACGGTAGGCATAAGGAACAGCGTCATAAGCGTACCGAAGGAAAGCCCGCCGAAAACTGTTTTTCCGATTGGCGCTACAAGTTCCGAGCCTTCGCCGGGGAAGAAAGCCATTGGCAAAAGACCAAGAATAGTTGTCAGAGTCGTCATTAAAATCGGGCGAAGGCGGTTGCTGGCGGCCTCGACGCAGGCGTCGTTAAGGGAATAACCGCGCTTGCGTAAAAGGTTGGTGTAGTCAACCAGTACTATGCCGTTGTTTACAATTACGCCGATTAACACCAAAAGACCGACTGCGGTAAGCACGTTAAAGATTGTGTTTGTAATTAAATAGATAGCAACAATGCCGATTAATGAAAGCGGAATTGTAAAAATAATGATAAACGGATCGCGGAACGATTCAAAAAGACTCGCCATTACGCCGAATACAAGGAAAATCGCCACAATACAGATCAGTACAAAGCGTTTAAACATTCTTAACATTTCCGCATTAGCGCCGCCATACTCAATAATTACGCCGTCTTCAATTGGAATTTCCGCTCTTATAAGTTCTTCTACCCGCTTTTGCAGAGTGTTTGTTTTTGTGCCGGGTTTGGCTCCGGCGGTAACGTGAATAACGCGGCTCTGGTTTTCACGCCTGATTGTCAAAGGGCCTGTTCCTTCTTTATATGAAACAAAGTTAGAAAGCGCGACCCTGCCGGACATTTGGCTGTTTATGAAAATATTGTCCAGTTTTGGCAATGTGTTACGATCCGCTTCCGCAAGGATAAGGATCACGTCATAGTCCTTGCCGCTTGCCTTGTATCTTGTCGCAGTAATGCCGTCTACGGCGGCTTTAATTTCATTGCCTACCGTGTATGTGTTAAGACCCAGTGCGTACATCTTCTCGCGGTCGATAATAATTTCATATTGAGGCAGTCCGTCCTTTAAATCCACCTGCGGTTCTGTAACAACATCGGAAAGTTTTTCTTTTAACACATTGGTGATTTTCTCGCCAAGTTCTTTGCCCTTTGATAAATTTTCCGTACGCAGGATAATATCTACGGCATTGCCGCCTCCCATGCCGCGCATACCGCCGCCGCCTAAAGAAAATATAACGCCTGGAATTTGATTTACCAGCGGACGTAATTTTTCCTTTATTTCATTTGCGCTTTCTATCCTTTCTTTGAACGGCGGAAGGTTAATGCGCAAAGAACCTGAGTTACTGCCCCCTCCAATGCCCATAAAACCGCCGCCGCCTGCATTCAAAATCAGCTTTTTATACCCTTTTATTTCTCTTTCTACGATTATCTGTACCTGCTTTAATATCGCTTCTGTTTCCTGTAACGGCGTTCCCATAGGCAGTGTAGCCGTTATGTTCACATTGTCATCGTCCTGCTGAGGCATAAATTCCCAGCCGATTACAGGAATTAAAGCCATGCTTATAACAAACAGCACAAACAAAACGATAATAACCTTGACTTTATGGTTAAGGATTTTTCGTACGGTGTCTCTGTATTTTTGTTCCAGCGATACAAAAAACTTTTCTACCTTTGCGTCTATTCCAGCCAGTCTGCCAGTAAGCGGTTTTTGTTTTCGTGTAACAAGAGGCAGATAATGGCTCGCGAGTATCGGTACAAGGAAAATGGCGGTAAACAGCGATATGCCTAGCGAAATTACAACGGTAAAGGCGAGTCCGGCAAAAAGTTCGCCGGCCATTTCCAGCAATCCCTGAAACATAACAAGCGGGGCGAAAACACAAATTGTGGTAATAGTAGACGCCGTAATGGCGACTATCATTTCCGAAGAGCCAAGTATCGAGGCAGTTTTTAATTTTGCGCCTTTTTCCCTGTAGTGGTAGATATTTTCCAGAATAACGATCGAATTGTCAACTAACATTCCTATTCCAAGTACAAGACCCGCCATTGTCATAAGGTTAAGGGTAAGACCGGCAAAGTACATCAACATCATAGTGATAATAATGGAAACTGGTATACTAATGCCGATAATTAGCGTCGGTTTTGCCGCCCGCAGAAAAATGAAAAGAATAAATACCGCCAGTACCGCTCCGCTTATTGCTGTAGACGTTACCTGATTAAGCGAGTTTTGAATAATATCGGTAGTGTTAAAAAGCTCCGTAATTTGAATATCCGGCGGAAGCTCCGAAGAAATATTTTCCAGCCTGACGCGCAGGTCTTTTGCAGTTTGTACGGAATTCTTTCCGCTTTGTTTTTGCACCGAAAGCATTACAGCCGTCTGTCCGTTTACATAGACCGTACTGGTTTCGTCGCGGTAACCTTCAAATACATCGGCAAGATCGCGCAGATAGATTTGTTTTGGCATTTCCACCTGTCCGTTTACAACGCCGCCGCCCTTGTAAGAAACAACCGTATTCCTCATTTGATCCAGCGAGGTATATTCGCCCATTGTTGTAAGAATGTACGATATTCCGCCTTCTGTAATGCTTCCAGCCGAGGTTTGCATATTCTGCGCGGCAATTATCTGCTGTATTTGCGATATTGTAAGACCGTAGGCTTCAAGGCGGCTTTGCGGAATTTCCACGCGGATAATTTTTTCCCTGCCTCCGTTTACAGACGCAGTAGCTACGCCCGGTGTTTGTTCAATTCGCGGTACGATTGTGTCTTCCGCAAGCTCGCGCAGTTCTTCGGGAGTGCGTTTGCTTGATGTTACCATAAGACCCATGATTGGAATCATCGAAGGATCAAACTTGAAGATCATAGGCGTATCCGCGCCTGTCGGCAGGTAGTTTCTGATACGTTCAAGCGCGTCGCGGATAGAATTGGAAGCGTCGGACATATTTGTGCCGTAAGTAAACTCCATGATAACCATGCTGGAACCTTTGCTTGAAGTAGAGGTAACTTTTTCAAGGTTGGATACGCCGGTTAGGACAGCTTCCAGTGGGCGGGAAATGGAGCGTTCAACTTCTTCCGGACCCGCTCCGGTGTATGATGTGTATACAACCAGAATGGGCGGATTAATCTCAGGATAAAGATCGATCTGTAGATTTGCCAGAGCGAAAAAACCAAGCCCGATAAGCAGGGCGAATATAATAAAGAACGTGGTAGGCCGCGAGACGACCGTTTTAACCATACTCATAAATTCGCTCCTGAAGATTGCCGTTCAATTATATTTACCCTTGAGCCTTCATCAAGCAGGGTTTGTCCGCGAATAACAATTTCCTCGTCCGGCGCAAGACCGTACTGTACTTCCATTATTCCGTCTATAATAATGCCCGGCGTTATATTCTTTTTTCTAACGATAGTGATATCAGGATTTTCCTGGTCTGTATCAACTACAAAAACATACTGTTCTCCAAAGCGGCTGATTACCGCCGATACGGGAATTTTTACGATATTATTTTTTTGCTCGGTAATTATGCGAACCTTGGCGAACATTCCCTGTTTTAATTTTGAACCAGGGTTGTTTACGTTAACCCTTATTTCCATAGTCCGCGATGCAAGGTCTACGGTCGGTGAAATTTCATTTACACTTCCGCGAAAGGTTTCACCCGGCCATGCGTCAAGGGTAATCTCACAGGGCAGATTAAACGCCATTTTGGAGATAAACCGTTCCGCTACATTTAACTTTATTTCCAGAGCGCCGCCGCCCGCTATACGCGCCAGAGGCACTGCCTGGGAAACTGTCATTCCCACCTGTGCCGGAAGGGCGACGACAGTCCCGCTGATAGGGGCGACAGCGATACTATGCTTGAATGTCATGCCGGGGCGCGAAGGATCAACCGTCGCAACAGGCGAGCCTCTGTTTACCCTGCTTCCCACAGAGACATGAAGCTGGTATACCTTTCCCGCCGCTTCAGAATATACGTCTACCGTAGAACCTGCGACAATGTCGCCTGTCAGCGTAATGTAATCCTGTATCTGCCCTTTTGCCGCCAATATTGTGTTAACCGCAAAGACCGGTACTTCTTTTGCTGTTTCGTCTTTCTTTTTTTTGCTGTACGCGGTTTTAATGCGTTCACACCCGGTGAATGATACGGTTAAAATTAAACTGAATATAATTAATTTTGCCGTTGCTTTCATTGTTGATTCTCCTTTGAACTGAGAGTCCCGAAAGGAACTCCGGTTGAATATTCAAGGTCGATAAGACCGTTGAGGTAATTAAATTGCTGTTCAAGCATCTGGACGCGCGCCTGCCGCAAGGACTGTTCTGCGTTCTGAACCTGAAAATAATCCTGCAGGCCCGCCTGATACGCCTGCTCGGTAAGACGAAATGACTGTTCAGCCAATTTTACCGTTTGTGTCTGCGCCTCCGCGCTGACACGGGTTTTTTCCAGCGCAAGTACGGTATTGTAAATTTCAATTTCCGTCCCGCGGATCATCTGTGTCAATCCTATAGTCGCCGTTGTTATTTGATCATCAAGATTTTTAACAGCCTGAAAGTCCGCGCTGAAAGGAATCAGGCTGTGCAGGCGCACCCCTAATGAAATTGTAAGAGAGCCTGAATTGTTCCAGTCGTCGCTATTGCCGAACCATGAATCTTTCCATGGGTCTTTTATAAAAACTGAATTATTGTTCCAGCTTAAAGACAAACTCGGCGTAAGCGAATAAAACTGAGTTTTCCTGGCGCTCTGCAAAAGAAGAATAGTGTGCCTTAACTCCTGAATGTCCGGTTTTGCGGAGGAAGCTTTTTGTATCATTTGCGCAACGTCAATAGGAATAAAATCCATGTTTTCCGCTACCGGCTGGAGTTCAAACGGCGTGTTGTAGTCCAATCCAAGAAACATGGCAAATTGCGCCATGGAAAGTTTAAGCCCGTTTTCCGCCTGATCGATTATAGGACGCAAATTTTCCCTTGCCACCTGCGCCTGTAAAAGAGTCAGTTCCGGCGCAAGTCCAGCGTCATAATTTGCCTGCGCCATTTGCACCTGACGTCCGGCATTTTCAAAACTTCCGCGGAGCAGGGCGATATTTTCCTGTAACAGAAGCATATTATGGTACGCTTTGCGCACATCGCGCTCTAACTGCGCCCTCGCTTTTTCGTAACTGATAAGCCCGCCTTCATAATCCAGACGCAAGCGTTTCATGTTTTCAAACATTGCTAAGTTAATGTTGAGCGAAGCCTGTATAGTTCCGGCAATGTGCCATTGCGGAGTATCGATCGGGTCGGAAACAAAGAATTGCGGACCTGCTAAACCATTTATACCTTCGTAAGAAAACGGGGCTCCTGTGCCAGGGATAGGTCTAGTAATCGAAGTTGTCCCTTGTTTATTATCCCTTATTAATGAACCGCCAAGCGTTATATTCGGAATAAATTGATTCCATGAAAAATCAGACGCCCTTTTTTTTACCGCTGTGCCTGCGCGTGACGATTCAAGAGAGAGATTGTTCTTAACGGCGGTTTTTACCGCTTCGTCAGGAGTTAGCAGAGTGTTTTGCGCTTGCGACTGCGCAGACGCTTGTGCGTCTGTTTCCTGAGCCTGTAAATTTGCGCATAATAACAGGAAAATTACCAGACAGAACGGGATTTTTAACCCGCCTGCGTACCGTTTTTTGCTCATCGTGTAAAGCCTCCAAGCCCCAAAGTTATAAATTTATATAAAACGCGAATATCGTCGTTTTGTACTTTATCGGAAGTAATTTGCGCCTTTTTCACGTTAGTTGTCATAAACGGGCGCGTTAATATATTTGTAATTAAAAATATAATCCAGTGAAAAACATGCTTATTTGTTTTTTCGTCTATATTGGGCAGACCTTCAAATTTAATATCCTTAAAAATTTTTGAAATATAATCTTTCTTTTCCGGTTTGCCGAGATCAAGCTTCCGCGTGCGAATCCAGTCTATGGCGATAAGTATTTCAGGCCGCGAGCGCATATAAACTGCAATTGAAAAAATTCCCAGATAAAGCTGTTCAGCCGTACCGGAAGACATTTTAATTCCCTGACGGGCAAAATCGATAATACGCTCAAACTCGCTGGAAAAAAGACGGTAGAGCATATCCTTTTTATTTTTAAAATGCCCGTAGAGACTGCTCTTGGAAATTCCCATGCGTTTGGCTACCATGTCCATCGAAGTTTCCCACGGACCTGTTTCCGCTACAGCCTCGGCTATCGCCTTTAACAGCGGTTCGGGTTTGTCAGTACGCATTATTCCTTCGACCATATTTTCAAGTTTAACAAAATCAAGCCCGCGTATTTTTTCGGCGTTAAAACCAAGCCCGCCCCTAACAATTTCGTATATAAAGGATTTAATTTTTTTTATTTCTTCTTCGGCTGGCGTTTTTGAAAAAGAATCATTTGCTTTATGAAAACACGATACATAAAAGGTAAGAGTAGCGAATATTAAGTGCAGAATTACCGGTTTTATGTCGTATTTTTTTTCGATAACAATCTCAAGCGCTCTTATATTTGTACCTCGGGAATTAAAATGCTCCGACATGGCATGACTGTCCAAATTACGGTTGTAAATATTCATCAGGGAGAAAAGCAGATCGTATACATTCCGGGCGTAAAAATCGGCTATACACTGTACTATGGTAGAAATTCCTTCGTCGGCAGACGGGTCTTGCAAAGCTTTCTCAAAATCCGTACGGACAAAGGCGGAAAAGTCGTCAAAAAAGCGCTTGTTCATGGCGGCGTTAAGAGCCTGCTTTTTTTCAAAATGGCGGTACAAGGCCGGCTTGCTTACCTTTAATTCCTCCGCAAGCTGGCTGAGACTGGTTTTTTGATAAAAATTGCGTCCCCAAACACGGAACGCCGCTTCAACTATTTCTGTCTTTGTCATTTTTTCCCGCCTGCGGTCATGTTAACGACCGTTCGGTAACTTAACTATAACAAATCAGAAACGGAAATGCAACAGATTTTCATAAATTTTTTAAAATTTTACAATAGATTTGTTCGATAACTGTGAACTTTTGGTTCAAGTTGGTTTCTGAACAATTCTATATAGAAAAATTTTTCGCAATTAACTGGGTTTTTAAAGGGACTCCATGACCAGTAATTTACTGGAAATGGGGGCGTCCGAAAAGCAACCAACTTCCCGGACAGCCCGCAATTCGCGGTAAAATTCTTACTTTCTAGTACAAGAGGCTTTTTCCAAGAAAACCCCGTTTTTATGCGTAGTAACCAAAGCGTCTTGTGGACGAAAGTAACGCGCCCAAAACCATTAAATGCGCCGATAACAGCGTTAAATAGTTTAAAGGTTGAACCGCGCTATTACTGGATAATGGTCTTATAATATCCACTATTATAATGAAGATGACCCACAAAACAATAAAGATGAGCAGAATTAAATCTGTAATTGCAAGGTTGTTTCTGAAGAGTGTAGTCAGAAGAAATACGCCCGCGACGATAGCGCAAACCGACAGGATAATGGTTAACACGCTATTAAAATTACTGCTTCCGTGGAAAATAGTGGCAACCATATTGTAAAATTCATTTCTTTTTCCGGTAATCCCTATAACCCCGTTTGCAAAAAGATAAAGAGATACCGCAATGTTCAAGAGAAAAAGACCAAGTCTATTCATATAAGCCTCCTGACCGTATTATATAATAAAAGTATATTTTTTGTAACCCTATTTTTTGAATAGAGTTGTTTGGAAACTTCAGTTTCTGAACGCAATCTCAGATTGTAAACTTTTTTATAAAAAAGTATTTTTGTCGGACTAATCGGACTAATCGGACTAATCGGACTAAAGTCCGCGTCTGCGTCTGCGTCCGCATCCGTAGACTTATAGACCAAGAAAATGCAAGACCTGTTCGGCAACCAACCCGGACAAAAGCTTCGTAGTAGCCGAACAAGTCCAATATCAATAATTTACTTACGCTATTTTACACTATTTTTCGCTCAGAAGCGATACGAATCGCATCCGCAAGATTTTCCGCGCCTAGTTTCATATAAATATTGTTTATTACAGCCTTTACGGTATTTATCGAAAAGCCCCTGCCTGCCGCGATTTCAGAGCGTGAAAGACCATGGGAAAGGTCGGCTAGTATTTCATTTTCTCTTACTGAAAGCGTGATGCTGTCATAAATAAGATTTTCCCGTTTGTATTCGGCAATAAGATGAATCTGACGTTTTGCGTAAGAAGCGGATTTTAAGTTGATGTTTCCCAGCCATTCTTTTGGGATATTTCTGACCGATTCCTTAAGCGCGGATGAGGACAAGGTGCGCATGTCCTTTCCAAGTTCAATAAAGGGGATTACGATGCCGTTTGGCGCGGCGCTTCTATACGCCTCCTGCAGGGTGGCAAAGGCAAGTTTTTTGTCTTTCATTTTATAGTGGACGCAGGCTTCTATCGCTAGCATTTCTATCTTTCCGAATAAAAAAGACTCTCTTGTTTTCATCTCGTGAATATATGATAAAAGAGGAGGATAATTTCTTGACATAAGGCAAAGCCTGGCTTTTACCTGATTTCCGAAATTTTCGGTAAACGCGGCATGACCGTAAGGTGAAAAATTTTCTTTTAACCAATCTGGTATATTTTCCGGCTGGCAAAGAACGCAGTAATACCATGCAAGCGATATATCGTAATTGATATAACGGTTGATATACCGCTCCTCGTTCAAGTATGATTTTGTTTCCCGCAATGCCTGTTCCGCTTTTGTATAATTTCCCTGCGTAAAACTTATACGTAGCATATACAGCAGGGCGCGGTGAATTACCTCAAATTGATTGTTCTTGCGTGCCTGTTCAAGGGCGCGCATTACATAAGTTTCCGCCTGATACAAGTCCCCCTGATAAAATTTAAGTTCTCCCCGCGCGAGTTCTTCCTCGCCCGTTCTAAGTCCGTCAAAATATTCCGCCGCAATGGAATTTGTACGCGAAAGCGATTCTATGTATTTTTCCGGTTCTCCTTTTTTTGCGGAGCCTATGGCGATAATCCACGGTCCGGGGCAGTGGTTATACACTTTGTCTAGGTTAAGCGGCGGCAAAAAGTGTTTGCAGAATTTTTCAAAGTAAATATCAAAATCATACTGATTATCCGTTATGCACATTAACGCGCGAATATAACCGCAACGGTTGTAAAGGACGCTAAGGGCTTGGTTTTTAAAATGACTGTCGTCCGGCAGTTTTAGAAATTTTGCCTCGTAGTATTTTGCAAGGCTGAAAGATTTTTCTAAAAGCCCCTGATACATATAGGTTGACAAGTGCATTGTCGCGAGATAATAAACCGTATTGAACGCCTGCTCCGGGGCTCTGTCCAGGATTATAGAAGCATAATTCGCTATATCGCGCGGTATTTGCTGAGGCAGTAAAAGTAAAACAGATACAATTGAATCATAGTCGCCTATCTTTTCGTAATATGAAAGCGCGTCGATCAAAAAACCGTGCTTGCTACACCAGTGTCCCGCAATCGCGTATGTTTTACGTCTTTGCTTTTTGCTGATAATATCCTGTTTTTCAGCGATAAATTCCAAAAAAAGCGGATGGATCAAATACGCATTGATATAATTGTCTCTGCGCACATAGGCGCTTAATTTTTCCAGTTCAGCGATTAGTTCCTTGTCATTTTCGGCTAACAGCGCGATAAAGTCTACGGAAAGATGTTCTATTAAAGAAAGCCGTACCAGAAAACGCTGTAAACGTTTGGATATATTTTCCCATATTTCCCTTTCCATAAGCTGAAATATATTCGCTTTCATGGCTTTGCGCACATAGCCTTTGTAATACGGCGCTTTTTGGTACGATCTGGCTATCAGGTTAATGGCGAAGCACCACCCTCCGGTATCCAGCATGATTTCGCGCAGATGTTCAGGACGCGGGGTAATATTCAGACTCCGGAAATACCCGGCAAGCTCGTTTTCTGTAAAGCGGAGGTTGTTTTCGCTTATATTAAAAATCAGTCCTTTTGAAATAAGACCTGCGGTTTTTATCTTTGGAGTAGAACGCGAAAGCAGTATCACGGTGGTTCCTGGCGGCATACTAAAAAAAAGACATTCTTCTAAAAAGCAGATAACAGATGGGTTTTCGAGATAATGAAAATTATCCAGAATAATCAGCCGTTGTTTCATTGTTATAAGTTCCTGCGAGAATGACAGGTATTGATTCTTTTTTCCGTTTGTATCTGGAAAACCTATTTTTGCGATAGCGTCTGCGAAAGGCGCGTTAATCTGGGCGGCCGTATGGAGAAAGTTTTCCCAAAAACGCGCGCTAACATTATCACGTTCGGAAAGCTGTACCCAAACCTCGGTTGTTTTATATTCTTCGGTAAAATCATTAACGGCGCTTGTTTTGCCGTAACCCGCGCCGGCGCAAACTACTACCAGCGGATGTTTGACCGCTTCAAAGAATAATTGATTCAATCTGGTACGTTTAAAATGGAAAGCATTACTTTTATATTTCTGCATATTTTCCATGTATATTACTATAGTTAAAATTTTGTTTAATGTTATGTTTGTAAAAAGATTATGTTTATTGTACAATTCTTTATAAAGAGATATGACTAATAAACGAAAGAAACTGCAAACATCGCGCAGGCTACGGCGGGGACAGACCAGTTAGCGTTATGGAAACATTTAAGACGGTAATTTATATTTGGATGCCACAACTTTTTAAAGGCGCAAGGGTTACAATCGGCTTAACTGTTACAGCGGCATGCGCTGGGCTAGTGCTGGGTTTTTTTCTCGCGCTTGGAAAAATGTCAAGAAAAACCGTTCTGAATAAGTTATGCGGCGCTTATATTTTTTTCT
Source organism: Treponema sp. (assembly GCA_031286095.1). GTDB lineage: Bacteria > Spirochaetota > Spirochaetia > Treponematales > Breznakiellaceae > WQXQ01. The sequence continues at coordinate 771 of JAITUY010000104.1, read as the reverse complement.
TCCGGGGAACCCCCCTTTTAATGCAGTTGTTTTTTATCTATTACGCCCTTCCACGTATTTTTCCGCCGTTTACAATTAACAGCCGTTTTTTCGCCGCGTTTACCGCCTTTTCGCTGAACTCGGCGGCTTACTGCGCGGAGATAATAAGAGCGGCAATTCAGAGTATAGACAGGGGGCAGTTTGAAGCGTCCCGTGTTCTTGGGCTTTCCCGCGCGCAGACCATGTGGTATGTTATAATTCCCCAGTCCGTCAGGCGGCTTATTCCTCCTGTGGGGAACGAATTTATTATGATGTTAAAAGACGCTTCTCTTGTGTCCATGATTGCGTTAGTTGACATTACAAGGGCGATGAGCAACATTTTCAATTCGACCGCTTCGGCTCTTGTTTACATTCCCGCGCTGGCTTTATATTTAATTATTACGGCGGTATTTACTTTTATTTTCCGCAGACTGGAAAAAAAGTATACAGTTTATGGTGAATAAGTATACCATTCGCAATATACAACAATTATAAATAAAATAAGCCTAAAAACCCTTGAAAATCCACTCAATATGTGATTAAATAAAGCTAACAATGAAAACAGCAGATTTTACGGCAGAATCCGCCATTGCCGATTGCCCCCAAATTATACTCTATTACCTATAACGCTCTGTCGGAGCTATCCTATTTTTTGTGTAAATAGATTTTCCATTTTTCTTTACTTCTTGAAATATCAAATTTCCAGCAGTTTTTCTGCTAGGCTTGTCATAAATTTTGTGTAAATGGTAATGG
>JAITUY010000082.1 GCA_031286095.1 Treponema sp. | reverse complement strand
GTTTCGCTATTGTTTTAAATGACGCAACATTTCTATTTCATTTTGAATTTCCGTAATTACGTCAGTGTTCACTATTTCTTTTTTCCCATTCACTTTTTCTGAAAAGATATAGAAGACCTTTCCGCCAAATTTTGATGTAAATTTGTCGTGTGTTTTGGCTTGTATCGCATATTCTTTATGAATTTCCGGTAGTTGTATTCCTGAGTTGACTGGTTTTATCTGCAATCCTATGTATTTCTCGTTAACTGTTATAAAGAAATCAATGTTAAACAATCTGTCCCATTCATCCGGTGCGGGTTCGATTTTTACACCTAAAATATGTTGTAATTGCCCATAAATAGTTTGAATTTCTGTCATATAACCGTCAAATGTACGGTCAATAACCAATTGTATCATATAGTCGATACAATCTTGTTCTGTTACTTCACTAACTTCTTGCTGAATAAGTTCTGTAATTTTCACATAGAGTTTTCGCCCCAAATCTTCGATGTGTTTTTGTGTTTTGACGTTTTTAAAATAATATTCACGCCATTCTTCCAATGTTTTGGGCGAACATTTACGTATTGATTCGGATGTTGCTCCCACATTTCTTTTAAAATTCAGTTGGAAGCGGTTCATTGCGCTATTTAATATCCATTCTTTGGCCATACCTATACAATCTCCATAAATTTGTTTTTATATTTAAACATCATATTTTCATCCACTCGTACTAGTTTGGCTTTCAACAAATGTGCGTTAATAAACGTCTTATTTTCAAGATACAAATAAGCCATTAGGCGATTTTCACTATCATATTTTATTGCGTCATAACGCAAAAAAACACGTCTTCCTTTTAGCTTCTTACGCAAGAATTCGGTGGCTTCCACATTGATTGCTGGGTTTTGTTTTATACCTATGAGTCGAACCACCAAACCATTATTCAAACGTACAAGTTCTGGATTGATAATTTCCTTTACAGTAAAAAATTCTTCGCGTTGTCCGTTGCTCTCTGTGTCTATTTTTGATCCGTATTGTAATCTTTTAACGTCGATTTTTTTATCTAATTTGTGTGTATCCGTAAATAGATACGGTAATTCTTTTATCTTTTCTTCAAACGCAAGCGCGGTTTCCGGCTGTTTAATTATCTCAATTTCAACTTGCATAAAAGCATCGTTTCCACCAATGCTTTCCTTTATAATTGGGATATACGAGGCGTTAATCTCGTAACCTATGGAATTTCGGTTCAATTTTTTTGCCGCTAAAGCGGTTGTTCCGCTACCCAAAAACGGGTCTAAAACAGTTTCGTTTGGAAATGAAAACATTCTAATTAAACGACGCGGCAACTCTTCCGGAAACATTGCTAAATGCTTGTCCTGCTTTGCGCCACAAAAGTACCAATGACCGTTAAAATAGGTATTCCACTCTTCAACTGTCATGATTGAATTATCTTTTTGTTCTTGCGTAGGCTTTGGGGCATTACCCTGCTTTTTGAAGAGTAAAATATACTCAAAATCCAATTTTACGATACCGTTTCGTGGACAAGGAAAACTGCCCATCACCGCCCCGCCGCCTGTGGTGTTCATTGTGGTCGTTTTTTGCCATATAATCTGTCCCATAAAATCAAAACCGACTGTTTCACAAAATCTTATAATTTCAGAATGAATGGGTATTACCTTATATCTACCGTAGTACACTGAACGCGCGAACTGATCCCCAATGTTTATACACAACCGGCAACCATCGTGCAATACGCGAAAACATTCCGCCCAAACCAAGTTCATATTGTTAATATAACTTTCATAACTATCATTAAACCCAATCTGATTTTCAGTTCCGTAGTCTTTAAGTTGCCAATACGGCGGAGAAGTAATAATCAAATGAACGGAACGGTCTTTTAACTCGCTCATTTGACGACTGTCGCCGTTTATTATCTTATGTTTTGTTATCATCATAGTTTTTACGCCCGATACTTCTAAAAATTATGGCCTACCCAGAAAAATTACGACTTATTTTAATATTATTGTATATAATATAATTTACCGCTACCCAAAAAGTCAAAAAATAATTACTACCGCCCAATATTTTTTTAAAAATAACGAAATTCGTGATTGTTTTCCTTTTATATTGCGCCCAGGACGGATTACCCGCCCCGGGCCAACACATCACCTCGCGAACCGCCCTTACAACAGCTCCCCGTACCTCTTGACGAAGATTGTCTTCAGCAGCGTCGCGAGGCCCATGTACAGGAATATGGTCAGCGCGAGCCACGCGAAATACACTGGGGGCAACGGCAGGAAGCCTATGGACTTGCCGAACCCTGTGAAGGGGATAGTCGTCAACACCGCTATGCCGGCGAAGGTAAGCAGCGTCAGCGGCGCGGAGGCGCGGCTTTGGATGAACGGCAGCTTCGGAGTACGTATCATGTGGATTACGAGCGTCTGGCTCCACATGGATTCCACGAACCATCCGGCCTGGAACAGCGCGGCGTAGGCGGCAAGCGTCGCGGGGTCGGTAATCTGGCTGTAGAGCAG
>JAITUY010000072.1 GCA_031286095.1 Treponema sp. | reverse complement strand
ACTGACGAGCGTCTGTTTGTGCTTTACGAAGCGATCAAACGAGGCGTCAGCGTGGACGAACTTTATTCGATCACCAAAGTAGACCGCTGGTTCCTGCACGGACTGGTTAATATCGCCTCGCCTAACTCTACATTCCTTACTCCCCACCACAAGTTAATTTACAAAATGGTAGATACCTGCGGCGGCGAATTTGAGGCGAAAACGCCGTATTTTTACTCAATTCAAAACGGAACTGAAAACGAAGCCCTGTCCTTTATTCAAAAAAGTGTTAAACAGCGAATTGTCGTGTTGGGTTCAGGACCAATCCGCATCGGTCAAGGCATTGAATTTGACTACGCTTGCGTACATTGCGTATGGACGCTGAAAAGTCTTGGATATGAAGTCATCGTTATTAACAACAATCCCGAAACCGTATCGACAGACTTTGATACCGCAGACAGACTGTATTTTGAACCGCTTTGCATTGACGATGTGATGAGCATAATCGAAATTGAAAAGCCATTAGGTGTCATTGTAGCGTTCGGCGGCGGCACGGCAATTAAGTTGACAAAAAAACTGCATGAGCGCGGCGTAAATATAATCGGCACTTCGGCGGACAGCATAGATATCTGCGAGGACAGACAGCGGTTTGATTTACTACTGGAACAACTGCAAATTAAACGCCCCAAGGGCTTTGGCGTAATGACGGAAGCTGAAGCGTTGGATGCCGCTGAAAAACTCGGTTTTCCTGTTCTTATGCGACCTTCCTATGTACTGGGCGGACAGAATATGATCATCGCGTTTTCGCCCGATGATATTCGCGAATATATGGAAATTATCCTCCGCTCAAAACAGGAAAACCCTGTGCTTATTGACAAGTACCTTGAAGGGCCGGAAATAGAGGTTGACGCTCTCTGTGATGGTAACTCTTCCCAGGGAGGGAAGGGGGATGTACTCATTCCCGGTATAATGGAACACATAGAACGCACTGGTATTCATTCTGGGGACAGTATCGCGGTTTATCCATCCCTCAACATAGACGATGCGTTAGCTGAAAAAATCTTTGCCGTCACGGAAAAATTGTGCATGGCGCTTAACGTTAAAGGGCTTGTAAATATTCAATATGTCCTTTATGAAAACGATGTCTATGTTATCGAAGTAAATCCCCGCGCGTCCCGCACCGTTCCGTATCTGAGCAAAGTTACGGGAATTCCGATGTGCGAAGTTGCTACCAAGATCAGCGCAGGTCTTACGCTTTCTTCTTTGGGGTATAAATCAGGTATTGGGAAAATCCCGCCGTATGTTGCGGTTAAAGTGCCTGTTTTTTCTTTTGAAAAACTTGCGGGCGTGGATACTCATTTGGGACCTGAAATGAAATCCACAGGAGAAGTTTTAGGCATCGGAAAAAATTTTGAAGAATCGCTTTATAAGGGACTTGTCGCCGCCGGTTACAAAATGAAAAAGAAAGGCGGCGTACTGATAACCGTGCGTGACGGTGACAAGGCGGAGATTACCGATGTGGCGAAAAAATTCGCGCAGTGCGGATTTTCCCTTTATGCGACACGGGGAACCGCCCGCTACCTTGTAGAAAAGGGCTGCGATGTTCAGCCGATTGATAAAATATGCGATAATAAGGAAACCAACACAGAAACTCTTTTGGCAAGCGGCAAAATAAGTTACATCATCTCTACGTCCGAAAAAGGCAGAGACCCGGCGTTAGACGACGTGAAACTTCGCAGGAAGGCCTGCTCTCTTGGAGTGCCGTGCCTTACATCAATTGATACAGCTAACGCGCTTGCGGACGGACTGCTTTCCGGGTACAGCGAAATCAGTACGGAACTGATTGATATTAACCAGTTGAGAGACGAGCGCATTAAACTTGCTTTTACAAAAATGCACGCCTGCGGCAATGACTATATTTACTTTAACTGTTTCGACAAAGAAATTAATTCACCCGAATCGCTTTCCGTGTTTTTGTCCGACAGGCATACCGGCGTGGGTGGAGACGGCGTTGTACTTATATTACCGTCCGATTCCGCTGATGCAAAAATGCGTATGTTCAACCTTGACGGCAGCGAGGGCAGCATGAGCGGAAACGCTATCCGCTGTGTCGCAAAATACCTGTATGACAACGGGATTGTAAAAAAACGCGATATGCTCATTGATACTAAAAGCGGCGTGAAGGAACTTCATCTTTCCACACGGAACGGAGCAGTATCGTCTGTCAAGGTAAATATGGGGCGAGCGGAATTGCGCCCAGAAAAAATCCCCGTCAATCTAAAAGGTGAAAGTATAATTAAAAGAAAAGTAACTATTGGTGGAAAAAAGTACGAAGTTACATGCGTCTCCATGGGCAATCCTCACGCAGTAGTGTTTCGTGATAAACTGGATGATTTTAAGTTAGGCGAAATAGGACCTTTGTTTGAAAATGACCAACTGTTCCCCGACCGAGTAAATGTTGAATTTGTTAAAGTTATGGATAGAAACCATTTGAGAATCCGCTTATGGGAGCGTGGCAGCGGTGAAACACAGGCAAGCGGAACAGCCGCCTGCGCTTCGGCAGTAGCCGCTGTGCTGAACGAGTACTGCGATAAAGACGCTGATATTAAAGTGCGCCTTCCCGGCGGAGATTTATTCATTCGTTACACCGATGAAGCCGTTTACATGACGGGCGACTGCATAAAAGTTTTTGACGGAACAGTAGAAATCTAAGCGGTTTTCTTTATGAACGATCAACTGCCTATAAATGATGACGCGGAAAAATGCGCTCACGGCAGAAAACATGAAAAAAGCGAGTATTTAACCAAACAACTAATTACTTACATTGGCAACAAACGGGCTTTGCTGGAGTTTATCGGGGACGGAATAAAAATAGCGCAAAAGAGACTGCAAAAAAACAAACTGAAAATGTTTGA
>JAITUY010000021.1 GCA_031286095.1 Treponema sp. | reverse complement strand
ATGTATCAGGTTTCACCCCGTACAACCGCTTAAAAAGAGCTTCTTTGGCATTCTTTACCTTTTTTTCCCTTCCCATTTAAGTAGTTTAATGTTTTCTTTGGTTATTAAACAAGTCTATTATCTATAATATGGGTTTTACTCGCTCCACCTTACAGCGAAAATAATTTAAGGAGGTAGTTTATGAAAAGGACTTTATCTTTTGGTTTACTGGCAATAGTGCTAGTATTTGGAATGACGGTTGTGGGCTGTGATGATGGTTCAACAAATAACAATGAAGAAGTAAATAAACCTTCGTTTCCATCAGGTTTTAATGGAGTATGGAAAAGGGATAATTTTGCTAACACGTTACGTTTTACCTCAACTACCCTCAAGGCTAGTAACCAGAGCTCTACCTGGAATCTTACTGGTGTGTCAGGTGATTCATATACTATAGCAACAGACAGTACCAGTGGTCCAATTACAATTACATTTGTAAATGGCAATCTTGAGATTACTGGCGATAGCGGCACTGACGAAAATAACTGGAACGGCACATGGAAACCGCAACCTTCGTTTCCCTTAAATTTTGAGGGGACATGGAAAAGGGATAACTTTGACAACACGTTAACCTTTAATCAAACTACCCTCAAGGCTAGTAACCAGAGCTCTACCTGGAATCTTACTGATGTGTCAGGTAATTCATATACTATAGCATCAGGCAGTACTAGTGGTCCAATTACAATTACATTTGTAAATGGCAATCTTGAGATTACTGGCGATAGCGGTTCTGGCGAAAACAACTGGAACGGCACATGGAAACCGCAACCTTAGAAGGAGTAATTGTAATGCCAGCGGTGTCAGTAATTTAAACAGTCATTTTGTAATATGGTGTACAGCACAACAGCACATAACGGCTGTCGGATTTATAATTTTGCATGAGAAAGCACTCAAAATATATGTCATTTTTTGAGTTTAAAGGTATTTTTTTTATCAAAAAACAAAGTAGAGTTGTTCGGAAACTTCAGTTTTCCGAACAACTACCAATAAAAAATGCAGGACTTGTAATACAACCAACCGGGTTGCCGAACAAGTCCAGTGTTTCTTACCAGAAAAAATAAATTCGACAGTCTCAACAAACGGTATACGCAAGTTGTCATTTACGTTTTGTGTAAATTATGAAATAATATTATTATGTTATATAGAAAAGGTGATAAAATATATATAAAGGAGAAAAGCAAAAATTTTATTGGTAATATTTTAGTTATTGCTTTTTTGATTATATTTTGTATTTTTACATTTATTGATAAAAATATATGGTTGAATATTAATTTGAACAATAAGTTTGCAAATATATTTATGCAAATTATTTTAATATTATTTATAGGAGTATTCATAATTGATATAATATTTTATAGTAATTATCTCATTCTTATAAATACTAAAACGAAATGTATTAATTTTATAATAGGTAGATGGAAATTTTATAAAAAAATAGTTTTGAAATTTGATCAAATTAGAGATTTGGTTTTAATTAATTTTGCGGAAATGGTTACAGATTATGGCAAGGTATATTCATATAAAATTGATATTTATGATTATAAATTAAATGCATATGAAATATATAGCGATAAAGATTTTGATAAAATTGAAAAAATTGCACTAGAAATCGCTGAAATAATAGGAATTGAAATAAATGATTGGACGCATACTGAAAATTATGAAGGATATATTAATAGAATTATATAAAGCAATGGCAACTTCGCCTAATGGCTGTCGGATTTATAATAATAGAGTTGTTCGGAAACTTCAGTTTTCCTAACAACTCTTTTTTTTAATCTATCCATGCAAATCTTCCGGTCCGTTTTTCTCCATCTTTTTCACCATTCTTTTGCCATTTCTGCGCCGGCTCCAAGAATAAAACAACAGAGTTGGCGGTGTCCGAAAAGTCAGACCGCAGGTCTGTTGAAAAACTTGTTCGGACACATTCTCCAATATCGTTTTCCCTCGGACGAACAGACTGCATCTATAAGCAAACGTAAAATAACCTCTCTCATTTTTACAGTATAACACGGAGATAACTATTTTATCGATAATTACAGCAGAGTTGTTAAATAGTTCTTACTTTTTTATGGTAAATTTATATTACCCATGTTATAATCTCCTGTATGAGAATCGTCATGTTTACGGATGCCTATTGGCCTCGCGTCAACGGCGTTACGGTTTCAGTTGATACCTTTTCCAGAGCGCTCATAAAGGAAGGGCATGAAGTCATGATTGTCTGCTCTTTTTACCCTTCCGGCTACGATACCGCCCTTACTCCCCAAAACGAAAAAAAAGCTGACGATCCTCAAATTATCCGCGTTCCTTCAATGCCCGCGTTTGTTACAAAAGAGGACCGCCTCGCTAAATTTGATAAATGGTACTGGGTGTTCAAACAGGTAGAGATTTTTAGACCCGATATAATCCACATCAATACAGAAATGGTTATCGCCGAATTTGGTTTTATATACGCCAAAGCGCATAATCTTCCCGCGATTTATACTTTTCACACCATGTGGGAAGATTACGCTCCTAATTATTTCCCTATGTTTCCCGCTTTTCTTGTAAAGTTCGTTATCCGCGGCGTTCTTAAAAACATATTAAAACGATCCTATAAAGTGATAGTGCCTACCCAGCAGATAGACGCGGTTGTGCGCAAGTATAAACCTAACGCCGAAACTTTTCCTCTGCCGACAGGCATAGACCCGGCGCTTTTTATCCACGACAAGGCGGAAATTGAGGCGTTTAGAGAAGCATTTAACGCGCTTTTTCCAGAAGCGTTTGGAAAAAAAATTCTGCTTATGGCGGGCAGGGTCGCAAAAGAAAAAAACATCAGTTTCCTTATAAAAATACTTCCCGCCGTTTTAAAAACAAACCCGGACGCAATTCTGGTTATTGTTGGCAACGGACCGGACATGGACTTTTTTATAAACGAGGCGAAACAGTACGGCGTGGAGGATTCCTGTATCTTTACAGGTTATCTGGACCGCTCCCAGCTTTCCCTTATATACGCGATTTCCCATGTGTTTGTTTTTCCTTCCCTCACCGACACTCAAGGTCTTGTTACTCTTGAGGCGATGTTTTCGGGGATTCCCGTTGTCGCTATCGGCGTTTTAGGTACGCTTGTGGTTATGGGCGGAGACAACGGCGGCTTTATGGTAAAAAACGACGAGAAGGAATTTACCGCCAGAATTCTGCAGTTGCTAGACAACGACGAATTGCACAGGCAAAAATCGGAAGAAGCCAAAATCCACGCCAAAGCATGGTCGCTCGAGGTAATTACCAAAAGACTTACGGAAATTTACAAAGAAACCATCGCCTCGTACATAAAAGATTACGGTAAGCCGCGCTCCCCCGTCTGGAAACTTATCATGAATAAACGCTGGTGGGAAATAAACAACAAGATTATTAAGAAAAAGACTAAAAAGAAATTACAGGAAATTCACTCAATATTTAAACCTTTTAACCTTAAAGAAGCTAAAATTTAACGGCAAAACGGCGTTTTTTCCTTGACCCTTGCGGGAATTTTTATTATTTTTACATATAGAAATCTCAATATTAAAATGTATTTTGTGGAGGTGTCAGTAATTAGAAATGTCAAAAGAGACAGCAGAAAATAAAAATGAGGCTGAAAAAACAGCCGAAAATGCCGCTGAAGGCGGCGCAAACGGCGGTGAAACCGCGCAGGAAGAGGCTAAAAACGAGTCAAATAGCCCCGAAAACACCGAAGAACAGGCAGTAGAGCTTACCCCTGAAGAAAAAATAACCGAACTGGAAGCTCAACTGGCGGAAACCCGCGACCAGCTTCTGCGAAAAGCCGCCGATTTTGAAAATTTCCGCAAAAGAATGAATCAGGAAAAACAAAACGCGATTGAATACGCCAATCAAAGCCTGCTTTTGGATATAATTCCGGTAATTGACGACTTTGAAAGGGCGATTCAGGCGGGAGAAGGCTCGTCGGACATTAACGCCTTTCTTGAGGGTGTTAAAATGATAGAAAAACGGCTGACAGGCCAGCTTGAAAGCAAGTGGGGGTTAAAGCGATTTAATTCCGAAGGCGAGCCTTTTGACCCGAACAGGCATGAAGCCCTTATGGTGGAAAAATCCCCCGAAATAACCGAGGCGGTTGTGCGGGAAGACCTTTCAAGGGGGTATTTGCTTAAAGACAGGGTGATCCGTACGGCAAAAGTAAAAGTTTTAATGCCGGAAGACTAGTATATCCGCAAAGCCGGTCTCTTTGTGGATTACCTTGCATTCTTTCAGGCAAGAGCCAAAAATACGATTTTTAGGAAGTTGTTTAAAAACTGAAGTTTTTTTTCAACTCTATTAAACAGGGAGGCTATTCACCACTCCCTTTAAATTCGATATATTTATTATATAAAGGAAGGAGTAAAAAAATGGGAAAGATTATAGGTATTGACCTTGGAACAACCAATTCGTGCGTGTCCGTTCTGGAAGGCGGTGAACCTATTGTTATTCAAAACGCCGAAGGAGGACGCACTACCCCGTCTGTCGTTGGTTTTACCAGCAAGGGCGAGCGTGTTGTAGGCGCTCCGGCAAAAAACCAGATGATTACAAACCCGGAAAATACCGTTTTTTCAATTAAACGTTTCATGGGACGGCGTTTTTCGGAAGTTGGGAGCGAGATGAAACTTGTTCCGTACCGCGTAACGGAACAGGGCGACGATGTCCGCGTCGATATTGACGGGAAAAAATATTCGCCGCAGGAAATTTCCGCCTTTATTTTGCAGAAGATGAAACAGACCGCCGAGGATTATCTTGGCGAGGCTGTTACCGAAGCGGTAATTACTGTTCCCGCCTACTTCAACGACGCACAGCGTCAGGCGACAAAGGACGCGGGGAAAATCGCGGGGCTTGAGGTAAAGCGTATTATTAACGAGCCGACCGCCGCCTCTCTCGCGTTCGGATTTAACAAGGATTCCAAAAAAGACAAAATTATCGCTGTTTACGATCTTGGCGGCGGCACTTTCGACGTTTCAATTCTGGAACTTGGCGAAGGCGTTTTCGAGGTAAAATCCACAAACGGCGACACCCATTTGGGCGGCGATGATTTTGACCGCCGTGTAATGGAATGGCTTATCGCCGAATTCAAAAAAGACACAGGTATCGATCTTGGACAGGATCGAATGGCGTTACAGCGTTTGCGCGAAGCGGCGGAAAAGGCAAAAATCGAGCTGTCCGCCATGCAGACAACAGAAGTTAATTTGCCGTTTATCACCGCCGACCAGAGCGGTCCGAAGCATCTGCAAAAATCGCTGACCCGCGCAAAGTTTGAACAAATGGTTGAAGACTTGCTTGAGCGTTCCAAAGAACCTTGTAAAAAAGCGCTTGCGGACGCGGGGCTTAACGCGGATCAAATTGACGAGGTTATCCTTGTCGGCGGTTCCACCCGTATTCCCGCGGTTCAGCAGATTGTAAAAGACTTGTTTAAAAAAGAGCCTAACAAGGGCGTTAATCCAGACGAGGCTGTCGCTGTCGGCGCGGCTATTCAGGGCGGTATTCTGGGCGGAGACGTTAAAGACGTGCTGTTGCTGGATGTTACCCCTCTTTCGCTCGGTATTGAAACGCTTGGCGGCGTTATGACAAAACTCATTACACGCAACACGACTATTCCCACGCGCAAAAGCCAGATTTTCTCCACCGCCGCGGATGGGCAGACAGCCGTCTCAATTCAGGTTTTGCAGGGCGAGCGCGAAATGGCGAACCAAAACCGCGTGCTTGGCAGGTTCGATCTTGTGGGCATTCCTCCAGCTCCGCGCGGAATTCCGCAGATAGAGGTTACTTTCGACATAGACGCTAACGGCATTGTCCATGTAAGCGCGAAAGACCTTGGCACGGGTAAAGAACAGAAAATCCGTATCGAAAGTTCTTCCGGTCTTAGCGACTCGGACATCGACCGCATGGTAAAAGAGGCGGAACTCCACGCAGAAGAAGACAAGAAGGAGCGTGAAAAAGCCGAAGTGCAAAACGAAGCCGACTCGATGATCTACTCCACGGAGAAAAATATCAAAGACTTGGGCGACAAGGTAAACTCGGCGGATAAATCCAAAACAGAGGAAGCCATCGCCGATTTGAAAAAAGCTCTTGAAAGCGGCGACATTCAGTCTATCAAAAGCAAGACCGAGACGCTGAAACAGGTGTCTTACAAAATTGCCGAGGAGATTTACAAACAGCAAGCCGCGTCTGGTCAACAGCCCGGCAGTCAGGGCGCGGGACCCGACATGGGCGCAGGTCCTGGCGGCATGGGCGACAGCGGTTCAATGGGCGGAGACAACACCAAGAGCGCAGAGGACGCAGATTACGAAGTGATTAAATAGGGGGAATTGTGAGCGGGAACAGGGAATAAGAGTGAAGAAGTAGGAGTAAGGGTGTAAGGAGTAAGTTCTTGTTCGTTATCTAAGCGTGAAAATAACACGCGGCGCTTTCAAACAATAACCCGCTACCTATTCCCTCCCTCTATCGCTTCCAACCCACTTCCCAACTCCCCGCTCTCTAAAAAAAATGGCTAAGCGGGATTATTATGAGGTTCTTGGAGTACAGAAAAACGCCTCTAAAGACGAGATAAAAAAGGCTTACAGAAAACTCGCTATTCAGTACCACCCTGATAAAAATCCTGGCGACAAGCAGTCTGAAGAAAAATTTAAAGAAGCGACCGAAGCTTACGAAATTCTTGCCGACGAGCAGAAAAAATCCGCTTACGATCAATTTGGCTTTGCGGGCGTCGAGGGTATGGGGCAAAGTCATGACTGGAATAATTTTCGCGGATTTGAGGACATTTTTGGGGACGGTGGCTTTGGCAGTATATTTGAAAGCTTTTTTGGCGGCGGTTTCCGCAGGGGAGGCTCGTCAAGCGTAAGGCAGGGGGCAAATCTCCGCTACGATATCGAAATCCCTTTTAAGGACGCGGTCTACGGAACAAAGGTTGAAATTCAGTATTCGCATAACGAAGCGTGCGAAACTTGCAAAGGTTCCGGCTCGGCGGACGGGGCAAGTAAAAAAACATGCCCAACTTGCCGGGGGTCGGGGCAAATTAGGCACAGTCAAGGCTTCTTCTCGGTAGCCGCCACCTGTCATATTTGCCACGGCGAGGGGTATATAATCGAAACACCGTGTAAGGACTGCGGCGGCTTGGGGACGCAGAAAAAACGGCAGAAGATAATGGTTACTATTCCGTCCGGTATCGAAAACGGCAAACGGGTGATAATTCCCAAACAGGGAGACGCAGGCCCCAACGGAGGGCAGGCGGGCGATCTTTACGTATTCATAAGAGTTAAGCGCCATGAATACTTTGAGCGGCAGGCGGGCGATCTTTACTGCGCGGTTCCTGTTTCTGTAAGCCAGTCTGCGCTTGGCGCGGAAATCCATGTTACAACTCTTGATAACAAAACAATAAAGGTAAAAATACCCGCTGGAACTCAAAGCGGAAAACTGCTCCGTATTCGCGGCGAAGGCGTTCCGTCCGGGGGAACGCGCGGCGACATGTACATTAAACTGATAGTGCAGATACCCGAAAAACTTTCCCGAAGAGGAAAGGAACTGCTGGAAGAATTTGCAAAAACCGAAGGGCAGAATGACAGTCCTCAGCCTATCCCTCTTTCTCAACTTGCTGAAAATTAAATCTTAATAGAGTTGTTCGGAAAACTGAAGTTTCCGAACAACTCTATTAATTCTTTTTCCAGCCAAGTAAAAACGAAATAACAGCGCCTGCGAAAAAACATATCAAAGAAATTACTGCCGTACTGCCTGCGCCTAACCCGCCGGGGTACAGCACCGCGATAGAGCCGGCTACTAACCCGAAAACCGCGCCGTAGGTTTCAGACGGGGCTTTTGAAAGCAGGAAACGCACAAAGGCGGCTCCCGCCAAAAGTCCCGCAAGTATGCCAAGCGCGAAAGGGATCAATAGAGGAATGTTAAAAGATGAAACAGATTGAATAACCGTTCTGTACAGCCCGATAAGAAGAAGCAGAAACGCGCCTGAAATTCCGGGAATTATCATCGCTATCGCGGAAAAAGCTCCGGCAAGCGCAAGAAGCGCGAACAGGCGCGGCGTAATCTCCGTGTAAACAGTTACCCCTTCGTCCGGGCTGAATACTGCCATTACTATCATAACCGCCAGCGCAATAGCCGCGCAAATTAACGGCGCGGGAGCGGGTAGCGCCTTTGTCCGCATAAAAGACTGTGTCTTAAAAGACGCAGGTTTCATTCTGCCGTAAAGAAGGGGCAGGCTTCCGGCGATAACGCCCATAAAAAACCACGTTATAGGAAAGGGGTACTTGTCATACGCGGCGGTAACTATTTTGCTGATAAACGCGAGACCGGCAACGCCGCCAATTACAAGCGGAAGCCAGAACTTCCATTCTTTTATTATTTTTTTTACGTTAGGTGTAATTATCTGTATCAGACCGTCGTATACGTTAAAAATTACCGCCAGCGTCCCTGTCGAAAGTCCGGGGATAACGACTAAAATTCCCAGAGCAAGCCCAATGAATAAACGCTTAATGAATTTCATGCAGTCTTAATTCCGCCCTGAACGCCGCCTGCCCGTTTTCCTGTTTTCTGCCTTCAAAAGCAAACGCATCGGCGCAGGTATTATCTTCTATCCGTGCGGACATAATTTCGACAATTTCACCGTCAAGAATCTCATTCAGATAATTGATGTCAAAACGTATTTTATTCGCGTTTTCTAAAACCTGCGGATCAAGAGAGTCCTCTATCCACTGAATGTAACGGACATTGTTTACATGCCCGTTGTAATCCAAGTCTGTGTAGCGCACCTTTCTCTCGGCGGTTTTTTGCAAATTGCCCCGTTCCTCAAGAGATGCAATAGCGTTCGCTGATGCGGAAAGAGCGTCTGCTCCCTCGTTTTGAGGAAGACTGTCCATTACCGACTGTGGTCTCAGCGGACGGCGTTTTTCAACATCTAAAATAATCCAGCCGCTTCGCGCGCTGACAACTGGAACATCAACATCGTCGCGTATGTCGTAATCACGAACGGCAAAAAGTTTTTCGCCGCCACGCGGCCAGCTTCGGACGGTTATAGTTTCGCGGTAAGCAGGCCGCCTGTCCACGATTACTGACATTCGAGAAAGTATCCAAAGTTGTCCTGTCCGCGCCATGTCTTCCCGTCCAACATTCAGGTTCTCCGCATGGCAAATTGCCGCCTCCTGAAAAAATTGAAACATTGCGTTCAATGTAAGCCTGTCCGATCTGTCTATCGCGCCAAAACGCACAGGATAAGTTTCCTGCCAGATATTTACAATTCCTGACTCTTTTGGGTTTGCTGGATTACAATTCATCTACTTCCACCTGTTTTTCCGGCGATTTTCTTTTCCTAAAAATAACGCGCGGTATATAAATTAACAGCCCCGATACGGCGTAACCTGTAAAAATAATAAATATTACATTCTGCGGGAAAATAACAATTAGTATGATCAATACGATTAACACTGCCATAAGTTCTATTGTTCTGATTTTAGTCCATTTTAATTTTTTAAATGACACATACGGAATATTGGAAACCATCAGAAACGAAAGCGCAACGATAACAACGGGCATTGCTTTAAAAAACGTTGGCAAAAATTCCATTAATACCGGAATTGTTTTAGAATTAAGGGAAACTCCTTCAGGAGCCAAAAGCTGATTGCAAAATACAAACGAAATTATAACACCTGCCGAAGCGGGAGTAGGAAGCCCTACAAAGTGCTTATGAACCTCTCCCGTGTGCGCAAGAACATTAAAACGCGCAAGACGCAGGGCGCAACACAAAACATAAAGAACGGCAATGGCAATCCCTATGTTTCCCATGGTGTGTAACACCAGCATATACATCATCATTGCGGGGGCTATTCCAAACGAAACAAGATCGCTCATGGAATCCAGTTCCATGCCGAACATACTGGTTGTTTTGGTCATTCTGGCGATCCTGCCGTCCAGAATGTCGCAGAAAAGCGCGCCGATTAAAAACCATGCCGCAATAACAAGATGATCGTTAACATGATCATTGATAGACATAATTATCGAAAGAATTCCAAAGCTCATATTTCCGCATGTGAACAGGGAAGGGATAATATAAATACCTTTCTTTAACTCTTCCCTTGTAAGGCCTCTTATATGTACTCTTTTTATATTTATTCTTTTTTGCGGCTTTCTGAAACGGACTCTTCTTATTTTCATTTCGCCGCCACCACAGTAATTCCGGCTCTGATTTTTTCGCCGGGCTTAACCGTTATTACCGCCTTCTTGGGCAAATGAAGATCAACCTGCGAGCTGAATTTAATCATTCCGATTTTATCCCCCGCTTTTAAAACATCGCCCTTTTTTACCCACGACACGCACCTGCGCGCGACCAAACCTGCAATTTGCCGCACAGCATATACGCCGTCGCTACCCTGTATTGTAAAAATATTCTGCTCGTTTTCGATATGCGCCTTTGGGTCCCATGCCGCAAGAAATTTTCCATTCTGGTGTTTTACGTCAACAACAGTCCCGTCAACAGGGGAGCGCTGTAAATGAACGCTGAAAATCGAAAGAAATACGCGGATTATTCTTTCACCGCCTTCTTCCGTTACTTCCATTACAGTTCCGTTACACGGAGAAAGAATAATCCCCTCGCTTTGCGTAACTTGAATTTTTGGGTCTCTGAAAAAGAAAACGCAAAAAAAAGCGAAAATTATCAGTAAAGAGCCGGCCGAAATACAGGCAATATTCCCTGGCGGAAAAACAATGAATACTGAAACAACAACAAGCAATACCCCCGCAATAAAAGCAGGTATAATAAAAGGATACCCTTCTTTAAGAATAGACATTTTTCCTCTCTGCAAAATACTACAACAAAAAACGGATTTTTGCAATTATGGAATAACAATTACCGAAGCGGCGCTACCGTCTCTTGCATAAACGCGGTTTGGATTGTTGGGGTCAGCAAAACGTCTGCCCCTGTGGAAAAATACATATTGATGCGTACCGGGCGGCAACGCAAGCGTAAGACTGTAAACACCCGATGGGTATTCTTTAAGTTCATACATAAACGGGTCCCAGCCGTTAAAATCGCCTGCAAGCGTAATTGTTTCGCCCTCCGGCGCATAAAACTTAAAAGTTAAGCCGTTCACCCCGTTTTGGGGGCTTGCTTTTGAAAACCTGGGCGGAATGTACACGGTAGAAAAAGTAAGACCGGAAACCGGGTCTTTTTTTAACAGGGAATTTTGAGGATCAGTTGTCCAAAGGCCGTTTATAACAAGCCTGTACTCCAGATTCATAACGTCTTCTGGGACTTTGTATACATAAAAAAGAATACCCGAATCCTTGTAAGGGTCGGGAATTTTCTGTCCTGGCAATAAAACAGGGGCAAGCCTGTCTTGAGAGATTAAAAGCTGTCTAAACCAGTAAATATTTGCAAAATTTTCATGGGCAAACGCTATCCCAACCCTTCTCAAGGTGGACGGAGCCGTAAAAATCACCGAATCCTCTTGGATCAAGGGCGCACAAGGCCCTTTTAGGGTCAATAAGCGGTCAATAAGTTCATAAGTTTCCCCGTCAGCGGACAGCGGGAAAACAGCAATAATAGTAAAAAAAGCAAGTGCAAGAATCCTTTTCATACATTCTTTACAATTATCGGCCGATAATTGATTATCTTAATATGCCTTCATTAAGTGCGCTCAACGAGTTTAGAAACTCCTTTAGCAACATCGCTAACGAGAGAGAAGATATGATGTCAAGGAATACGCCTTATACATCTATCGATCTCCCTGAAAAAGAAGCCCCGCCCTTTGAGCCGCCTGCGCGGGAAGCCGCCCCCTTAAATGCCGCCGGGCTTCCCTCTGATTTCTTTAATGATTTACCAGACGATAACGGCGCGCCTGAGAGCGCAGATACCGTCGCAGACGTGGGGGCCGGTAATTTTGATTTTAGCGCGTTTTTAGGCTCTGTTCCCACAGATACCCCGCCGCCGCCGGAGGCTGATATACCGGACACATCTTTAGACGATGGTTTCAGCGATACCGCCCCGCCTGCGGACGATGGTTCGCCGTCTGACGACTTGTCAAGTTCCGCGGATTTCTCTTCGGCAGAAGAAACTCCGTCTTCAGATGATTTTTTAAATCCTTTAGGGAACGACGTTCCTTCGCCAGATGTAACATCGCCGGATTTTACACCGCCAGATACTCTCTCTACTGATGATTTTTTAAACTCATTAGACAGCGGCGACCAGACTGGCGATTCCTTCCCCGCTGACGATTTTCTGGCCTCTCTTAACAGCGAACCGCCGGCAGACTCAACTTCTGAAGAAACTACCCCTTCTGCCGATGATTTTTCCGTACCCGCGGATTTGCTGTCTGGATTGTCCGATGAAATTGAATCTGCGCCTGCGGATTTTCCGCCCGAAGAACCTACATCCGCAGACTTCCCTGCCGAAGATTTTACGCCTGAAGTTTTTTCCCCCGAAGAACCTACGTCCGAAAACGATGAAGAAGAAATGTTTGATCTTGGCGGCGAAAGGCAGGACGGTTCTTTAAGCACGGATAGCATTCCCGAACCGTCAAACCCGGATAAAGCGGAATCCGCGCCTGAAATAGAAACGCCGTCTGACGGCTTTGGTCTGCCGGACAGTTTCGGAGCAGACTCAGAAACTCCGTCCGCAGACTTTGCATTGCCGGACGATTTAGTTCCCGGTACGGAAACGCCGTCTGACGACTTTGCTCTGCCGGACAGTTTCGGAACAGACTCAGAAACTCCGTCCGCGGACTTTGCGTTACCGGACGATTTAGTTCCAGATTCAGGAACGCCGTCCGCAGACTTTGCATTGCCGGACGATTTAGTTCCAGACTCAGAAACTCCGTCCGCAGACTTTGCGTTACCGGACGATTTAGTTCCAGACTCAGAAACTCCGTCCGCGGATTTTGGTTTGCCGGACAGTGAAGAAGAAATCAATCTTGGCGGCGAAAGCATTGATGAAGGTAGCGGCAAAAAAGCGGACTCTCTTGACGACCTTGGTTTTGGCACAGGCGATTCAATGCCGGATATTGGTCTTCCCAGCATAGACATTGACACAACAGAACCATTGGGCGCGCCCGCGGCAGATTCAAGCGCAGTGCTGAACATGGCGGATTTTGGCGAAGAATTTGCGTCTGAATCAATTGAACTGGAAAACGAACCTTCTTCTGAAACCGAATCCGGCGCGCCGTCTGCCTCCGCTACTTTTTCAGACGACGATTTCAATCTTCCCGGTCTTGAAGATATTTTTGAAAAAACAAAAACTCCTACAATACTGCCGCCGCCGTCTAAAAAAAGTTTTTTCAAGAAAAAGAAAGTAGCGGTTGAAGAAGAAGAAAACACGCTGGAAGATTCGGACGAAATCCGGCTTTCCCAGTCCGACCTTGATAAATTACTGGCAACTCTGGCAAAATATCCGCTTAATCTGCGCGTCGCCTGCGAAGAATTAATCGCGGAACAGGTAATATTACCCCAACAGTTATCAAAACTTTTACGAATGTTAATCCGCGGGGCTAATGTAAAAGAAATGGCGGAATTTGCCGGGCAGATTTTGGGAAAAGAAATTATAATTCCCAGAGGTTACGAAAAAAGCACCGGCGCGGAATGGGAAGAGGAAAAAAACAGTTTTGCCTATATTTTTGTAAACAATTTCCTTCCGGTTTTAAAGATATTCGCCTTTGCGGGAGCATTGCTTGTATCCACAGGCTTCCTTTGTTACAAATTTATTTATATTCCGTTAAAAGCCGAATCGCTTTACAAGCGCGGTTACGAACGTATCAGCGCGGGCGAATATCAGTGGGCAAACGAGCTGTTTCATGACGCGTTTGTTCTGCACCACAAAAAGAAATGGTTCTATTCATACGCCGAAGGCTTTAGGGATCAACGGCGCTATATGCTTGCGGAAAACAAATACGATGAGCTTTTAAGGTACTATCCTCGGGATAAAAAAGGCGTTCTGGATTACGCAAACCTTGAAACGTATTATTTATTTAACTACGAAAAAGCGAACGCTCTGTTACAGCATGAACTTCTTGATTACGAACCCAACGACTTTGACGGGCTTCTCGCGTCGGGGGACAATTTCCTTGCGTGGGCGGATTCTGATCCTTCAAAATTTTACGGAAAATACGAAGACGCGCGTTTTGCCTACGCGAGAATACTGCAGACATACGGGTGGATGGGACCTGTTCTGGAAAGAATGATGATCTACTTTATCCACACGGATAACCTGAAAGAAACGCTGACTATGAGGGCGTGGTTCGAGAACAACAAAAAGAAATACAAGCTTTCCACTCCGTCTCTTGCCGAGCTTGGCGGTTATCTACTGGACAAACAGCTCGAAAAAGTCAAAGGCGTGCGGGACGCTTATGTCGAAAGCATAGAAAGCGTGCGCGACATGCTGTTGCAGGCTGTCAAAGAAGACCCGTTTCTGCCCGAACCTCATTATCATCTTGCCCGTTACTATAACAATTTGGGGAATGTTCACGAAGAACGGCTGACTTTAGAAAACGCGATACGCGCCTATGACCTTGCAAAAAAAGAATCCGTACGCAGACGCCTTAACCGTGTAGACACCCATTACCGTTACGCGAATTTGCTTGTCAATAACAGGGAATTTTTTCCCGCCGAAGAACAACTTGTAAGGGGCATAGAACTTTACGAAGAATTTGTTTCAAGAAATTTAATAGCCCCGTCTCCGCAGTTAGGCCAGCTTTACGCGGGATTGGGGGATTTGGAATATTTTGTAAAATCAGGCAATATGCAGGCCGCTCTTAACAACTACCAAGCCGCCGAAAAATACGGCTGGTCGCCGCCCGAAATTCAATACCGCATGGGAGCCGCGTATTATCAGCAGGAGAATTGGAAGAACGCGCTCGACTACCTTTTCAGAGCGGCGTCCGAACTGCCGCTGAACAGGCGCATCCTTTTTGCCCTTGGAAACGCCGCTTATAAGCGCGGCGACTATTTTGCGGCGCAGGGCTACTATACCCGTCTTCTTGACATACTGGAAAACCAGCGTGTAAGACTGCCCGTGCTTTTGCCCAACGACAATCCCCAATTTCTGGAACTCGGCGAACGCCTGATGATGGCGCGTAATAACGCGGGGGTTGTGTACGAAGCGCTGGCAAAACAGGCAGGCAAACGCGAATACCGCTCGCGCGCATTGGCGCTCTACGCCGATTCCGCCCGCGCATGGGACTCAATAACCCGCAACCCGCAATCCATGACAAGAATGACCATCGGCAACACTCCCGGCGCGCCGAGTATCAACCTTGGTTACCTGAACGCCAACAACGCCCTGCACCCCTCGTCAAGCTTTACGCCGGAAATATTTATCCGCATAGACAAGGATGTGCTGGAACCCTCGCGTTGGGAAGAACTAGCCCCCTTCGGCGGATTGATTGATTAACAGAAAAACTTTTTATTTTAAAACTCTGCGCTGTTCGTTAAGAGCGATGAAGGTTCACAGTGGACTTGTTCAACAACCCGGTTGGTTATCTCACAAGTCTTGCATTTTTTCGGGCTATAAACCCGCGAACTAAAGTTCGGCAAAAATGTTTTTTTATAAGGAGGTTTGCAACCTGCGATTACGTTCAGAAACTGAAATCTCCAAACAACTCTAATATATTTATCAGCCAAACCAATAGCTTATTTGTCAATTCGATATGTTCAAAACAATCGGTATTGTATTTATCAAGCAACTCACATACATTTTTCGGGGCTTTTTGTAATTCCGGCTTAAGCGCGCTGGAAATCATAAAAACAATTTCTTTGTTTTTTGATAAAAACGCACGTGAAGACGGATCGCCTGCGCAAAAAAAGCGGCGTCCGAGAAATCAACCAACCCCGCCGCAGAGCGGACGGGGTATGGTTGTTTTGGTAAGGTATTTGTCTCAGGGTACATACCCACATACCTTGTCAGCGGTACATTTTTTGAAACGCCCCATAGGGGCGGGGTATGTACCCTTCGCATACAATCAAACCTGCGGTTTGTTGTTGGCATAGCTTTCTCGCCGTGATAACGGTATGTCTTTTCGGCGTTAATTTGAACGAAATTCTGCGGGGCTCCGTTGAAAACGACAATAACCTTGCCGAATTCTCCGGGTTTAATTTCATTGCATAAAGCCTTGAATTTATTGTCTTGTTCCGGCGTTAATTCCATGATATTCCTCCCAAATCCTGAATTTTCGCATAAAAAGGGCTGTCTTGAATTACTTCATGGACAGCCCCGTTTTTTTTACTGTGGTGTTTTCAAATTCTGATTTTTTTGCCATGTATAAATTTTCTTACTTTCTGCTTCGGTCTTTTTGTAATATTCTTCACGAGCCTTTTCGTATTCCTCCTCGCTCATTGCGAATGGATCAGGTTCGTCATCATGCAACGTAAAAACCGTTTTTTCTTTCTTCTTAGCCATTTAATTTACCCTCATTGTACTCCCATCCATATTTCTTTGCAAAGGCTTTGTTCCGCTCTGAAATATAAGTTGAAAACGTAGTCTCGCCTCTAGGAATCTCTCTCTTAACCAACTTATTCGCACACTCCTGTTTTATTCCAGCTTCAATTTCCTTTTCATATTTCCTCATATCAGCCAATGGTTGAAAAACTTGTTCGGACACCTTCTTTGAGATTAAAAAACACAAGGGCTGTTCGAGAAGTAACTCTCGGACAGCCCTTTATCAATTAATTATTGTCTGTCCACAAAGTTGGTTACCTTGAGAACAAACCATGCATTTTCTCGCCGGCGAAAATGCGGTTTTTAAGGGAGTCTGTCTATAATGTGTCCGCATTATAGACGACTCTAATTATGGTCTATATCCAGTTGTATTGTACACAATGGCATAAGTTCCGGTCCCAGAATTGCCGCTGTAAGGACGCACCCTGATGAAGACCACGCCGTTTTTAGCGGCGGTAAACTCATATGGGGTATTCCACGCACTGTCAGTGTTCCACGAAGAAGGAATAATCTTCTCTTCATTGTCATACCAGGCATATACGTCAACATCAAGTGTTTTAGAGCCATCTCCATCATAGCTATCATTCCACCAAAGATAGTAATCACGCCCGGAAGTAACGTTTATGGAATACCATTTAACACCGCCGTAATTTGTTATTTCGCCGTTAACCCATGCATTGGCGTTAAGCGGGGTAACGTTAACAGGGGAAAATGCGTAATTATGAAAGTTTTTGTTTGTACTGCACGCAATGGCGTAGGTTCCAGTATTGCCCATTCCATTAATACTTATATAAACCGTCCCTGTTGAACCAGCGGTAAATATTAACGGATCATCCCAAGCATCATAACCCCATAGTAAAGACGAGCCATAGGTATCAAAAACTTCCACGTGAAAACTTAGTGTTTTACTGCCGTCTCCGCCCCCATAATGGTTACCATTCCACCATAAGTAGTATTTTGTTCCGGCAGTAACATTTATTGAATACCAATCAACGCCGTATTTTTCCGTTATTTCGCCGTCAACCCACGCAGAAAAATCAAGCGGCTCGGGTGGATTAACAGTAATATTAACGTTTCCAAGACTAATATCTAGTTTATCATCAACAGGTATGGAAATAATACTGGGTACTTCTCTTATTATTCCTTTAGTGAATATTTTGTTGTCGCGGGTAGCCTCTACAAAGAATTTAATACCTGTTGCTCCTGCCGGTATATCATCAATTATTAAACTAAATTTACCATTGCCATTGCCATTATTGCTGTCAAAATTTATATAATTACTATAATGAAGATTATCACCAGGCTGATTCCCAGAATTAGGGACAACAAATGAATAACGAAGCCTCGCATTATCCGGCTGTGATCCATTTAACTTAATATTGATCGTTCCGCCAAGATTTATGGAATTCTCCCCAAAATCCAGTTTTGTAAAAATAAAGTCCGCTTTACTTGTAAGCTTTTGGTAAATATGCACGACCTCATTACGAATAACCGTTTTGCCGCCTTTTGCCGCTTTTACAGTCAGAAAGTACATGCCGCTTGCGACGTCGCTTTTACTCGTAGTTAAGCCAGAAGTAGCAGAAACATTATCTATAACTATCGTAGTTCCGGGCGTTGTTAAACTGTTAAGAGGCTCAAGGCTTACATTGGCTGTTCCGCCTGAAGGATAGGTTACTTTGTATTCAAATGTTCCCGTTCCGCTGTTTTCCGGCAAATTTACAGCCACTTCTACATAATGGAAATCAGAATCATACAAATACTGGACAGCGCTTCTGCCTTTCGCCGCAGGATAATCAGAACCGCCCACACTTACATAAGCGGTAACAGTAAATATCCACTCTCCGTAAAAAACGGATATATCTGCCCCATAGTAACTGCCTGGTATCGTTATATCGGCTGGCGCGCTATGACTGTTACTGCCGTGCGGCTCTGCCCTCACAACATATTTGCTGAAACTCCAGTCGAAGTCAGGAAGAATAGTGCGGGCGTTACCGCCTATACTCACTTTTACCTGCGCTTTATCACTGCTATTGGCAAGACTGCCAAACTTCTCCGGCTCATCAAAAAAACTACAGCCTGCCAACAATACTGTTAAGGTTAACAGACTGATAATAATTTTTATGTGTTTCATAATTTACTCCTTATTTACTCATACACCTTAAAGGCAAATTCTTTAGAAAAAATTGCGCCGTCTATACTGACAACCGCAAGCCCGTAATGTTTTCCTGTGCCGAGTTTGTTTACAGGAAAACAGAACCTTGGGTTTTCACCTCTATATTCTTGCTTCCCGTCTATATAAAACGCATAATCTATTTCATGAGAACCATCATAATAGTTGTAATTAATTTCAACACACAGGTCATCGTCTTTGTAAACACCAAATGGAACCCAAATATATATATTCCCATTCGTCTCAAACGCGCTGTAAATACCAATAAATCCATCTGCTACAGGGTCAAAATGAGGAAATTTAAACGCCCCATTTGGCAGGTCTACAGACAAAGCTCCAAATGCATAATCCCATCCATCGTAGTTTATACGGAATGAAACCTGAACAAAACAAGTTTGATCGGAAAGTCTGCCCGCCAAAGATAAAGCATTATCCCAAGCATATAAAGTCTCTGAAGGTAAAATATTAGTAAACGTATTTTCGTCAAATGTAATAGATTTTCTGCTGGTATTCCCGGCAAAATGAATAACGCCTGCATAATAAGAATCGCCCCAGTTTCTTCCAACCCAGAATTGCCATTCCCAATCTGTTCCAAGTATTTTTGAATTGGAAGGAACAACAGGGACGGGCATATTATTGTATGTTATTGTTTTTGTGCCTGAGTTATAGGTCAATGTCCGGTTATCTGCAAAGGTTATTTTTCCCATGCCGTTTGTTGGCGTTACAGTTGTTTCCAATGTTTTACCTGAGGATAAATCAACATAAAAAGTAACTGGTTCTCCAGGTCTTACAAACGGATAAATAAATTCGACTTCATTTCTTCTGAAAAACTTTCCGGTAGGTATTTCCCATTCATCTTTGGATACATACCATTGTTCTAAGAAATACAGATCATGATATTGAAGACTTTCTGTTCCGCCGGAAATTAGATCAAGATGAACAATATATTTTATTCCCTCGGAACAGGGTTCCGCCTCAAAAACTCTTCTAATGGTAACCTCCGCTGAACTGGACTTGGTATTGTCCACTTTGGAAGTCGCTGTAACAGTCAGAGTTGCCGCGGGTTCGTTTTTTGCAACAGTCAAAAGACCTCTGTTATTTATAGAAGTTCCCGTTCCTCCCCCTGTTACCTCCCATGTTACAGTCTGCGCGGGATTATTTGTTCCTGTTACTATCACGGCAAACTGCTTGGTTTCGGAATCGCCTCCTAAAATAACTTCCGGCACGGAGGGGGTTACGGCTACGCTTGAAACCGTAGCGACTCCTTGAACGGTAATTTCCGCCGTACCGGACTTAGTATTATCAAATGTTGATGTTGCCTTAACAGTAAGGGCTGTCGCGGTTTCCCCCATTGCTACATTCAAAATTCCGTTTTCAATAGTAGTTCCTTCTAATCCCCCCTCAATAGTCCATGTAACGGTCTGCGGCGGATTGCCTGTTCCGCTTACTGCGGCGGCAAAAGTACTTGTTCCGCCCTTGGCGACAGTCGCGGTTGAGGGATTTACAACTACACTTGTAACTGTTGCAGGTACGGGCTTCTCGTTGGGCTTATCTTTTGGATCGGCGCCGGGATCAATACCCGGCTCACCGCACCCTAAAAAAATCAAAGCAAAACACACCATTAAAACAAAAAGTTTTAATTTACCGGAGTCTTGTGAAAACCTTTTTTTCATAATTTCCTCCATAAAAACTTAAAAAACCAATCCAATACATGGATTACAACTGTAATAATTACATAAACAACACGACAAGTCAACTGTAATACAGTTGTTTCAACTGTTTTAGGGTGTGTTTCGAGATTTAAAAATAAGATTAACTTTATACATAATATGACTGCTTTTCAGAGAATATTTATAGAAAATCTCAGGTTTTGGAGAAAAAAGAGAGAGATAAGCCAGTTAAAATTATCTGAAATGATAAATATTTCCCCAAATTATTTGAACGCGGTTGAAAACGGGAAAAATTTCCCTTCCCCTGAAGTTATCCAGAGTATTATTGAGGCTCTTAATGTACTTCCTTATCAGTTATTTCTTGAATATCCGGCGGAAGAGACGCCTGTGAATACGGTAGTTTCGGATTTATTGTTTATTAAACAGCGTATTATCAAGGAAATTAACGATATTATTCAAAAATACGAAATCGAATCATAATATGTCTTTGGCAGAACACAGACCACAAATCTATGTGATTAAAATATAATTATGTTGGTTGATGTTGTACAAACCGGCAGTTCCCTCGGTATCAGATTACCAAAAAAATTCTGCATGAATTGAATATAAAAGACAAAGTGGAATTTACGGACCATAAAGAAAAGACGCATTAATAATTAAAGGTGAAAAAAATACCTCGGCAAGGCTGGAGCGAAGACTTTGCAAAAAAGTCCGCGGACAAAGCGTAAAATTATTGCTCCCCGATAATATTGACAACGAAACTTTTGAATGAGTTTGATAGTGGAACAATATCAGACTTGTAAATCTTAAACCGACGATTGGGCATTAGATAAAAAACTCGTCCTTGTGTTATTGGACTTGTTCGACAACCCGGTTGGTTGTCTTACAAGTCCTGCATTTTTGCAGGGCTAAAGCAAGCTTTAGCCCTGTAAAAATACTTTTTTATTGGTAGTTGTTCGGAAAAATGAAGTTTCCAAACAACTCTATTAATGAAATGCTTATAGAGTAACCTTACGCGTCATTCAAAAAAGCGATATATCCCCTGTACGTCGTATAAAGATCGATCTTGCCAATAACTTCAAACGGCGAGTGCATGGACAAAACGGGTACGCCGCAGTCAAGAACGTCCATTCCCAAGTTGGCGGCATAAAGGGCGATTGTTCCGCCGCCGCCTTTGTCTACTTTGCCCAGCGCCCCGAACTGCCACTGGACTTTGTTCCTGTTCATAATGGCCTGTACTTTTGCGCAGAATTCCGCGTTCGCGTCGCTTGCGCCGTACTTGCCGCCTGAACCCGTGTACTTTGTCAGCACAAGCCCCTTGCCCATAAACGACGAGTTCTTTTTGTCGAAGACTCCCGCGTAAGTGGGATCAAAAGCCGCGTTTACATCGGCGGACAACATGCTGGAGCGCGAAAAACACTGGCGCAGAGCCGCCTCGTTTTCGCAGAAAAGGGCGATAAAGTTTTCAAAGTTGGAAGATCGCGCGCCCGTGTTTCCGGCGGAACCTGTTTCTTCCTTGTCCGACAGGTAGCAGATAACGGTTTTTTCCGGCGCGTTTTTTTCGCGCGCAAGAGCGGTCAGGGCTTTTATGGCGGGAAAAGCGCAACAGCGGTCGTCGTGACCGTAAGCGCCTATCATGCTTCGATCGATACCGATGTCTACGGCTTTAAAGGCGGGAACAAATTCAATTTCCGCGCTGGCGAAATCTCTTTCCGTTATGCCATATTGGGCGTTAAGCAAGGACAAAACGCCAAGTTTAACTTTTTCTTTCACGTCCTTGTCGTCATACGGACGCGAGCCTGCGAGAATATCAAGGTTTTCAGCTTCCACCGCTTCCGATGCTTTTTTCTCCATTTGTTCTCTCGCAAGATGAGGCAAAAGATCGGTAATCGTGAACATGGGGTCGCCAGGCTCCTCGCCGATTCTTATCGATGTCTTTTTCCCGTCCGCGTTTATGAATACGCCGTGCATGGCGAGCGGGATAGCCGTCCACTGATACTTTTTAATGCCGCCGTAGTAGTGGGTGTCAAGCAGGGCAAAATCGCTGTCTTCATAAAGCGGGTTTTGTTTTAAATCAAGACGGGGCGAATCAACGTGCGCGCCAAGAATATTGCACCCCTCTATCGCAGGTTTTTTCCCCACAATCGCGGCTAAAACCGATTTGCCGCGTATATTTTGATACACCTTCATTCCGGGTTTGAAATGCCTGTCTTTTAAAGTCTGAATGTCCGTAAAGCCGCTTTTCTCAAGCATTTCGCAGGCCAACTCAACGCACTCGCGCTCGGTTTTTCCCCTGTCCAAAAACTGTTTGTATGACGAGGCAAATTCCTCAATCTCTTTTTCCGTTTTTGAGTCAACGCCTTCCCAGCAGTTTTTCAGATTGAAAAAAAGCTTGTCCGTTAATTTTTGTTTTTTCCCTTTCGATTTTGATTCTTTTGCCATATTTCCCCTCTCTTTTTTTTATACCACTTTTTATACCTGTGTACAATATGATACCATATTGTACATGAAAGTACGAGACCGCTACGCGCCTTCCCCGACAGGGCTTCAACATATCGGCGGAATAAGGACAGCCCTTTTTAACTATCTCTTTGCCCGCAGTCAAAACGGAAAGTTTGTCCTCAGGCTGGAAGACACAGACAGAACGCGCTCTGAAGACTGTTATGTGCAAAACCTCTATGACACTTTTGAATGGCTTGGCGTAAAATGGGACGAAGGGCCTGATAACGGGGGGGCGTTTGGTCCGTACGTTCAGTCTGAGCGTTCCGCATTGTATCAAAAATACGCGCGTGAACTTCTTGAAAATGGGCACGCTTATTACTGTTTCTGCTCCGCGGAAAGAATCGAAAAAGTGCGTCAAGAAAGGGAGGCTGCCCATTCTTCGGAAACAGGTTACGACCGCGTCTGCCGGAACATCGATCCGAAAGAGGCGGCAAAACGCGCGGATAGCGGCGAAGCTTGCACCGTCAGGTTGAAGATTCCGCTCGGCGAGACGACGCACTTTCACGATCACCTGCTTGGCGGCATTGAATGGAAGAACGACGACGTAAACCCCGATCCCGTGCTGTTAAAAACAGACGGTTTTCCCACCTATCATCTTGCGAATGTAGTGGACGACCATTTAATGGAAATCAGCCATGTCCTTCGCGCTCAAGAATGGCTGTCTTCCACTCCGCTCCATGTAATCATGTACCGCTGTTTCGGCTGGACGCCCCCCGAATACTGCCATCTTCCTATGGTGATGGGACAGGACGGGAAAAAACTTTCCAAACGCCACGGCGCGACCAGTATCGACGAATTCCGCAAACAGGGATACTTGCCGGATGCACTGTTAAATTACATCGCGCTGTTGGGCGCGTCTTACGAGGAAGGAAAAGAGATTTACACTTTGGACGAGCTTGCGCAAAGGTTTAGCCTTGAAAAACTGAACAAAGCGCCCGCCGTTTTTGACTACAAAAAACTGGAATGGTACAACGGTCAGTACATCAGAATGAAAAGCGGCGAAGAGCTTTCCGCTCTTTGCCTGCCCTACGCTGTAGGCGCGGGTCTTTTCGGGGAAAAGGGGAAAGAGCCTTCGCCGCAACAGCGGGCTGTCTTTACCGCCGCTCTGCCGCTTGTAAAAGAGCGTCTTGTCTTTCTCGGCGAAGTCCCCGAAAAAATCGCGTACCTTTTCAGCGAGCCGGAACTTCCGCCGGCGGACGAGTTTATTCCCAAAAAGAGCGATCTTGCAAGTACTATAGAACTGTTACGGCACGGACTGGAAATTATAAAACCGCTGGCGCAAGTTCCGAATGATGAAGACGCGGAAAATTTTATAAAAGCCGAAGCCGAAAAGCGCGGAGTGAAACTTGGCGATCTGATGATGCCTTTAAGAGTAGCGATAACCGGTAGCCGCGTAAGCCCGCCGCTTTTCGGGTCTTTGCGCATACTTGGCGCGGAACTTTCGCTGGCGCGGGTGCAGAGGGCGCTGGAGAAAATAACGTTCAGGCTGTAAAGCGGACAGGCGCAGTTACAGGTCTGTTTGTGTTGACATAACAATTACCAACTCTTTTTTATAGCCATTTATACAATTTTTAAGACAGGCTCATCTTTTCTTTTTCAGGATGGTTATTTTTTTCTATAAGCAAAACCAACGTCAAACATTAAATCTAATGAAACTCCGCTTATACCATTGTATTTTGCTCCAATTGCTGGAGTTAATACAAACCCACCATCTGTTACCAATTGATAACCTGCATATGCTTTTACAGCAAATGTATAAGTATAAGCAATAAAAAAAGGGCCGCCCAGTACAGTAAGGTATAGACCGCTCTTTTCTTTATGCCGAAGAGGAACAGCTGAAATACCAGCTATTATAGCGAAGCCCCTAATTCCGTCTACTGAAACTAATACCTCAAATTCAACCGGAATGCCAACATTTGGAGCTACATAAGGAACCCAATCAACTGCAATATCAAACCCAGCCTTATACTCACCATAATTAGACCGCTTAAACCCAGCCCAATCAGCAAGAATCGCATCAGAAATAGTTGTTCCTGGTTTAAACATTACTAGCCCACCCCAATTCCAATCATCAATGTTTTGAGAAAAACCTGTAACAGCAACTATAATTAAAATAACGATAAAAAATATTCTTTTCATTAAATCATCCTTAAATGCTCCAATTATTGCAACATCTTAAAAAGTAAATATTTTACTCAATTTTTTTCATTCTATTCATTGTATCTTCAATTTTACGATGAAGCTGATTCCACATTCCCAGCACATTTGAGTTTGGTGGAAGACTTTCAAGATAAGCATTTTCAATATTTAACCATTCTGTTTCACTTATGTTACTTACTTGAATCAAGGCTTTCGTTATTGTTTTTATATCTTCCTCATTATTAACTGTCATATTTCCCTCCTTAATAAATATAATCAGTATAATTATAATTAACCGTTTCAGATGCGGTTACGGTTAAATTAGCACTAACATCATGACTAAAACTATTTACAGATTGTCTTTTAACACCATTAACAAATATTTCTGCAGTTAAACTATACTGTTCCCAATATAAATAATATGAATTTAATGAACAGACAGAAATAAAAGCTTTATAATCCTCATCTTTTTCTAATTTTACAAAAAATGACTCTTCCCATGGAAGCATTACATTATAAGCAGTCTCTACCGTTTTTATTGCGTTATTATAAAAAATTACAACTGGATACGCATTACCTGTAATTTTATACTTGATAGGAACTGTTATCGGAGCATTATTCTTGGTATAGGGATCATAGAATTCATCACACCCTGTAAAGAAAAGACAAAAAACCGCCAGTATGATCAAAACAATAAGGGACATTCCGTAAAACTTGCTTTTCATAACAAAACTCCTTTCTACATAAAAACATTACCAATCCTATACGGATTAGTTATATATAATTCTCTATGATGTTTGTTTCTTTGTCAAGCATAAAAGATGATACTTTTATCATTCAATAAGGATTGGTTATGGATAGCACGGAAGTTCGCGCCGCTTTGGCAGGAAATATTAAGACATTTCGAGGCCGCAGAAACTGGTCTCAAGCCGATTTAGCCGAGAAATCAAAGCTTTCTATCGTTTATTTAAGCGATATTGAAAGAGGTAATAAATGGCCATATCTGGATACTCTGGTAAAAATTGCCAAAGCTTTTAATGTCGAGGTTTATGAACTTCTTAAACCCGAAAATACGCTGTCCCCCGCCGCCGGAAAGATTTTTGCCAAATATAACGAAGAAGTAAACGCTATCGTAGAAAAATCATTTGAAATGGCAAAAAAATTTACATCGAAGTCGCTGAATGCGATGAATAAACAATATTTATCTAAATAGACTTGTTCAATAACCCCGTTGATTATTGAACAAGTCTTGCACTTTTCTGGCTAAAGCCTTACAAAAATACAATTTTATAAGAAAGTTGTTTAAAAACTTCAGTTTTTAAACAACTCTAATGAAAAACTTAACTTCCCCTTACGGAACTTTCGCGGGTGCAGAGGGCGCTGAAGAAATTAGGCTGAAGTGTATGCGCCTATAAATTCCCGTTTTATACCTAGACAGTATAGAACATTGGGCGAAAATCGGAAAAATCGCCGAAAAAAAAACGACCTTCCTTATGAATTTATACAAAAAATTCTTGAAGCGCGTCAGGAGATGAAAACAAAAAAGCCAATCTCTTTTGTTTTCGGATAAAAAGCGGAAATTTTACACTACCCTTCTTTTTTAAAAACGCTCAAGCGGCTCAATAAAAATGAAAAAAAATTTGGCCGGCGCTGTTTGCGCAGTTGCTGAAGACATAAACATCGGCAAATTAAAAAAGGGGGATTTGAACGGTATCAGAGTTTAACAGCTTGCGCTACTCGCGTTTATATCTCATGAAAATTTTTACCGTAATTTGAAAAAGAAAATTTATTATAGTAATGGATTTGTTAAATAACCAAAGTGGTTATAACCAACGGGGCTATCGAACAATTACACTCTTGTCAGTCCCCAATGACAATGCTATTCTTAATCACTACTTTATAATGAGACGGCGTCCGGTAAACACAGGGCTTTTCGGGCAGTCCCGTGTCAGGGAGTTTTTACATGATACACAGAAGCGATTATATTTCCGACACTGAGTGGCAACGGTTTTTGGATTTTTCAAAAGACCTTGAAACGCCGTGTATCGTTATCAACCTTCGCGCTATAAAAAGCAATTACCTTAAAATGCGCAATTCTTTTCCGTACGCGCGAATTTACTATGCGGTCAAGGCAAATCCAGACAGGGCAATTCTTTCCATGCTTGACAAATTAGACGCGAATTTTGATATTGCTTCCCGCTATGAACTTGATCTAATCCTGTCGCTTGGAATTTCGCCGGACCGTATGTCTTACGGGAATACCATTAAAAAGGCGAAAGACGTAGCGTACTTTTATGAAAAAGGCGTGCGTATGTTCGCAACCGACAGCGAGGGCGATCTAAGAAATATTGCCGAACACGCTCCGGGTTCCCGCGTATATGTACGAATCGTCATGGGGGATTC
>JAITUY010000008.1 GCA_031286095.1 Treponema sp. | reverse complement strand
TGCCAAAAAACTTGGAACTGTTGGGAATTAATAAATGAACCAGCAAAGTTACTAACGCGCTTAATAAAGGCAAAAATCTTTTAAGTAAAAGCATATTACTCCTTTATGTACGCGAACGGCTCTTTTGCGTACCATTCTTCTTTAAACGGCAAAGCGGTATATTCCGCAAGATTTTTGTTGAACTGGTTATTTTTTAAAATACGGTTAATCCGTCTTGCTATTTCAAAAACGCCCGAATATCCCATGTAATTATACGATGGTCCGAATAATGGGAATAACGGCAGTCCGTGTTTTGCCGCAATATTGTTGCCGCCAACATGGGTAATTAAAACATCGGGTTTAAGACGTCTTAAAAGATTTGCCTGTTCAAAGGGTTGATTCGTCGCCACGCCTACAACCACGTCGTCTATATTTTCAAGAGCGTCGAATATCGGTTCGACAAATTGATCAAAATGATGCGCCTTTAGTCCCGTTACTTCCATTCCTAAGTCTTGAATTATTTCCGCAGTTGCGACTATTCTTACCTCTCCGCCCGCCAAAAAAACTTTTTTCCCTTTTAATACGCCGCGGTATTTTTCTAGGCTTGCATCAAGGATTCTGTTTTCGTTTTCGATAAACCTCTGCGCCTCTTTTTCAAGATCAAAATGTTTGGCAATGCGCAGAATCCAGCGGTCGGTGTTTTTTCTGCCGATAGGAATTGTATCGATAAGGAACGGTATATTGTATTTTTCTTTTATATGCTCAACAAAGTAATCGTCGTGAGTTCCGCAAATGCTGACGTTAAGCGAAGTTTCAAGTGAATATGAAAAATCTTCAGGTTCTGCGTAGCATGGAATAAAACGAACATTCAACCCTATACCTGTAAGTATCCTTTCAAGTTCCAGTTCGTCCGCCCTGCTCATAGAGCCTACGTTCAGGATATTTACATTTCTGCTTATTCTGTACTGACGTTCCATTTCCTCAAACTCGCGCTCTACAATATATTTTTCACGGTTTGGCTGACGCACATAATTTTTTAAGATGCCGTGATACACGGCGTCGTATGCCGTAGCCATGACTTTTGTCTTAAATCCTTCGCAGTGGATAGGCACTATAACAGCCGCCGTTTGTTCCTGCAAATCCGACAGTATGCTGTCAACGTCATCGCCGATAAGGGCGGGAACGCATCCGTTGGCAACGATTATTGTTTCTGGTCTTAATTCCCTGTCAGCGTATAACACCGCTTCGCGCAATTTTCTTTCACCGCCGCCTATTACGTCCGCTTCGTCAAGGTTTGTGCTAAGCCAAATAACCCCCTCGGCGGAAGGATCGCGCAGTTGCTTAAACGTTTTATTTACGCCTACGTTTCCTATACTGCAAATACCACAGCCGATAGGAGCGTGCATGACGATAACCGCATTGCGGATCGAATTTAAAATGGCGAGGCTTAACGTAAACTGACAGCCATGAGTCTGCGTAAAACTTCTGCTGGAAAGGTTAAGACAACCGTCTTTCCCGAAACAATCCTTCTGCAAACAACCCTTCATTTTTGCCGCGGTTCCGCCAAAAGCAATGTTTGTTTTGTGTCTGTCTTCCCTTGCCGGAGCCGATTTTGCGTTTAAATAATTCATAATTTAACCCCTTATTAAGCCGCGTGAGCGGCTAGTTTAATCGAAGTCTCCGCCTTGCGGAGACACTTCCTCCTCTCTTCCTGCGACCAGTATGCTTAATATGTCTTCCGTAAGCCGCAATCCGCCGTTTATTCCAGCGTAAGCGGTATTCAAAACTATCCTGTTTGTTACGGGGAATGATGCCGTTAAAATCGGGTAATTAAATTGAGCTGCCAAATCCCTATCGAACACACTGCCTACAATAAACGCCGGAGTCATCGAGTCGTAATACCGTTCGTTATGGTTGCGCTCCCATGCTTCCGCGACATATTTTTTTACAGATGACGTGTTCGTGTCGAATTTAACATTTGCCTTTAAGCCGGACTTTAAGCCGTCAAGCCCCGATACAATTTTTTCCTTTTGATTATCTTCAAGCATATCCGTTACAACAGTTAATTCAGGCAACCACCCAAGCTCGTCCGACAAAAATCTGGTAATTGCCGGAGCGTAATTACTGTCGCCTATCACAATCGCGTACCTTTGCAAATCAATATCGTTGTAAATATCCGCCAGACGCTCAATATAACTGTAAAACAAATTTTTCTCGCTCTTTATTACCTCGTCCGTAACTCCGCCGGCAATGTTCAGTTTGGCGGCAACTTTTTTCAAAAAATCTTCCGTGGCGTGAGCGCCGATTGGCAAATCTGTCGTTATATAGGGAATACTGTGCAATTCCTGAAAGACCTCTGCAGTCTGTACGCCGAATATGCCGGAAAGCACAATGTTAAGCGAGGCATCGCCCGCATTCTTTATGTCTTGCAGTGTTTCGCCTTCGCCGAAAAACGTATTAACTTCCAGCCCAAGGCGGTTAAGCAGGCGTTTTATCTCTTTTAAGTTGCCTTCCCAAAACACGTCCAAAGACGGAACAATCCCAAGTACATTAACCTTCTGAGCCTTTTTATTTTTTTGTCTGGTTATATATTTTTTTACAATGGCGCTCAACAGAAGGTCGTACCCTAAATAGGAATTCCCTCTGAAACTCGGCGTATGTACGGCAAGCACCGGCTTTTCTTCTTCCTCAAAGTCAGAAACAATGGCGTCAAGATCATCGCCAATCATTTCCACCATACAGCCGGAAAGAACAACGTATAAATCGCCGTCCATAACTTCAAGGGTGGTTTTTATCTGTTCGCGTAATCTTTCCTCTCCGCCAAACACTATGTCGCGTTCAACTACGTTACTGCTGGGAAGCGCGTTGCCTCCGCAATATCCGCCGCCCAAATACGCTCCGCCCGAATTGTACGCCTGATACAGATTTTGTCCGCAGCCTGCCGAAGCGTGTATAACAGGTATCGCCCTTGGTATCGCTCTTAATGTCGCAAGCGCCCCGCCCAAAGAACAGGCATAACGCGGTCTGTCAATAAAACTACTCATCTTTTATTCTCCTAATTAAGCCGCATGAGCGGCTAGTCTAATGAAAGTCTCCGCTCTTTGCGGAGACAATTCCTCCTATTTCCTTTCCAGACTGTCGTATAACGCAGTGGAAAGGTATCTTTCGCCTGTATCAGGTAAAACCGTAACAACAATTTTCCCTTTATATTCAGGGCGTTTTGCTATCTGCGTTCCCGCGAATGCCGCCGCGCCTGATGATATGCCCACAAGCAAACCTTCCGTCCTTGCAAGATACTGGGAAGTTTCAAACGCTTCCTCATTTCTTACCTTGTAAATCTCGTCTATAATTCCGGTATTTAAAACAGAAGGAACAAACCCGGCGCCAATACCCTGTATCTTGTGGGG
>JAITUY010000129.1 GCA_031286095.1 Treponema sp. | reverse complement strand
TATCAATATCCTAGTTATCCAACAGAAAAAAATATAGATTTACTAAAATCAATTATTTTAGCATCTTCAAATGAGGGGAGTATGGTATTAGATTTTTTCTGCGGTTCCGGTACTACATTGATTGCCGCTCAAGAATTAAATAGGAACTGGATAGGTATTGATCAATCTGAACAAGCAATTAAAATAACAAAAAAAAGACTAAATAATACCGAAAAAACTTTTTTTTTCAGAATGTAAATATTCATATTTAGAAACGGAAAATATTTATAATTTAGATGTAATAAATTTTAATAATGACAGCAAGGTGCGCCGCTTCGCGTAAACGGACTGTAACCGAGCCTATCCTGAAAAGTGTGTAGAAATGGGGAAAGAATCTAGATTTTCATTAACATACTTTTCAGGACAGGCTCGCCTAACTCTATTTTTGTCCCACGCCCATGCCGAAAAGTGCGAAATCGTACTTAACAGGGTCTTGGGCGCAAAACCCCCTCATTTTTTCTGTTAATTCAATTACCGCTTTTTTATCATTGGACTTGCGCTCTAAAAGTCCAAGTTTCCTAGCCGTACGCGCGACATGAACGTCCAATGGAATAAAAAGGGCGGCAGGTTTTATGCTTTTCCATAAGCCTAAATCTACCGGCCCTCCGCGTACCAGCCAGCGCAGGGCGAGGTTCAGCCGTTTGCATGCGGAACCGTTTTCATTTTCCTTTCCCGCGTTGGAGATGTGTATGGAGTATTCGCCCTTGTTTCCATTTGCCATTTCTTCGCGGAAAGCGGCTATGCCTTCCCAAACGCTATTTGCGCCCGCAAAAAGTTTTTCAAGGTTTCCGTATTTCTCATAACAATACTCAAAGCCTTTGCAAAAATATTTAAGGTCGTTCTCAAAAAAAGTGCGGTGAACATTTTTATTTTTCAGTCTTTTATACTCGTGCGATTTAATGTAAGAAAACGGGCTTTTTCCCATTATCGCAAACATACGTTCAGCCGAGCGCAGTATTAAGTCGCGCCTTCCCCACGCGATAGTCGCGGTAAGAATAGCGGCGATTTCAACGTCTTCTCTTTTCGAGTAACGGCGAGGAAACTGAACGGGGTCGTTCGCGATAAAATCTTTAGTGCAGATTTTTTCGTACCAAAAATCAAGT
Organism: Treponema sp.; assembly: GCA_031286095.1. Lineage (GTDB taxonomy): Bacteria > Spirochaetota > Spirochaetia > Treponematales > Breznakiellaceae > WQXQ01. The sequence goes on along the minus strand of JAITUY010000129.1, from coordinate 14,717 downwards.
TTTTGCGCCAGTTGTTTGTCTGTTAAAGGTTTGTTTGACATCTTTATAAGCGTGAATAATTTGGCGCTTCCTGCGTGATGGTAATGTCGTGAGGGTGGCTTTCACGAAGACCGGAAGCGGTAATCTTTACAAATTTGCGGTATTTGTTAAGTTCCGGTATATTCCTGCACCCGCAGTAACCCATGCCTTTGCGCAATCCGGCGACAAGCTGGTTCAAGTAAGTGCGAAGTTCGCCTTTGTAAGGGACGCGCCCCTCAATGCCTTCCGGCACGGGTTCTTCGTCCTTGCCGATCTGATAACGATCTCCCGCGCCGTCAGCGATGGCTCCCATGCTTCCCATTCCCCTGTATTCTTTGTAAATTCTTCCGTCAAAAATAATTTCGTTTCCAGGCGCTTCTTTTAATCCGGCGAAAAGGTTGCCGATCATTACAACGCCCGCCCCCGCGCCGATAGCTTTGGTAATGTCGCCCGAAAATTTTATGCCGCCGTCCGCGATAACGGGAATTTTTGATTTTGACGCTTCTTCGGCGCAGTCCCATACAGCGGTAAACTGAGGCACTCCGATTCCGGCGACAACTCTTGTTGTGCATATTGATCCAGGTCCTATGCCCACCTTAACTGCATCCGCTCCCGCGTCTATTAATTTTTTTGTTCCTTCTTTGGTGGCGACATTTCCGCCGATTACGGGAATATTAAATTCTTTTTTAATTTTACGAATCGCGTCCATAACATTTTTTGAATCGCCGTGCGCGGTGTCAAGAACTACAAAATCAATTCTGGCCTTTACAAGCAGGGGAAGGCGCGTCTGAAAATCTTGAGGAGAAATTGCCGCGCCCACGATGAGTCTTCCCGATTTATCGGTCGCCGCGTTGGGGAAATTTTCATGCTTCTCCATGTCCGTTACGGTGATAAGCCCTTTAAGTCTGCCTTCGTTATCCACTACCGGAAGTTTTTCGATCCTGAATTCGTCAAACTTATCGCGCGCTTTTTCGACAGTCGGTTCTCCTTCTACAACTACAACTTCCTCCGTCATCACGTCGATAACGGGAAGGGAATCATCACGGCAGAAACGAAGGTCGCGGTTTGTGATTATTCCTTTTAATTTTCCTTCTCTGTCCACGACAGGCAGACCTGACACTCCATGGTTTTTTACGAGCGCCCTTACATCGCGGACGTAGGAATCATGCTGAACTGTTACGGGCGATTCGATTATCCAATTTAAGAACCGTTTTACGTTTGACACCTGATGCGCCTGTTCTTCCGGGCTTAAGTTACGGTGAATGACGCCTGCCCCGCCTTCCAGCGCGATTGCGATTGCAAGTTTTTCCTCGGTAACAGTGTCCATAGCGGCGGAGATTACCGGTACGTTTAAATTTATGCCATCGCAAAGAACGGTTTTTATGTCGCATTCCTTTGGCAGAACTTCGGAATATCCGGGCTGTAAAAGAACATCGTCATAAGAATAGCTTTCGTTAAACATTTTATTCCCCCATTAACGCCTTATATTTTTCTGCAAGTGTTTTTGCCTTTTTTGACGCAAGCCCGCTGTACGCCTGCGGATTTTCAAAAAATGAAAGCGCCTCTACGGTTGAATTTTCCGCGCGCGCGGGTATTAGCCCTAACTCCGCCATTTTGCCGCTGATTTTTTTCAGCGTTTCCGGCTCTTTTGCTAACGCGGCGGCAAAACTGATGTTTTTGCTTTCGGCGGAAAGCGTTACCTTGCGGATAACTTCGTGCGCGTCTGAAACTCCGGTTTCGGCTAACAGTATGTAGGCGGGTTCCGCCATTACTCCGCCGGGAATACCGCCGCCGCGCAAATTGGCGAGCAGTCTTTCCCTGTCTGCGCCCAGCCCCTCAATAACTTTTGACATACGCGAAACCGCAAGGCAGAATCCGGCGATGTAATCAGAAATAAAACGCTGGCTTGCCGAGTTGGAAAGATCGCGCTGGTGTTCGCTTATCTGATCCATAAAAAACGTGTTGACGCGCGGCATAAACGCTTTCCATAAACTTTTTACATGTTCCGAATTCCAAGGATTACGCTTTTGAGGCATAGTAGACGAGCCGACCTGATCCGCTGAAAACCCTTCGCGCACTTCGCCTATTTCACTTCGCTGTAAATTGCGGAGATCGTCCGCAAGGTTTGCGATTATTCCGAACGCGGTGTTAAATTCCAACAGCAGGCGCAAAAGATATTCAGGCTCGACAAGCTGAGTGGAATGTTCGGAAGGTTCAAGCCCAAGTTCTGCAAGGTAGATACGTTCAAGTTCCTGAGGGTCTTTTACAATCATGCTTGTCGCGTTGTACGCTCCCACCGCGCCGGAAAGTTTGCCCTTTAATTCCTTTGATCGTTTTCCAATTTCAAGAATCGACTTGCCAAGCCGCGAAACATATTCGGCAAAAGCAAACCCAAGAGTGATTGGAACGGCGTGCTGTCCGTGGGTGCGCCCGACCTGCGGCGTGTCCGCTTCTTTTTCGGCAAAGGAGCAGAGCAGGAGTTCCAGTTTTTTAAGAAGAGGAAGAACCGCCTCGCGCGTAACTCCTGCAATGCGCCATGAAAGACTTGTGTCAAGAATGTCGACGCTTGTCGCGCCCAGATGAACCAGCGGCGCGATTTTTGACGGGACCTTTGTCTTTAGCACATTGACCAGCGCTCTTATATTGTGGCGTGTCTTTTCTTCCTCGGCATAAACTTCCTCGGGGCTTGCCGTACATTTTTCCAGTTCCGCCCTTATGGCGGGAGTCAGTTCGCCGCGCAGTTTAAGATGCGCAAAAATTAGGGCGATTTCCGCGCGTATACAGGAGGAAATTAATGCTGTTTCGGAAATCCATGGGACAAGGGATTTGTAAACTTCCGCTTCAGAAACGGAATACCGGTGGTCGATTGGGGATATATTTTGAAAAATATCGCGAGCTTCCATATTCGATCATGGCATTTTTATGAAATTGTGTCAATTATACAGACAATTTTCCCCCTTGTTAAATTCTGCTCTTTGTAGGACAATATAAAAGGGGGAGGGATTTATGAGCAGTATTGCAATAACCGCAGGCAGTTTTCAAACCGAAGTTCTGGAATCGCCTGTTCCGGTGCTGATTGATTTTTGGGCTCCATGGTGCGGACCGTGTAAAATGATCGCGCCTGTGCTGGATCAGTTGGCGGAAGAATACGAAGGACGCCTTAAAATAGGAAAAATCAATGTAGACGAGGAAGGTTCACTCGCCGAAATGCACGGGGTATCTTCAATTCCCTCGCTGTTTGTTTACCAAAACGGAGCAATGGCGGGCCAGAGAACCGGCGCCGCCCATAAACACGAAATCGAAGCCCTGTTTAAGGACTTTATTTAAAATCAATTTAGGCGTTTTGGATTATTTAGCTTTCCTGGAGTCGCGCTACTTTTTGCTGTAACGTACCAGTCTTTTGCCATGCCGGAATCTTCAACAGTTTCATCGCGGCAGACAGTACGGGTATTGGTTGTTCCTGCGCTTATTACCGCGTCTTTAGGTCCGCAGATTTTTCCGTCGGCGGATTTCCACGCTCCCTGTTTGAATAAAAATTCTGCGGTTTCGGCAAAATAATCTTTAGTCCACCAGTTGTCAGCGTTTTCAGATAGCATTACCGCGTCAATTACCCTGTCGTCCTGATCCAAAACATAGATCGCGGCGGTTTTGTGCAGTAATTTTGTTTCTCCCGGCATCCAAAAATCTCGCGCTGTTGGCGATGCGTTTAAGCCCTTTGATTCATCAAGATTATCTCCATATTCGTCTTTATTAGATTGATCAAAAGTACGCAAATGAAGTATGGCGTATTCGTCTTTTTTAACCTCGGCAGATGAAAACTCATAAACAGTTTTTTTTGTAGCATCTGTATTCCCCATGATAACCATCCGTATCGCTCCAAGATTACCGTCTGATTTCATTTTAAATTCGATAAATTCTTCTTTTTTTCCGGCGGCAGAATTGCTGTATTCCGTACAAATTTCGTTAATTACTATTTCCGGCATCCTGTTATTCCTTGCACGAAATTGAATTAACACATTGATAGTGTTTCTGTCCGGGTCTTCCGCCAAAATATCCGCGGTAATTTCCTTTCCCGGCTGTTGAACTTCATTCAGCCTTACCTTTACCGTACTGCCTTCTTCAATCAAGACGACAGTAATATTAGGTTCAAAACTTAAAGATTTGATTTTTACCGGTCGGGAAAATTCAAATTGAACCTCGTCTTCCGAAGCCGCCCTGCAGTTCAGAAAAAGCAGAGCCTCCGAACTGCCCCCGAACAGCCTTGCCGCCGCTCCTGCCGCCCCTTCGCCCGTGGAACAGGAACCAAGGGCAAGGCAAGCGGCGCAAAAAACATAAATAATTTTCTTCATAATGTACCTCCAACAATATATACGGTGCGTCCGTGAAATTTGCATGACTTTAGAAGAGACTTTTATGAAAAAAATTGAAAATTTTTTTATCACGAACCTTTTTTCATATCGTTGTACGCTTAAAACCCTTCTAAAGCCTATAAAAACATATTACTAAGAAATACTTGATATTTTGACTTGCAGGGTTCATATAGAATGTTTCAATTTTATAATGGACTTGTTTGACAACCCGGTTGGTTGTCTTACAAGTCTTGCGGTTTTTCGGGCTAAAGCAAGCTTTAGCCCTGCAAAAATACTTTTTTATTGGTAGTTGTTCGGAAAACTGAAGTTTCCGAACAACTTTATTAGAGAAGGTGTCCGAAAAAGTTTTTCAACAGACCACAAGTCTGCAGACCGCAGGTATGACTTTTCGGACATCACCACAGTTTACTATTTGCCATAAACCGCGATCATAACTCCAGCGGCTATGGCTGTTCCTATTACTCCAGCTACGTTGGGTCCCATCGCGTGCATCAACAGGAAGTTCCCTGGATCATACTCAAGACCGACTTTGTTTGAAACGCGCGCCGCCATTGGAACCGCCGAAACTCCCGCCGAGCCGATAAGCGGATTGATCTTCTCTTTAAGAAAGAGATTCATAAACTTCGCTACAAGAATGCCCGTTGCGGAAGCTATACAGAAAGCCAAAAGTCCCATTACTACGATAATAAGCGACGAAGAGTTAAGAAACTTTTCAGGAGTCATCTGGCTACCGACCCCCAAAGACAAGAACATTGATACAATGTTCATCAGTTCGTTTTGCGCCGTTTTTGACAGTCTGTCTACCACGCCGATTTCGCGGATAAAGTTGCCGAACATAAGACACCCGATAAGAGGAGCCGCCGGCGGAATAAGCAGAATCGCCAGTGAAAATACTATCAATGGGAACGCTATTTTTTCTGTCTTGGAAACAGGACGTAACTGTTTCATCTTGATAAGCCGTTCTTTTTTTGTTGTGAGCAGTTTCATAATTGGCGGCTGGATCATCGGCACAAGAGCCATGTAGGAATATGCCGCTACCGCTACCGTCGCCATAAGATGAGGGGCAAGTTTTGCCGCGATATAAATTGTCGTAGGCCCGTCCGCTCCGCCGATTATTGATACTGCGCAGGCATCTTTAAGATTGAAGGCAACAGTGGGAAGATAGTTGGCAATACTGATAAGGAACAGAGTGCCGAAAACGCCGAACTGAGCCGCCGCCCCCAACAACGCTGTTTTTGGGTTTGCGATGAGAGGACCAAAATCCGTCATTGCCCCTATACCGATAAAAATTATCAGCGGAAAAAATTCGTTGCCTATTCCCGCGTTGTAAATAATATTCAGAAATCCCTGATGTTCCCATATTTTGAGAGTATCATTCCATACGCCCTGAGCCCCCATATTTGCGTAAGGAATGTTGGCGAACACAATGCCGAAACCGATTGGAACAAGCAAAAGCGGTTCAAAACCTTTGGCCGCCCCAAGATAAATGACAAGGAAGCCTACCAAGACCATTATAAGTTCCATCCAGCCTTTCATGGTAAATTCAATTCCCGCCGGCGTTAACATTTTTGAAATATTGTTTATAAAAGCGTTAATACCTGTAGATTTTCCAAGCTCTTTGACAAAGCCGAGAAAATTTATCCGCGGAATATCCTGACTGTTCGGGAGAATGCCGTCAGGATTTTTGAACGAGGGCAGGTCATCTGTTGACGCGGCGGTTTGAGCCAACGCTCTTGCGTTAAATGCGGAACTGATAAATGAAAACGCAAAAACGCCAATTAAAACTATTAAGCAGATTTTTACGACAAATACGGGGTCATTCTTTTGGTTTAACATTTTTCCTTCCTTTATAAAATTTCTGCAATGGGTTGTTGAGAGGCTACCTGTGTTCCCGCCGGAACAAGGAAGTGAACTTTTCCAGATGCAGTTGCCTTTATTTCCAGTTCCATTTTCATGGACTCAATTATTACGATTGTATCGCCTGAAGAAACTTGCGCGCCTTCGTTTGCCGCGTGACGCAAAATTGTTCCCGCAACAGGCGCGGGAATTGAAGTTCCGCCGCCGGAAGGGACTGCTGTTGGCGCTGGAGCCGCTTTTGGCGCGGGTGCGGATACGACCGGCGCGGGCGCGGAACCTCCGCCAATCTGCGCGACAGCCTGCTGAGCCGCAACCTGTGTTCCTGTTGGGACAAGAAAGTGAACCGGACCTGCGGCAGTCGCTTTTATTTCCAGTTCCATTTTCATGGACTCAATAATCATTATGGTGTCGCCGGATTTTACCTGAGCGCCTTCAGACGCGGCATAGCGGAGTATAGTGCCGGCTACAGGAGCGGGAATTGTTGAACCGCCTGTTGTTTGCGCGGCTGTAGGCGCTACCGCCGGAGCGGCGGTTACAGTTCCCGCCGGAGAGACAACCACATCGTAATTGGAACCGTTTACGTTTACAGAGTAACGCGCCGCCTGTCCCGCCGCGGCAGGAGCGGCGGCTTTTGGCGCTTCGGCTTCCGGTTTGAAAACAACAGGACCGTCGGCGCGTTTCTTGAAGAAGTCCGGCGCAACTTTCGGAAACATTGCGTATGTCAGCACATCCTCCGTTGTTACGGCGCTTGTACCTAAAAGTTTTTTGGTTTCTTCTTCCAGTTTGGAATATTCGGAAGGAATGTCATCTGCCGGACGGTGGGTGATTTCTTTTTCCATTTTAAGAGCGTCAAGCGCTTTTTTTACAACGTCGGGATTTTTGGGGGCGGGACATGCGCCGTATTTTCCCGCGACCAAGTCCTGGAATTCGCCGGAAAGTTTATTGTAGCGTCCGAACAGCACGTTAAATACAGCCTGTGTTCCGACAATCTGGCTTGTGGGAGTTACAAGAGGAGGATAGCCTGAATCTTTTTGAACAACGGCGATTTCTTTAAGCACGTCGTCAATTTTGTCCGAAGCGCCCTGTTCTTTAAGCTGGCTTTCAAGATTGCTCAGCATTCCGCCCGGAACCTGACTTGCCAAAATACGGGTATCAGCGCCGAGGAAGCTCGACTCAAATTTTTTGTAGTTTTTGCGAACCTCGCGGAAATAAGCGGCAATTTCGAGTAACAGGCTGGTGTCAAGCCCGGTATCGTACTCTGTCCCTTTTAAAATTTCTACCATTGTCTCAGTCGGGCTGTGGCTTGTACCCATAGACATTGAAGAAATTGTAGTGTCAAGAATTTCCGCTCCCGCTTCGGCGCATTTGGTAAGAGTCGCAACCGACATACCTGTTGTGGCGTGAGTGTGGATTTCGATTGGCAAATCGGTAACTTTTTTGATCGCCTTTACAAGATTATAGCCTTCGTATGGTTTAAGAAGACCCGCCATATCTTTAATACAAATTGAATCCGCGCCGATGTCTACAAGCTGTTTGGCGAATTCTGCGTATTTTTCAATCGTATGGAAAGGCGTTACGGCGTAGGAAATTGTCGCCTGAATGTGCTTGCCTGTTTTCTTGGCCGCTTCGGTCGCCATTTTAAAATTGCGCGGATCGTTTACAGCGTCGAAAATGCGGAAGATGTCAACGCCGTCTTTTGCGGCATATTCAACAAATTTCGCCACAACGTCGTCGGCATAATGCCTGTAGCCAAGCAAATTCTGTCCGCGCAAAAGCATCATTATTTTTGTATTGGGCAGTTTCTTTTTAAGCTTTTTGAGCCTCTCCCAAGGGTCTTCGTTTAAGAACCTTATGCAGGAGTCGAAAGTGGCTCCGCCCCACGCTTCCAGCGCGAAAAAGCCCGCTTTATCGAGCTTGTCGCAAATTGGCAACATATCCGCGGTAACCATGCGGGTAGCGAATAATGATTGATGAGCGTCTCTCAGTACCAGGTCTGTAAGTTTTACTTTAGGCATATTTTCCTTCCTTAAAAATTAATTGTTTTTTCTGTATTCATTAACGGCGGCGCTTATTGCGGCCGGTATCGCGTTATCCCCCGGTTTTTGAGGGGCGTTAACTCCATCGTCTTTTACAAATTTTCCGATTATTTTTCCTGCTAAAGTTATGGCGATAACCATTATTATCAGAAAACCGAACACGATTCCCATGCCAAGCATGGTAAGCACTCCGCTTTGCTCAAGCATATCTAAAATAGTCATGATTCCTCCTGAATTTAATTAAGAAAGTTATTCTGAAACGGAAGTTTCTGAATAACAGTGCTTTTATGTTACTGTAAAAAGGTATTTGTTTTCAAGAGGGTAAAACGGAAAGTGCGGCCTTTTGTTACCGTAACTTTTTACGTAATTTCCGCCGCCTGTTTTGCTCTGGAGAGGCCGCTTCTTTTTTTACAGACTTTTCTTCCTGATTATACACCCGGATTACTTCTTTTTCGGGAAGACGGCTGGTAATAATCAGCCATACGACGCCGAATAAAATCATTAAAAAACAGAAAATCTGCCCTGTGGAAAAGCTGAAAGGCGGATGCACGTATGCCGTAGGCAGATCGCTTTTTACAAATTCAAGAGGGTATCCAAGATGTGAATCCGGCTCGCGGAAGTATTCGATAAAAAAGCGGAAAAAGCCGTAACCGAGGAAATACAGGCCAACTAAAAAGCCTTTGAACGGCTTGCGGTTTCTGAATAGCCAGATAATAGCCCAGAGTATTACGCCCTCAAAAATCATTTCGTAAAGCTGGGAAGGGTGGCGGGGAAGGTTTACATAAGCGCCCGTTATCGCTATGCCTGTTTTTTCGGCGGCTTCTCTTACCCAGTTTTCGCTTGCGGGCAACGCGGTAGCGTCAGGAAAGATCATTCCAAGCGGACCTGTTGTTACTCTACCGTAAAGTTCCGCGTTTATAAAATTGCCAAGCCGCCCGAAAGTGTAACCAAGCGGGATACTTGCCGCAAACATATCGGCAAGTTCCCTGAAATTCATTTTTTTTACTCTTGCCCAAATAACAACCGCTAACAGTCCGCCAAAAACGCCGCCGTGATAACTCATTCCCATTAGTCCCGTAAACCTTCCTTTATTGAATGGCCAGAAGATAAGCCAAGGCTGACGCCAATATGTGCTGTCGCCGTGGTAGATTAAAGTAGAGAAGAGCCGCGCTCCGGCAATAAGGGCAAATATACCCCAGCCGAACATACTCGACAAATTGTCGTCCGACATCGGAAAATTGCGTTCTTTAATTTGCCTTTGGTACAGAAGAAACGCGGTTCCAAAGGCGAGTATGTACATCAGCCCGTACCAGCGCACCGGCAGACCTGGTATTATTTCCGGTTTAAGCCACGAAGGAAAAGGAATTGAAAGTAACATACTTACACCTTAAAACCTTGCTGTGCCGCGTGAGTAAGTTTCTGCCTTACAAAGTTAAGTTCCTTTCTAAGTTTGGAAATTTCAAGCTGTTGGGATTTGACCGTTTCAATTAAATCGCCGTTACTCATTGCGCCTGAATGAAGCAGGTCTTCAACATAATCCATCTTGCTGTCAAAATCAATTTCCGCCTCAAGTTCCGCTTCCTGAAAACTCTCGTCTATCTGCCTGTCATCAGGCGTGTACATATCTTCGGGACTTTGCAGAATTTTATCGGCAATGCGGTAAATTGCCTGGGAAAGGATCGACTGCGGTTTGTACAGCGTTATGGGCAAACGGGAAGAAAGCGCGGTATCTTGAAGCATGTCGCGGTAGATGATACCCATGTGTTCAATTTTTAAATCAAGGTATTCTTCGCATGAACGCCGTATCTTCATCGCTACGTCTGCGTTCTTCGGTTCGTCTACCATATTCATTATCAAGCGCGGGCGCAGAGTCTCCAGCCTTTTGATAAATTTTTCATAAGATTCAGGATCGATCTTTTTTATTTCCGGGAGCATTTTTGGAATGTAAAGTTTATGATGCCCTCCGGCGCTGTCCTTGCGGATTTTTTCCAGATGAGCGCGCGCTGGCGAACCTTTGCTACAGGTGTTAAACATAAGGCGGAATACGGTGTTTTTTAGAAAGACATAGGCGTTTAAAACCGCCGTTACCGCGGGCGCGGAAACGACAATACCCTGATTGGAGAGCAGGAAAAAATCCAGAATGGATTGATGCGTTCCCGCCCCCAGATCAAGTATCAATATGTCGGTTTCTTTCTGCAGGGCAAGCAATTGTTTTACAAGAGCCTTGCGCTGAGGAACGGAAAGGTTTGCCGTTCCGGGTATTTCGTTATCCCCTGGTATAAAGCGCAGACCGCGTATATCGGTATCGGTAATGACATCTGCGAAACTTGATTTGGTATTGTTAAGGTATGTTCCGATACCCATACGGGGCGAATGGTGTCCCAAAACAAGGTGAAGGTTAGACGCTCCTAAATCCATGTCTACTAATACTACCCGTTTTCCCGCCTGAGCGAAGGCTACCCCCAGATTCGCCGAAACCAGAGATTTACCAACGCCCCCCTTTCCGCTCGCTATTGGAATAACACGCATCACTCAACCTCCAATTTTTTTTCGCTTAGATTTTTATCTTTGATATTTTCATCTCTGATAATTAATAGAATAACAATCAGGGAAAACAAATAACTGTACAATAAAAACGATTCGATTTTCGCAGACCCCGAAAGGACAGCGCTTATTTTAACCTGTCCGGCGATAATAGACCAGCCCAGTACGGAAAAAATACCGATACATTTTCCAGCTGTAAACAGGGGCATATAAACCCTGTAACGAACGCTGTCCAGCCGCATAAAAAGCGCCATAAGCGGAAACAGCGCTGTGGATGCCGCAAACGTTATTTCGGGAAGACCAAATTCATAAATGCTACGAAAAATCATAATATTGGCTGTAAAAAGAAAAATAATAAATTCACAAATAAAAAGTATGTTCTTTAAAAAGTAGATTATTCTCATATATTATAGAAAATAAAGGTTGAAAGGAGATTGATCAAGGGGCTTTCACTTGAGAAAATCACCATAATATGGTATAATTAAGATAAGGAGTATTTATGAAATTTAAATCTATTTTATTAGGTTTTATTATTTTGGTTCTTTTGGCAGGTTGCGCCAAGCCGCCAATAGCGGAGATGGACAGCGCCAAAGAAGCTGTTTTTCGGGCTGAAAATGACGAGGCGGCAGTTTTATACGGCGGCGGCAGTCTTTCCCGCGCCCGGGACTCACTACGGCGTATGCAGGTAGAGGCTGATTCCAAGCGTTATGACGCGGCAAAAACCCATGCGGCGGAGGCAATAGCCGCGGCTGAAAGGGCGATAGCCGACGGAAAGAGCGGGATTGCCAGATCAAAAAGCGAAGCTGAAAGTCTTATAGGTGGATTAAGGCCGGCAATTGAGGAAACTGAAAGAAACATTAACGGCGCGCGATATTCCCAGTTGAAACTGGATTACGGTCAAATGAACCGTGAAGTGAAAAAAGCCTACGAAACCACGGATCAGGCGGAAATAGATTTGGCGATGGGCAGATATCAGGATGCGACTGATAAGGGAATGAGTGTTCGAGCTACACTTAGCGCAATTAACCAGCAGATAGCAGATATAATTCCCAGAAAGAAGTCGTGAGTAAAACAGGAGCAAGCCGCAAGGCGGGTGTAAAACAGCACGTTGTCTCGGTTCTTGTAGAAAACAGGGCGGGAACTTTAAGCCGTGTATCGGGGCTTTTCAGCAGACGCGGATTCAACATTGACAGCCTTACTGTAGGCGAGACAGAAGACTCTTCCATTTCCCGAATGACAATCGCCGTAACAGGCGAAGAGCGCATACTGGAACAGATTGTAAAACAGCTTGAAAAACTGATTGACGTAATTGCCGTGCGCGAGCTGGACCCGTTTTCGTGTCTACGCCGTGAAATCATTTTAGTTAAAATAGGCGCAGACGAAAAAACACGTCCCGCCGTTTTGGAAATTGCCGGCATTTTTCGCGCCCGCATTGTCGATGTTTCTAAGGCTACGATTACTGTGGAAGCCACCGGCAATCTTGAAAAACTTAACGGTCTGTTGCTCCTTTTGCGCCCGTACGGAATCCTTGAACTTGCGCGAACCGGTCTTGTAGCCCTTGAGCGCGGTATGAATGTGTTGTCGGTAAAATCCGCTGAGGAAACCAGATAAGTTTTTTGTGACAGAAAACACCCTCCGCATTATTGAGCAGATTAAAGCAGTCCCAAAAGGCAAGGTTTGCAGTTACCGCGATGTTGCCTTAAAGGCGGGTATTCTCAACGGGGCGCGCCAGACAGTAAGAGTTCTCCATTCTATGTCCGAAAAATACAAACTCCATTGGCACAGGATAATCCGTTCTGACGGCGCTATTGCTTTGAAAGGGGAGGGCGGAAAACTGCAGATTAAATTCCTTCGCGCAGAAGGGGTAAAAGTTTCTGATGAGGGAAAAGTGGATTTGAATAAGTTTGGGGTTTGAAATAAGGAACCTTAAAACAAGTTGTTTCTAAAAGTTTTCGTATAACACTTAACATATAGAATATAATTCAATAAAATAGAGAATAAAATGACATATTTGCACAGACAGCTTGAAAACTTTATTAATAAAACCGTAAAAACAAGACCTATTGTGTATTTTAGCGGAATGAGGCAATGCGGGAAATCCGCTCTTGTTAGGAATTTATCCGCCGGAAACAAAATAAATTATATTACATTTGACGATCCCGTATCAGGGAAAGGAAGTGGATTTTATATGAAAAATCAAGCGGTAAAATAACTGGAATAGAAGTAAAGCTTGACGGTACAATGGACTTGTTCGGCAACTGCGAACCTTCGGTTCGAGTTGGTTGTTTCTCAAGTCTTGCGGTTTTTCATGCTATAAGCCTGCGAACGCGGACTTTAGTCCGAAAGTTCGACAGAACCGCGTTTTTTTTATGAAGTTGTTCAGGAACTGAAGTTTCCGAACAACTTTAATAAATGAAAAGGACATTGCCAATATGACCGCCCTAAAAGAAACGGCAGGAGACAGGTTTGTTAATGGAGTTATCATCTATACGGGAAATGAGCTTGTACAGAACGGCAGAAATATATGTGCTGTTCCGGTTAATTATATATATACGCAAGAGTAGGGGAAATAAATTCTATACTAATTATATGATATAATTTTAATTACGGAGTTTGTATATTAAAGTATTTTTAATAGGCGGAACAGGCTTTTTAGGCATCTCTGCCGCACAAGAATTAATCGCGCGGGGACATGAAGTGCGCGCTATAGCCTTGCCCCCTGTTCTCGAAGGCGCGCAGTTTCCTCCTCAAATGGAATTGAAATTTAAAGACTATCTTATGCTTTCTGATGATGAAATACGCGAATGTTTTTACGGTTGTGAAGGATTTGTTTTTGCCGCCGGTATTAACGGGCATAATGTTACTTCTTTGGAAAAACTTTTGTTCATCGCAAGAGAGTGCGGAGTAAATCGCACGGTAATTTGCGGTTCTTATCTCTCATACTTCGACAGAAAATGGCCGCGTATGGAATTGTCCCGCTGGCATCCGTATATCAGAAGCCACAGGGAACGCGAGGAGACGGCTCTGTCATTTGCCAGTGACAGCTTCAATGTTGCCGTTCTTGAATTTCCGTGTGTTTTCGGGGTACAGCCAGGGCGCGAACCTGATTGGACAATTATTGCAAAAGTGTTACGCGCCATGAAAATCGTTACCATGTTTCCGAAGGGCGGAACGACGATGATAACAAGAAGTCAGTCCGCTCAGGCGATCGCCGGCGCTCTGGAAAAAACAAAGGGCGGAAAGCTCTGGCCTATAGGCTGTTACAATATGCCATGGAAGGAGTTTCTTGCAATTGTTCATAAAAACATGGGAATGCAGGAAAGGGTTATAATTACAATTCCCAACTGGCTTATAAAATCTGAAATAAAATATATAGAAAAAAAAATGCTTGAAGACAGCGATAAAATTAGAAGCAAGTTTTATTTGCCTAAATCTCTGGATATATTCAGCGCGGAAACTTACATAGACAGGATTCACGGGTGTAACCCGCTTGGCGTAAGAGATGATGACATTGAAAGCGCAATAGGCGAGTCAATCCGTTTTTCTGTGGATTTTCTTGACGGTAAAGTTAAGCTTTAATAGTTCGTGACATGCTTTCGTGGAGGCGCGGGGATATCGAAAAAAGACTCTCGCAGAGGCGCAAAGTATCAAGGGTGATTAGCTAACTTGTATTCCTTTCATGTTATTTTTCTTTTTATAGAATAATAAAAAAGCATAGCAGGAAACGCGCAGTTATGAAGCAAAGCGCATTTCTCCGCGTCTTTGCGTCCTCTGCGACCTCTGCGAGATAAAAAACAAAGTATAGTTTTAGCTGTCATAGTACTAGAACTCTGTAACAGCTAAATGTTCACAATGACTTATTACCAAAAATCCTCACGCAGAGGGCGCGGAG
>JAITUY010000069.1 GCA_031286095.1 Treponema sp. | reverse complement strand
CCATGTGACTTTAGTCCTCATATGGCTTCATTAATAGATAAATTTGGTGTTTATTGGTGTATTTTTACAGAATAGAAATATATCTAAAAGCCAAACGGCACATAACAGGACTGTAACTGCATCGCTGCCTTCGGCGGCTCGGGCTACGAAAAACCGCAGTCGGGCTACGCCCTTTGTGCGGTTTTTCTCCGCCACATTTTTGCGGTTGCTGGAATTGCTTCGTAATTTTTCTATCGCGCACAAAAAAACGTCGCATACAGCCAGAATGTTAGGTGAGATAACCACCAAAATAATATTTCATGAATGTATAGTTGACAAAATAAAGTATACCTGCTTAAATATAAGTTAATTGTAAGGAGATTTCAAAAATGAAGAATAAGAATGTTTTTTCTATTAGTTTGTTTATAATTTTTATTATTCTGATTTCTTGTCAAAGTAAATTTAAAAATAATAATAATGATGATATTGTTGTTAATAACGATATTATTGTTATAGAAGATAAGCCAGTTTATTCGCAGCCAAATCTTAAAAGTTCTGTAATAGGTAAAATAAAATTATTTTCAGAAATACTTGAAAAGGAAATTGTACGAACAATGGAAGATGAGAATATACATTATTGGTATAAATTTAAATATAATAATAGTATAGGGTATGTATGGGTAGAATATGTTTATAGTCCAATATACCTGTTTATGACACATGAAGAAGCTGGAAGACATTATTTTAATACTGGGCAGCGTGATAGGTATTTTGCTATGGAAGCGCATTTTATTGAAAATTGTTATGAATTTAGGGGACCTGAATTATTCCTATTTACTAATGATCCAACAAGATGGTATTTTCTTCAAATAAGATATAGTCTTAATATACCGGGTTTGCCAATAGATTGTAGTTCTAATATACCAGATTTACCAAAAGGAACAGTAATAAAAGTTTACTATCAAATGAATCCAGCCCCTGGGGGAAATACAGATACGTTTATTGATTTTATTGAACCATTAAATAAACATTTTATTATTGATCATACATATAGTACTTTTGAAAATTTAAATATTCGTGATGAACCAAGTATTTCATCATCAAAAATTACAACATTAAATGTATATGATACTGTGCAAATTATTGAAGAAGGTCCTGAAGAAACAATAGATGGAATAAATTCATTGTGGGTAAAAGTAAGATTAAAATCAGGTCAGATAGGTTGGGCTTTTGGCGGGTATTTGGAATATTGGAATAGACCACCAGTTAATTATAATGAGTTGGACAATTATGATTAGATAAATTATCATAAATTTGAAATAAATAATACTGAAATAAGATTTATCTGTTCTTATAATAATGACTTAAGATAAATATAACTGGTGGTTACTTCGCATAACAGGACTGTTAATGTACGCCGCCAGTAGGTGGCTAGTTACAGCCAAAATGTTATGTGCCAGTTACGCTTAAAATTGATTTTTAATATATTGACAATATATTAAAAAATAGCTATTTATTAGTTGGAGAAAAGATATACTTTATGGATAGAATTAAAACTGTTAAAGATCATTTTGAAGAGGAAGCAGATGAATTTGACAAAATAATATTGAAGTTAATACCTCATTATACTGAAATGATCGAGGCATTGGTTATGTCAATTCCATTTGAAAGAGACAGATTAAAAACAGCAAAATGCATAGCATTTTGCAAGACTTGTTCGACAACTAACCGAGTTGCCGAACAAGTCAAATATATGAAATAAAACAGGCAAAACGTTATATGCCAGTTGTCCTAATATTGTATTATAGGATTTTTAAAGGTTCAAGAGCAAATTATTGTGGCTTTTTGGCAATTTTGTTCTTTTTGGTCTGCTTGAGGCAGACCAAAAGCCCATTGGGGCTTGCATTTTCTGGCAGTTAAAAAAAATTATAACCGCCTTACGGCGGCATATATAATAAATATGATATTATAATAAAAAAGGAATTATTATACAAAATATTCCTGCAAGTAAATGAGTTATCCAATAAAAATTAAGTCTAGAATTGTATTTTCCATATTTTTTTTCATCTTCTCGTGCTAGAAAATAATATTCAGGTACTGCAAGAATAAAACCAATACCAACAAAAATAATGCCATATTTTTCTTTTATTATGTAAAAACCGAACAAATCATGATAAATTCCGACCATATCCATTCCAAAAAAAATAATCATGAAATAACCTATTTTAAATATAATATTTTTAATATTATAGATTATACTAATGATTTTTAGAATAATTCTTTTATTCATTATTATCTGTTCTCTCTAATTCATTCAACAGATCACTCATTTTAGCTGTTGAAATTCCCGAAAAGCTAGTAATAAAAGGTATAATTTTTTCTGCAAATTCCTTGTTTGCAAGACTTGCCTCTCTTCCAATTATACGTCCTTCTTCTGGTACGAAGATTATATTTTTCCGCTAAAGCACCGCAATCTCTGTACATTTCTAGCAGAGCATCGTCCTTCAGTTTCCTAATCATTTCCCGTGTATACGTTTGGTTCTGAGTAATTGTACGGTATTTATCTACATTATCCGTTATGCTATTGATCCCGCTAAAATAACTCCTATTCTGGTGGACAAAATTACCGAATTCCAATAATATATCAACAATCCTTTGGGTCATTACGGCTCGTTTTACATATGCCATTTACTTTCTCCTTCTTCGACTCTAAAATAATACCATCTAATATGAAAAAAGTCCCAAGCTCCTCATACAGCCGATTGGCGTTTGTCAATATTTTTTTACCTCTATAAGAATTATACTGAAAATTACAGGAAATGGCAACCAGTATCGGGGACAGACGCCTCGCGCCGCTTGTGTTTATACAACGCTTTGCGCCGTATATAACGCAAATTTGGGATCCGCATGATACTTTACGGCGTGTATATGGAGTTGTGTGCAATTTGCCCCTTTTAAATTGTCCCTAGATACTTGACTTATATCTAAATAAATTATATATATTATATTAGATGAAACGTTTTCTGATTATTTTATTGTTAATGCCACTTGGATTGTTCAGTCAGGAATCCAACATAAATTATTTTACTGAAATATTTGATGTGGGTGAAAAATATCATGTTTTTCAATATAGGGTAAATGTCAGATCAGAACCAAACAGGGATAGTTCCGTTGTGGCTGTATTAAGTATACATGATGAAATAGAAATTTTGGAGAACACATGGAATCATGAACAAATAAATGGTTTTTGGAGTTTTTGGTATAAAATAAAATATGGAAACATAACGGGGTATACGTTTGGAGGAAATATAGCCTGGCAAACAATAATCACCGATATTGATAAAAACGGAGTAGATGATTATTTTTCCTGTCGCACACCTGTAAATGCCAGTTCCATAGGACCAGTTTATACACTTAGGGATATAAGAATATATATAAATAATGAAAGGATTTCTACAAGGGACATAGTCCCTCCACACAGAAAAATATTGACATCTAACGAAGAGGGAATATATGGATTAATAAATGAAGTAGCTTATAGAGACGAGTATGGACACCAATTCGATTTATGTAGAATAAAACAACGCAATGGTTATGTAATAATTGAAATGCTAGATGGCTATAGGGATTATATGAAAGTATATGTTTATAAAGTTTTTCCAAACGGAATGATTCAATTTATTAGAGAAATTGATGATGATAGCTCTGAATATGATAATTATTAAATAAAGATAACAAATTGAATATGGGGCAAACTGCATATAACAATCGGTATACGCTCCGCCGCCATTCGGCGGCTCCGGGGTTCCGGTCGGCTAGGTCATTCCGCTACGCTCCATTCCCACGCCTCCCTCCACCCACATTTTGCCAGCCCTGGTCTTGCTTCGCAAGCCCTTATCCGGACTGGCAAAACATCGTATACCTAGAACGTTATGTGCAATTGTCCCTAAATTGAGTTTAAAATATATTGCACAGGAATATAAAATATAATAATATATAGGAAATGAAAATAAAATCTAATTTATTATTTTATATTTCCATAGTTCTATTAATCTTGTTTATGCTCCTGGAAGAAATAAGAGAAATAAGGTATTATTGGCAATTCAAACATATTATGATATATGGAATATTCTGTATGCTCATTATCTATGGAACGTTTTTGTGGTATAGTATTGGTATATTAAAAATAAAAAAGGAAATTGTATGTTCAATATTATTTCTGGCGACAATCTCTCAAAAAGTATGGATATTTGAAGTAATAAAAAGGGACTGGACAGGTCTTGTTTGGTTAAGTTATTTTCACATTGCTTTTATTGTGATTTATGCTTTATTTATTATATGGTTATTGTATATGGAATATTATGTAAAAAATAAAATAAAGACAATAATAATTCATCTTCTTTTTTACAGTGTCATTCTTGTCGTGTTTATAAAATATACGACTGATAATTTATTTCGTGCAATATATCCATTTATGTTCTTTTCTCGCTTAATTTCCATTTTGTTGCATATAACTACAGAATATTATATATATCTAGGCATAATAATTTTTTTGGAAATTATAGTTATATTTTTAATAAATACAGGTATTATGCTTGTAGAAAAGAAAAAGTTTACAAAAAAGATTATTTGGATAATTTTATTACCAATATTATTTATACCAATATATACGGCAATATTGACAAGAAATTATGGGATATTGGATTGGGAACATTGGTTAAAAACCGGAAATATAATATTTAGTGTAATTTTATATGAATGTACCTATATATCATATATAAAAACCAAATATAATAATGAAATACGGGATAATGGCGCTAAATAAAGAAAAATCGTAAAATATTATCATTAAAATACTTGACAAAATTGTTAATTTAGAATACCGTCAAAAATGAGGTTAAGATTATGATCTATGAGCATATACTCAATGCAAATAAACGATTTGGCACAGATTCTATTGATATAGTTCATTCTGTATTTCATTGTGAACCTGAATTTATCCAAAGTAATGTTATAATAGCCCCTTTATGGAAACCTGAATTATTTAACAATCATTTAGACGGCATAATTCAAAATTTGGATGGCATAATTAAAATATGGACTTTATCAATAGCCGAACTTAAAATAACATATATTGTTACAGGTATGGGTGCGCCAAACGTAAATGATATAGTTTTGGCGCTTGGTTGTACGCCGTGTAAAAAAATAATTTTTATAGGCTCTGTAGGGGCGCTTGATAAAAATATCAGAATTGGTGATATTGTTATTCCCGAATACTCAATATGCGGTGACGGTTCTTGCAGATATTTGACAGATAAAAAAATAACCGGAAACGATACATTTGGAGAAAAAAACTATCCAAATAAGGAATTTTACAATAAAATCATTTCAAAGGCAAAAGAAATAACCGAAAAAAACAATACAGGTTTTCATATAGGTAAAAATTTTAGCATAGATACTATAATCGCACAATTTGCTCATATTGATGAAATAATTGATATGGGCTGTAATTGTATTGAAATGGAAACATCCGTATTGTTTAAATCGGCAAAAATATGTAATATAAATGCTGCTGCGGTTTTTAGTGTTTCAGATAATACAATTCTAAAAAAATCGTTGTTATCGGGTATAACAAAAGAAGAAATAGATTATGAGAAAAACGTACGGAAAAATATTTTAACAAAAATAGTATTGGAAGGTTTCTTGTAATACAGGAGGATAATAGCATGGAAAAGATAGCAAGCTTTCAGGTAGATCATCTGCGGCTAAAACCCGGTCTTTATGTTTCCAGAAAAGATCGTTTTGGCTCAACAATAATAACCACATTTGATATGCGTTTTAAGGAACCAAATAAGGAACCGGTTATAGATCAACCTGCTCTTCATACTTTTGAACATTTAGGCGCAACATTCTTGCGCTCGCATAAAGAATGGGCAGAGAGAATAATATACTTTGGTCCAATGGGATGTCGTACAGGGTTTTATGCTGTTTTTGAAGGCGATCTTGATACAGATGCCATCCTTCCCCTTATAAAAGAAATGCTGGAATGGATAATTGCCTTCGAGGGCAAGATTCCTGGCGCATCTGCCATGGAGTGCGGCAATTGGCAGGAGCAAAACCTTGATATGGCTAAATGGGAAGCCCGCCGTTATGGCGCTCTTTTGGAAAAGGCTGGCAGAGAAAATTTTAACTATCCGGCATAATTACAATTGATTAATTTTACCATAAAATATAATCAAAAATAAATCTGTAAAAGAAAATAATGATATAAAAAGCATGATATTGACATTAGTTATAGAATCTGTCTATAATGTGGACAGACACTAAATATAAACCATGAGTTTAATAATGGATAAAAATCAAACAGAAACAATAAAATCCTATGATAAGTCTGCAAATGAATTTATGCAAAAAATAGGAAAGTTAAATAATTATAATGGTACATACGATTTTTTACTTGATTTATTAAAGGAAAATGACAATATTCTTGATCTTGCGTGCGGGCCTGCCCAGATAAGCAGTTATATAAAAAATAAAAAAAATGTAAATATTACCGGGGTTGATTTATCAAAAGAAATGATAAAAATCGCAAAGAAAAATGTACCTGACGGGAATTTTATCTGTGATTCAATAATTACATATAAAAGCGGCATGAAATTTAATCTGATAATAATAGGTTTTGGGATTCCATATTTAAATAAAAAACAAATCGGGAAATGTATTAAAAACAGTGTAATTATGCTGGAAAAGAATGGTTATTTTTATATAAGTTTTATGAACGGAAATAAATACGGATTTGAAGAAACATCGTTTGGAGGAAAGAATAAATATTTTATTTATTATCACGAAAAAGGTGAAATTATTAATTTGCTGGAGAACAATGGTATTGGAATCATAAAGGATTATAAATTAAACTATACAGAAATGGACGGAAGTATAACGGAAGATATAATATTAATTGGAAGAAAGTTATTTTAATAATGAAATCAAAATTTATTGAATTAATAAAAACAATAAAATCATCGTTCGGCCAATCCGATAAAAAGACAGTATTTTATATTCAGGATATTAATTATCAAATCAGGGATAACATTATTGATGGATTATTTGATTATACAAAAATAGATTTAAAGCGGCTCATTAACGGAGAAATAATATGTTATGGAATAGAAAAAGAAAATAATTTTGTTGAAATGTCATATTTTGATAATAAATATATTTTTAGAATATATAAAAATGGAATAGAGGAAGAGATTATTGTCAATGAAGCCAAAGATATTAAGAAATATTTTGACGAGTTGCTGAATGATAAGGAACATTAGGCGGGATTGCTGCTTGACATATTTTTAATATATTATAAAATATAAACAAAAGTGAAAAAACTTGACGCCGGGCTGATTTTGAACGCCCTGAGGGAGGGAGGCAGCGTCGCTTCCAGCCTTGAATATTTTGAGCCAAGAAAGGCGCAGCTTGATCTCATGGAACTGGTTATCCGGTGCTTTAACGAAAACGCGATAGGCGCGGCGGAAGCGGGAACCGGAGTGGGGAAATCATTCGCGTACCTCCTGCCTGCCATGTATTTTGCCGTTGAATCAGGCGAGCGGGTTGTTGTTTCTACCGCGACAATAACCCTGCAGCAGCAGCTTTTTGGCAAGGATATACCGCTTGTTAAGGACGCGATTAAGGCCAAAGTAAAGGCGGTATTGGTGAAGGGCAGGGGGAATTACCTTTGCCGCAGACGGCTTTTGGACGCGCTGCGCGAGCCGGAACTTGCAGGCTCTGACGAGCAGGGACAGCTTGAGGATATAAGCCGCTGGGCCGAAACAAGCAAGGGAGGGGGCAGGGAAGAGCTTGCCTTCGCGCCCTTTGAGTCGGTATGGTCAAGGGTCTGTTCCGACGCGGAACTGTGCATGGGGAAAGCCTGTCCGCAGCAAGCCGATTGTTTTGTGCTTGCCCTTAGAAGAGAAGCCGCCGCGGCCCGCATTATCGTTGTGAATCACCATCTTCTCTTTGCCGATCTTGCGGCGCGCCGGGACGGCGCAGGTTACGAGGCGGCTGCGGTTCTGCCGCCGTATACAAGGGTTATTATTGATGAAGCCCATACGATAGAAAAAGCGGCGACCTCGTTTTTCTCAAAAGAATTCAGCAGGATAGGCATTCTGCATTACGCGGGGCGGCTGTACCGGAAACGAAGGGCGAAGAAAAGCGGCTTACTGGTAAGGATTTGCTCGCTTCTTTCAGGCGGGGATGACAGCCTCAAAAATCTTGCCGCTGCGTTAGACGGCATACGCGCCGCGGCGGACGAGCTTGACAGGCCCGGCCTTGAGTTATGCGGCACGGACGGGGTGTTCAGATTTTCCCTCTCCATGAGTGACTCATGCGGGGCCGAATCGGCGCTTTTCCCGCCGCTTCTTGCCCTCAGAAAAAAACTGCTCGCGTTTACAGGGGCGGCGCGCGAAATTATCAAACTGATTCCCGACAATGATACTGACGATCCTTCTGCAAGCGGAGTTTCTTCCGTGTGGGAATTGAACTCCATATTGCGGCGTTTTGAGGAAATAGCCGGGATATGTTCCGCCTTTACCAATTACCGGGAAAAGCCCGGCGAGGTGATGTGGATTGAACGCCGCAGATCGGGCGCAGGAGTCGCCTCCGTAGGAGGCGTCGCCTCCTACGGAGGCGATGCCTGGCCGGTTTTTACCCAAAGCCCGGTGGAACTTGCCGAAAGCCTCAAGGAAAGCCTTTTCCTGCCGAACAAAACGGTGGTATGCGTATCGGCGACATTGGCCGTAAGCAATAATTTTAACTATTGGGCGCTGCGCTGCGGCGCGGCCTTTGTCGCGGACAGGCCTCTTTTTACCGGGTGCTTCCCGTCGCCGTTCCCCTATTCCAGCGCCGTGCTGCTTGCCGCGCCCGACGACGCGCCCACGCCCGACGAGCCGGGGTATCAGGATTTTGTTGACAGCTCTGTGGCGCAGCTTGCCTCGGTTTCAGGCGGTTCCGCCCTGATTCTGTTCACCTCGTACCAGGCCCTTCAAAGCGCATGGCTTGCCGCCCAGCCTGAATTGACGGCGTTGGGCATTCGCTGCCTTAAACAGGGCGACGATGACCGTTCGCGTTTGCTGCAAACATTCCTTAACGATACCCAATCGGTGCTGTTCGCCACGGATTCGTTTTGGGAAGGGGTGGACGCGCCGGGCGACACACTGCGGCTGGTGATACTCTGCCGCCTGCCGTTCAGGACGCCGAACGATCCTGTTTTCGAGGCCCGCCGGGAAGCGGTGGAAAAAAACGGGGGCAATCCCTTCATGGATCTTTCGCTGCCCGAGGCGGTGATGAAATTCAAGCAGGGCTTTGGCCGGCTGATGCGGCGTTCCAGCGACCGGGGCGTTGTCGCGGTGCTTGACGGGCGAATCCTGAAAAAGCGTTATGGGACATTTTTTCTTCAATCGCTTCCTGAAACACGCACCAGTTTTTGCGGTTTTTCCGGCATACTCCGCGATACGGAAAATTTTCTGTACTCCTGATCAGTGAAAAATTAACTGCTCACTGCTCACTGTTAACTGTTCTTTGCTTTTTGTTCTTTTTCTTTAAGCTTTTGCACTGCCATTCCGGGTTTTCCAGCAGCATCTGCAATGTAATGCCTTCCAGATAGCTATTAATTTTATCCGTTAGCGAGATAATCACTTTGTGGGCGATACAGTCGCTTATCCTGTCACATTCTGATACCTGCCTGTCACAGGGCAGCACTGTCAATTCTTCCCCGGCGGCGTCAAGCACTTCCCTGATACTTATGGAATCAAGCGGGCGGTTAAACAGGAAACCGCCGCCCGGCCCGCGTATTGATTTTACTATCCCTGCCTTTTTTAGCTTGAAAAATATCTGTTCCAGAAACAGGGAAGAAATATCCTCTTCTTCGGAAAGAGTGTTGACGGAGACCAATGTGTTTTTTTCATACAATTTCGCAAGGGCAATTATTGCACGCAAAGCGTAACGTCCCTTTGTGGTCATCCTCACGGGGAACCTCCTGTCGCCCGGAGCTTTATTTCCGGGTGTTTTATATTTGACTAATATAATAATATATGGCCGGATTTTTGAAAAGAGCATAAGAAACATATTTTTACCTTATAGACAGACTCTAAATACCGCCAGGCTTTCAATGTGGGACGTTTGCGGGTAAAAATCGTAGAAGCGCAGCTCTGTCAGAGTGTAATTTCCCGCTGTCAGTATCTTGCTGTCCCTTGCCAGCGTCGCCGGATCGCACGAGACATAGGCCAGCATGGGGGGGCCGTCCGCGGCAAGCCGCAGGGAAAGGCTTTGGTCAAGGCCCTGTCTGGGAGGATCAACAATAATAAAGCCAAACTTGCGCGGGTTATTGTGTTTAATCCATTCTTCGCCGCGCTGGGCAAAGAAATCTCCCTGCGCGAAATTCCCGCGGGCAAGGGCGGCGGCGGCTTTGTTTTCCTCTACCAAATCGGCCCTGGGGAACAGTTTCCCCAGAAACGCGGCAAAAACGCCTACTCCGCAGAACAGGTCGGCCATAGGCAGAGAGCGATCCGCTTCCGCCGCGACAGCAAGTAAATCCGCGATCAATTTTTCAAGCGCCGCGCCGTTGCTCTGGAAAAACAGCGAGGCGTCCAGGGCAAGTTCCTGATCCAGAATCCGCGTTTTACCGCGGCTAATGCCGCCTTCGATAAGAAACAGATCGCCGCGGGAGTATACGGTGAAGCGGTCTTTTCCCAAAGGCGTTAAAAGCGTTTTCTTTTCTTCTTCGCATAACAGCTTTCTGATTCCCGGATCGGCGACGGGGCAGTCCTGAAGCGGGATAAAGCCGGCGCTTTTTTCAGGCTTTAATCCCCAAAGGACGCCTGATCCCGTTTTGCCGTTTTGCCTCGCGGCGT
The DNA here is from genome assembly GCA_031286095.1 of Treponema sp. GTDB lineage: Bacteria > Spirochaetota > Spirochaetia > Treponematales > Breznakiellaceae > WQXQ01. The sequence goes on along the minus strand of JAITUY010000069.1, from coordinate 1,019 downwards.
GGAATTGCATCCGGTTGCGGTATTCCCAGGGGTCTGAAGGGATGAGCTTTGGCTCCGGCGGGTGAATCCCGCCGATTCTGACAAAGGCGTCTTTTAATATGGCTGTCTTCGCGGCAAGCTGCGCTTTGTAACCGAGGTGCTGCAGATTACAGCCGCCGCATTTCCCGTAGACGCCGCAGCAAGGCTCGGCGCGGTCGGGCGAGGCGTCCAGTATTTCCAGCGGTTCCGCCTCCGCCCATGAGCGGTGATCTTTGGTGATACGGCAGACCAGCCTCTCGCCCGCGGCGGCCCCTTTGATGAAGACGGGTTTTCCTTCAATGCGCGCCAGTCCTGCCCCGCCCGCGGCGATAGTCTCAATCCGGGCTTCGATCAATTCAGCCATGAGGAAAGTATATAGGGAATAGGGAATAGGGAATAGGGAATAGGGAATAGGGTTGGATGCGCCGCTTCGCGGCGCACCATCAATCAAGCTCGCCACTCACAACTCGTAACTCATACCACCTTCCCCGCGTTGAACACGCCGCAGGGGTCCAAGACCTTCTTCAGCGCGCGGATGGCGCCCACCCGCCAGGGGTCGGCGTACTTCAGGAAGGCCCCCCTCTTCGCCAGCCCTATGCCGTGCTCGCCCGTGATGGTGCCTCCCAGGGAGAGCGCCAGGCGGAAGAGGGCGTCCGCGCCCGCGTCACAATCCGCGTCCGCGCCCAGCAAAAAATTCACGTGCAGGTTGCCGTCGCCCAAGTGGCCGTACGTCACGATGGGCAGGCCAAGCCTTTTCGCCCCGTCGAAGAAGTCGCCCACCATAGACCTCGGCACGGCCACGTCCTCGCTCACCTTGTCGGGGTACAGCTCCTTCAGCACCGTGCTGGTCTGCCTTCTGATTTCCCAGATGGCGGCGCGCCGGCCCTCCTCCGTGGCCACCTGGACGTGCCCCGCCATCCCGCCCATCGCCTCCGCCGCGCCGTCCAAAAAGGTCTCGCCAGTGCAGCCGGCGTCGTCGAACTCGATGATGGCGAGCGCCT
>JAITUY010000237.1 GCA_031286095.1 Treponema sp. | reverse complement strand
AGATGTATGTCATACCCTTACCGTAATCATTGTTTCAATCGGCATTCGTTAAGGATGAAATTAATTTGTGGTATTATAAACTATGATCGCCATCCTTAAATGGTTATTAAACAAGTCTAATAATAAATTTATAAATTTTCAGAATAAATTAAAAGAATATTCAAATGGTAAACCAATAATATATTTTGATTATTTATGGTTTATTGGAAAAATGTTTTGTAACAAAATAGACGAAAATAATGAAAAAAGTAGAGGATACAAATTATGCAAATATTGTTGGATAAAGGATTGTTGTGAAAATAATAACAAATGGTTATAAAAGGCAATTTTACTGCGCTTAACGAGGTTGCAGAAAAACTATTTTTGAACAAAAAAACTATTGAAAAACCATTGATTTTGGGCGTTTTGGGGCTAATATTAGGCATATTTTGAAGTCCTTTTTTTAGAAACTATGTTTTTCTGCAACCTCAACAGGACTGTAACTGCATCATCGCCTTACGGCGGCTCAGGCTACGCAACGCCCTATAACTTGCCCCAAACGTCAGTTACAGCCAGAATGTTAGGCGAAATTATACCTATGTTTTATTGTAGAAACAATGTTAAAACCTCAAAACACAGAAGAATTATTTTGGCAATAATATTCTCCTGTTTTATGTGTGAATACGCCTTAGGACAGGAACAAACTAATGGAAATAAAAGCGGCATAGTACCATTATCAATGGTATTTCATAATATCGGTTGGAATACTTTGCATTCCTTTACATACAATTATGGGTTAAATTTTATTGGAGCCGGATTTGGAACATGGGCTTTTATTGAATCTGGACTTGATTGGAAATGGAACCGTCTTGCGTATAATAATGGATGGATGCCAATGATAGGGGGAAATGCAAATTATATAGGATATGCGATTCCAATGATAACGCCTGTTACATTATATTTAACAGGCCTTTTTGCAAAGAATGAGAAGTTGCAAATAACTGGTTTAGCATTAACACAGTCGCTTATGCTGACCATATTAATTCAGACTCCATTGAAAATAGTAACCGGGCGTACATGGCCTGGAATAGTTGACGGTTGGGATTCGTCTTTAAGCAAACGAAACGACAGAACAGATAATTATAGCGGCGAATTTAACTGGTTCAAATTAGACGCCATAGGAGGCTGGCCAAGCGGCCATACGGCAAATGCATTTTCTGCCGCGGCTACAATAGCGCAAATATACCATAACAATGTATTACTAAAAGTAGTAGCATATACATACGCTTCATTGCTAGGTTTAGGTATGTCTGTATATGATCATTGGGCATCAGATGTAATTGCCGGTGCTTTAATCGGATTTGCAGTAGGTACGACAGTAGGAAAAAGCTACCGTAATTTAGTTGATAAAAAAGAAAATAAATTGATGTTTTATGTAACAGCTAATTCGTTTGGTGTAACAATAAGGAAATAATGGACTTGTTCGACAACCCGGTTGGTTGTCTCACAGTCTTGCGGTTTTTCAGGCTATAAACCTGCGAACTAAAGTTCGACAAAACCGCGTTTTTTATATGAAGTTGTTCAGAAACTTAAGTTTCCGAACAACTCTATTGAAAAATCATTGATTTTGGGTGTTTTGGTGCTAATATTAGGCATATTTTGAAGTCATTTTTTTTAGAAACTATGTTTTTCTGCAACCTCAACATGACTGTAACTGCTTTGAGGATGTCTGGTAATAAGTTATTGTGAACATTTAGCTGTTACAGAGTACTAGGTAACCTATAAAAACTGAAGGTTTTAGATGTTCCCGCTATATAATTCTAAACAACTCTAATGTTAAACATTCTTTATACAATTATTATTTATCCGCTTGTTCAAATTATCGAAATTATATTTTGGGCGGGATATAAGATTTTTAAAACCAACGGACTTGCTGTAATTTGCGTCAGTTTTGCCGTTACATTTCTTTGTCTGCCTCTGTATATTACCGCCGAAAAATGGCAAAAGATAGAACGCGGGATTACGCGGCGGTTGAAACCAAAAATTGATAAAATAAAAGCGGTATTTTCCAGCGATGAACAATACATGATTCTTTCAACCTATTACCGTCAGAGTCACTACCACCCGCTATATGGGTTGCGCGGTTCTCTCGGTCTTCTTATTCAGATTCCGTTTTTTATAGCCGCATATACGTTTCTTTCACATCTTGATATTCTAAAAGGCTCTTCATTCTTTTTTATCCGTGATTTAGGCGCTCCCGACGGGCTGTTATTAATCAATAATGGGGGGGGGGGGGGACGGTTTAATATACTGCCTTTAATAATGACCCTTATTAACTGCGCCGCGGGGGCAATTTATTCAAAAAATCTTTACATAAAGGATAAAGTTCAAATTTACGGCCTGGCTTTGGCGTTTCTTGTCCTTTTGTACAATTCCCCATCCGGTCTTGTGCTTTACTGGACAATGAATAACATTTTTTCGCTTGTAAAAAATATTTTTTATTTGTTTAAGAAACCGGCGCGGATTCTGTATATTACCATGTGCGCGCTTGCTCTATTGCTGGATATTTTCTTAATCTTTTTCCATCATGGAAACATGAAAAAGAGAATTATGATCGTTGTTGTTTCTTTTATCATCCCTTTTATACCTTTTGCCGTTAATTTTTTTAACTATATGTTTAAATCAGTGTTATTATCATTAAATAATAAAAATGCAAAAAACAAATTGTTTTTTGTTTCTCTTGGCGTTACCTGCCTGTTGATTGGCTTCGTAATTCCATCATATGTCATCGCTTCCTCTCCTCAAGAATTTTCTTACATAGAGTCCGTATCTTCTCCTTTCTTCTTTTTACGGAATACATTTCTTCAGGCTCTTGGTTTTTCAGTTTTTTGGCCTGTCTGTATTTATTTTCTCTTTGGAGAAAAAATAAAAACTCTTCTTACCATTATTGCTGTCTTTGCCGGATACAGTTCGCTTGTTAACGCATTTTGTTTTTCCGGTAAATACGGGGAACTTTCTTCTATGTTAACTTTTGTAAACGCAGGTACAATGAAACCGTCCGCGGATATTGCCTTTGTTAATATTTTTATTATGCTTGTACTTGCCGCCTTAATTGTTTTTCTAATACATATCAACAAAACAAAAATTGTTTTTGCGGTATCATTTATTGTATTATTCGCTTTTGCAGGAATTTCCACGGCAAATTGTATTTCCATAGGACGGGAGTTTACCCGCTATACTTCAATTCGTTCTGCCCAAGTCAAGCCGGAAAATTCAGGATTATCGCCTGTTTTTCATTTATCTCAAAAAGGAAAAAACGTTATAATAATAATGCTCGACAGGGCTGTTAATGCGTTTGTCCCGGAAATATTTTCTGAAAGCCCGGAATTATATAAACAATTTTCAGGATTCGTATACTACCCCAACACGCTTTCATTTAACGGACACACATTAATCGGCGCGCCACCTCTTTTTGGCGGCTACGAATATATCCCGCAAATTGTAAACGAGCGGATAGAAGAACCGCTTGTAAAAAAACATAATGAATCGCTTCTTTTAATGCCGTTAATTTTTTCCGGTAATGATTTTAACGTAACTATTACCGACCCGCCTTGGGCGAATTACAGCTGGATGCCGGATGTAAGGATATATGACGGCTACCCTCAAATTAATGTTCACAATACGATACGTTCTTATACCGATATTTGGCTTACGCAAAATGTTTTTTCTGATTTACAGCCAAAGAGCAAGACATTACAGCGTAATTTTATCTTGTTCAGTTTTTTTAAGTCCGCTCCTCTTGTAATGCGCCCGGCAATTTACAATAACGGCGACTGGTGGAGCACTGACTCATCAATTATTGATTTCCGGCAACTTCTTAACAATTACGCGGCTCTTGATTTTCTGCCTTTGCTAACCGATACAAAAGCTGTTAAACAAAATACTTTTACTGTTTTTGTAAATGAACTTACTCATGAACCCGCCTTTTTACAGGCCCCTGATTATGTCCCCGTACCGTATATTACCGAAAGAGGAACTTCTAAATACGCCGGTATTGTAAATTATCCCGCTAACGCTTCTGCGCTTAAAAGACTGGGTACATGGTTTAATTACTTAAAACAAAACGGCGTATACGATAATACCCGCATAATTATTGCCGCCGATCACGGCGCGGATATAAATTCCGGGATGTTTCCATACTCTGAAAACATTCCGTTTAACCGTGAAATTTATAATCCGCTTTTACTGGTAAAGGATTTTGGCGATAATTTTCCGTTAAAAACAGATAACGCCTTTATGACTAATGCCGATGTTCCCTCTCTTGCTTTTAAAAATCTAATTCAGAATCCTGTAAATCCATTTACAAACAACCCTGTCAATGACGCGCAAAAAAACGGAGTTTTGCATATTACAATATCAGACAAATGGATGCCTTATGAGCATAACGCCAACACGTTCAAAATAGCGCCTAACGAATGGTATACTGTTCATTCGGATATTTTTAACATAGACAACTGGCAAAAACAATTGTTTTAAGGGGATAACGGCAAATATGAAAAAAATAATCGCAAAGTTAAAAAATTATATCAAAAAAAAATTAATGTGGTATAATTCCCCTCTTGTAGATCAATTTACGTATTATTACAGGGCCGGCTATCTTAATAATTGCGTTCAAAATTCAAATGAACAAGGCGTTTCGGCCGAAAGGTATTGCGATACCGAAATTATCGTTTCTTTAACCACATTCGGCAGGCGTTTATATGACGTATATCTTACAATAGAATCTATAATGCAACAAACATTAAAGCCAAACAGAATTATTTTATGGCTTGGAGAGGAATTTAAAAATACGGATATTCCATTATCATTACGCAAACAAGAAAAACGCGGGCTAGAAATAAGATATTACAAAGATATACGCGCGTATACTAAATTAATTCCGGCGCTGGCTCAATTTCCGCAAGCCGCAATAATAACCATTGACGATGATTGTTTATATCATTTTGATTTATTAGAAAATCTTGTTAACGCATACAAAAAAAATCCAAAACTGATTTATTGCGCCAGAATGCACCGTATAAAGCTTTTTAATAACAAGCTTAAAAAATATAAAAAATGGGCATGGAATTACGATGGTTTTGATATTTCTCCGTTAAATTTTCCAACTGGTATAGGGGGCGTGTTGTACCCTCCCCGCTGTTTTAATGAGGAAATCTTTAATGAAAAGGTGTTTATGGATATTTGTAAATATGCTGATGATGTATGGTACAAGGCAATGGCATTATTAAATAATACCTCGTCGCAAAAAATATATACCCATAATAAAAACGGAGAAGACTACTTGTTAAATGAGCGCATTCAGGACGTTTCTTCGTTATCCCACATTAATGTTAAAAAGGCAATGAATGATGTACAATTAAAAGCGGTATTTGATAAATATAAACTGTATGATAGATTTTCTTTATAATATTATTATTTTTCCTCTTATTCAAATAATAGAGATAGCTTTTGTTATCGTGTACCGTGTATCGCGTAACCAAGCGCTGGCTATAATAGGCGTAAGCGCAGTTGTTTCGGTATGCACCGCGCCGCTTTATTTAATAGCGGAAAAATGGCAACAGGCGGAAAGGGATTTACAGAAAAAATTCAAGCCAAAAACAGACAAGATAAAATCCGTTTTTAAGGGCGATGAGCAGTATATGATACTTTCCGCTTTCTACAGGCAAAATCATTATCACCCTGTATATGGTCTAAGAAATTCATTTGGTATTCTGATACAAATTCCATTTTTTATCGCCGCTTATTCGTGGCTCTCACACCTTGAGGCTATTAAAGGCATCTCGTTTCTGTTTATCCGTGATCTAGGCGCTCCTGACGGGCTGTTGTCAATCAATAATGGGGGGGGGGGGCGATTTAATATATTGCCTTTAATAATGACCCTGATAAATTGCATTTCTGGATTTGTTTATACCAAGGACAAAACAATTCAGGAAAAACTGCAAATTTACGGTCTGGCTTTGGTGTTTCTTGTCCTTTTGTATAATTCTCCTTCAGGTCTGGTTCTTTATTGGACTATGAATAATATTTTTTCTCTTCTTAAAAACATACTGGCGGAAAATAAATATAAACTAAAAATAATTTACGGATTTCTCTGTTTGTGCGTCATTCTTCTTTATGTGCGTTTTATACCGCTGGGATTTTCGCCGAAACGTATTTTTGTTCTGGGATTTTGTTCCATTGTTTTCTTTATTCCGTTAATAATAAAGTTACTGCGTTTTATTAAAGAAAAAATATCCAAAATAATAACGCTTGAACAAACTTCACTTTCCGTTGACGGAACCTATATTCTTTCCGCTTTGGATTTGTGCGCGCTTTGCGGGCTTGTCATTCCCGGCTCTTTAATAGCGTCGTCGGTGCAGGAATTTAGTTTTCTTGATTCTTACACAAGCCCTCTGCCTTTTATTTTTACTGTCTTTGTACAGTCCGCGGGTGTTTTTCTGCTCTGGCCATTATGTATTTATTTTCTTTTTCCAAAAAAAATTAAACGCGGTCTTACATTGATTATTTCACTTCTTCTTACAACGGCTCTTGTCAATACATTTCTTTTTCCGGGCGATTACGGCAACCTGACTACTACGTTTAAATTTTCCAATCCTGATACATTTGAATCAAAAAACGCTATTATTGTTCTGAGCAGTGTTGTTACTCTTTGTATACTGACTGGTTTTACCTGTCTTCTTTTAATTAAAAGAAAAATTATTATTTATTATTTTCAGCTGATTATCCTTATTTCACTGACGTTTTTCGGCGTTATTAATATATACAAAATCAACAGGGACTTTACTTCATATAAAAATCTTCTGGCTAAACATAATATGAATACCGCCGAAACTGAGGAAATTGAACCTGTTTATCATTTAACAAGAAATGGAAAAAACGTAATTGTATTTATGCTGGACGCGGCTGTTTCAGGTTATATTCCGTATATCTTTACCGAAAGACCGGAGCTTCTTCAGGATTTTTCAGGATTTACTTATTATCCTAATTGCGTCAGTCTTGGCGGACATACACGGATAGGAGCGCCGGCTCTTTTCGGCGGTTATGAATATGAGCCGTCAATTATCCAAAAAGACCGTTCTTACGCGATGAAAAAGCATAATTCGGCCCTGCTTATGATACCGCGTATTTTTAATAAAGAGGATTACAATGTTACCGTTACGGACCCGTCTTTTGCAAATTACAGCCTGACGCCCGATTTAAGTATTTTTGCTCCGTACCCGCAGATTCAAGCTCAAAATATTCAGGGAAAATATACAGGCAAATGGTTACGTTCTCATCCTGAATTAAAAATAGTATCTGTCCCCGAAATACTGCATGAACTTTTAATCCGTTTTTCTTTTTTAAAAATCGCCCCTCCCGTGTTTAGAGTTTTTATTTATGATAAGGCGTTATGGCTAAAACTGCAGGGAAGCCTTACAGGAAATCAGCTTTCTGTTGATACACTGGATTATTATTCCACCATGGACTATTTACCGCTTTTAACAAATATTACCGATGATACGCGCAATACCTATATTTCCATGGTTAATGACTTAACACACGATCCTGTTTTACTGCAATATCCAGACTATGTTCCCGCGATGGAAACAACAAACACGGACAATGGTCTTTTTCCAGGAGACAACGGTTATCATATTAACATTTCTGCCGTCATGCTTGTGGGAAAATGGTTAAAATTTCTTCAAGAACAAGGCGTATATGACAATACCCGTATAGTTATCGCTTCGGATCACGGCAGAGATGTAAAGAGTAATTATTCTGGAAATATTACCCTTCCCAACGGACACCGGCTTGCCAGATACCACGCTCTGCTGATGACCAAAGATTTCAACGCTCATGGAGAACCTGTTACAGATACGACATTTATGACTCATGCCGATGTACCGCTCCTTGCGATGCAAAATTTAATTGATAAGCCGCAAAATCCATTTTCGGGCCTTCCCATAAAAACCGAAAAGGAAAACGGCGTTTTTATAGCCACTTCCAGCACTTTGCAGTACAAAATAGCAAGCGATCAATGGCTGTATGTCCATAATGATATTTTTAAACCTGAAAATTGGAAAAAAAAATGAAGTGCGTTTACGTTCTGACCAGTTCAGAAAATGACTACTATTACGAACAATTTTTTCTTTCTATGGCGTCAATGCGCCTGTATAACCCCGATGCCGAAGTTGTTGTTTTAATCGACGAAAAAACAAAAGAAGGGCTTGCGGGCAAACGTTCCGGTTACACGCAATTCGTAACCGAAACAAAAATAATTTCCGTACCGCCTGAATATTCGCAGAAACAGGCGTCGCGCTGGATTAAAACATCTATTAATAATTATGTTTCCGGCGATTTTCTTTTTATCGACTGCGACACAATTATAACAGAAAAACTTACGCCTGTTTTTTCGCAGGAAATAAACATAGGGGCCGTGCTTGATACGCATGTAACATTGGAAAAACATCATTTGCGGGATTATTTTAAGGCGGAAGTTGAAAAAGCGCATTTTCAATCATCGTTTAACAAAAACACCTATTTTAACAGCGGGATTATTTTTTACAGGGATAATTCACGCTCTAGGGAATTTTTTGAGAAATGGCACGAATTATGGATTCAAAGCAATAAGCAGGGAGTTTCCGTTGATCAGCCTTCTTTTAATCAGGCCGATTGTGATCTGCGCAATATCATTACAGAACTTTCAGGCGTATGGAATTGCCAAATCAGCCACAATGGGCTTAATTTTTTAAATAACGCCAAAATAATCCATTACTACGCAACATCTCTTTTATTGCTTGCCTCTCCGTACAAACTTGCATCTGCGGATGTTCTCTTATCAATTAAAGAAACGGGTAAAATCTCTGCGGGAATAACAGAATTATTACGCAACCCTTTAGCCGCTTTTGAAGATAATACGCGGATTGTATCCGGTAAATATATACTTGATGTTTTTGACAGTCCCATGTTTAAACTCCTTGTTTGGTTAAGAGACTGCCATAATAATTTTTATAAAATAATTAATGGTACACTCAGATTTTTTGTAAATATATTAAAGAAAAATCCTAAATACGGCAAAAGAAAATTAAGAAACAGTAAATAGAGTTGTTCGGAAACTTCAGTTTCTGAACAACTTCATATAAAAAACGCAGTTTTGTCGAACTTTCGGACTAAAGTCCGCGTTCGCAGGCTTATAGCCTGAAAAACCGCAAGACTGGTCAGCGTAGCTGACATGAGACAACCAACTCGAACCGAAGGTTCGCAGTTGTCAAACAAGTACAATACATCAAACAACAACTCTGCGCCTTTGCGCCTCCGCGAGAACTCTTATTCAACCCAAGCCTTAAAACAGCGCAGGTATCGCATCAAGACCAGACTTTTCTTCAAAACCGAATAAGACGTTCATGTTCTGAACGGCTTGTCCGGCGGCCCCTTTTACCATGTTGTCTATCGCAGTGGTAACTATCAGCGTAGAACCGTTTAAATCGATATGAACGGAAATGTCGCAGTAGTTGGACTGGCGCACGCGGTTGGTAGCGGCAGTAAGACCTGCAGGCAGTATTCGCACAAAAGGCTCGTCTTTATAAAAAGCGCGGTAAAGCTCGCGGATTTCCGCCGTCTTCGCCTCTATTTCACTTGAGAGCGGCATTACAACATTGTTCACGTTTACGCACCACTGCTCTTTTAACGGAATATAAATGACGCTGAGAATACCCCTGTTCACGGGTGCAAGCCGCGGCGTAAAAATCAACTGCGGCGCGGGATTGCCGCCTACAGCCGACATAGCCGCAAGATTACGCGCTATTTCCGGCGAATGCCTGTGAGAGGCGACCTTGTACGGCGAAACGGAGTCGGCACATTCTGCGTAGTGAAATGAACGGGACGGCTCCCTGCCGCCGCCTGTAACCCCCGTAACTGCGTCAACTATGACGGGCGCGCCGGCGCGGTTCAGCCCTTTTGCCAAGGCAGGAAAAGCGCCGAGAGAGCCGCCTGTGGGATAACAACCCGGGTTGCCGATTACGACAGCCCCTTTCTCCGCAAGACTTTTTATTTTTTGCCTGTTCAACTCCACAAGACCGTAAATCGAATTTTTATGCAACTGCGGATATTTATACTGTTTGCCGTACCACGCGCTGTAAACAGGCTCGTCATCGTCAAAGCGGAAATCGGCGGAAAGATCGATATAGTGAATTTTCCTTTCCATGCAAGCAACTGCAAAAGGCTCCCCGACCCCGTGAGGCAAAGCGGAGAAAACCACGTCTGAAGCGGCAATGACATCTTCGGCTTTTTGCAGTTTGCAGGAGATTCTACCCAAAAAATTGGGGTAGACTTCTTCGATATTTTCCCCCTCAAAACTTACAGAGGAAAGACATAAACTATCAATTTTTGGATGCCCCGAAAGGAGTCTGACCAATTCGGCTCCAGCATAACCTGTAGCGCCTATAATACCAGCGATCATGGGTTAATTATGCACATTAGCCCGCTAATGGTCAATTAAGAGACTGGCTTGATACCTCATGAAACACATTCAGCGCACAAAAAAATTGTTGCAAAATTTACTCTCGCAGAGGCGCAAAGACGCAGAGTTGTTGTTTGATATATTAGAGTTGTTAAAAACTTCCTTATAAGATTGCATTTTTGCCGGACTTTAGTTCGCGGGCTTATAGCCCGAAAAAATGCAGGACTTGTGAGACAACCAACTTGAACCGAAGATTCGCAGTTGCCGAACAAGTCCAATATATCATTATAAAGAGGAGTTATCGGACGAAAACTCCGCGCCTCTGCGCCTCCGCGAGAGGTTTCTATTCCGTATCCCCGCGATGAGGGTACATAATGTTTTGTTACTCTTTACTTAAATATTGGTTATAGATATAATAAAGATATGATTATATTGAAAAGACAGCATATATTAACCGCGTTTGCCGTTATTTTCCTTTTTTCAGCGTGCGCTTCTTCGGTGAATATCAGCGAGGAACTTTCTCCGGCGGAACTGATACAGCTGGCGCAGGAAGCATTGGATAAAAACCGTTACAAGATGGCACTTCAGTACTATCAGACCCTGAATGAGCGAAACCGCGGTAATATCGATCTTGTAATTACAGCCGAATACGAAATCGCCCTCATTCATTACAAACAAAAAAAGTACCAGCAGGCAAAAAATGAATTACTGAGCGTACTGGAATACTTCGATACTCCAGACGAAGAGCTACTGCCACAGCATTATAAGAAACTGTCTAAAATAGTTATTGAACGCATAGAAAAAAGGGGGAAACGGCTCTCCGTAGCCAAGGGGAAATAGACGGGCGTTTTTATTTCATTGGGCTTATTCGATAACTCTGTTAGTTTCCGGACAACTCTATTAAACGCCTGTTATTTACAATTATACTTAAAAATTGGAAAGGGATTTACACCCTTGAATAATATCAAACTTTCTTCCATAATTAAGTGATATTTGACTTGTTTAACAACTGAAGTTTATAAACGACTCTATTATTTGTTTTTGGTTAATTTATGGAAGAATTGCAATCTACAGAAATACTTGACCGCGAAATACTTGAGGACGCAAGAAAAAAAGTCGTGCGTATCTTAAAAACCGCCGAGGAAACAATACGCGCCCAAACCGAAGAATGGGAAAAGAAAACTTTAACTGCCATTGACGAACTCGATAAAAAATATAAAGAAGAACGGGAAACCGCCGCTGTAAAGATTATGGCAAGGCTCCCTATCGACAAGCACCGCGTAAAAATTGAAAAAATTGAGGGGCTTTTATATTCCGCTGTGGAAACATGGTTTAAGAGTTTAAGCCGTCAGAGAATACTTGAAATCCTTACGGAAGAATTGACAAAACGGCTTGCCCTTTGCGGCGATTTTTTTAATTCAGCCAAAGTACAGGCGTATATTAACGGGATCGACCGCAAAGAAGCGCAGGACATTTTTCAAAAAATAAATATAACCTGCGCAATAAACGAAGATTCAATCAAAAGCCAATACCCTTCGATTACTCTTGAAACCGGGGAAATCCGCGTTATCGCCGGGATAGAAAAAACTGTCGGTTTCCTGCTGGAGGAAAAACGCGCCGAACTGGTCGAGGCTCTTATCGACCCCGCCTTTATTGAGGAGTCAGCATGAAAAATGAAATCATCCATGAAGGCAAGGTTAAGCGGATTTCAGGACCGATTATCCGCGCGTCGGGTCTTGGGGCGGCAGGTCTTTTTGATCTTGTTGAGGTCGGTGAAAAACGGATTGTCGGCGAAATTGTACGGCTGGAAGGCAGTTCAGCGATTATTCAGGTTTACGAAGACAACACAGGATTAAAAGTGGGCAGTCCCGCCCGTTCGACAGGCAGACCTCTTTCCGTGCTTTTGGGTCCGGGATTAATGGGGACAATTTACGATGGAATACAAAGACCGTTAAGCGCCCTCTATGAACATGACGGCGCATTTATGAAACCAGGCGACAGGGGCAACCCGCTTGATCCTGAAAAAAAATGGCGCTTTATTCCCGATCAAACGTTAGCAAAAAAAATGGCGGACGGGGAATCGGTTTCCGTTTACGCCGGAATGATACTCGGTTCCGTGAAGGAAACCGAAAGCATTACATGTAAAATTATGATTCCGCCGAATATTAACGGCGGCAATATTACTGAATTAAAGGGCGAGGGAGATTATACAATTTCAGAAATAGTTGCAAAAACCAGCCTTGGCGAAGAAATCCCAATCGCGCAATGGTGGCCTGTACGGACAAGCCGTCCGGTCTCTGCCCGTCTGCCGCCCGATCAGCCACTGATCACGGGCGAACGCGTTATCGACATTTTTTTCCCGCTGTCAAAGGGCGGAACCGCGGCTATTCCAGGAGGCTTCGGCACAGGTAAAACCATGACCCAGCACGCGGTGGCGAAATGGTGCGACGCGGACGTAATTATCTACATAGGTTGCGGCGAGCGCGGTAATGAAATGACGGACGTGCTTACCGAATTTCCCGAACTTCAGGACCCGCGCTCGGGGCGCAGTCTTATGGAAAGAACACTGCTTATCGCCAATACGTCCAATATGCCCGTAGCGGCGCGCGAGGTGTCAATTTACACCGGCGTAACCCTTGCGGAATTTTACCGCGACATGGGCTATCACGTTGCGATAATGGCGGACTCTACAAGCAGATGGGCTGAGGCGTTACGCGAACTTTCAGGCCGCATGGAAGAAATGCCCGCCGAGGAAGGGTTTCCCGCCTATCTTCCCACGCGGCTTGCGGAATTTTACGAGCGCGCCGGCAGGGTTCGCACTCTCTGCGGAACGGAAGGTTCGGTCTCGATAATCGGGGCAGTTTCCCCTCCGGGCGGCGACTTTTCAGAACCCGTTACCCAGCACACAAAACGTTTTATCCGTTGTTTCTGGGCTTTGGACAAAGACCTTGCCAACGCCCGCCATTATCCCGCGATAAGCTGGATAGACAGTTATTCGGAATACGCGGAAGAAGTACAGCGCTGGTGGGAAAAGGTAAACCCGCTTTGGGCACAGGTCAGAAAAAACTGCATGGATTTGCTTAAACAGGAACAAAAGTTAGCTGAAATTGTCAGGCTCATCGGACAGGACACACTGCCCGACGAACAGAAACTTATTCTTTTTACGGCGCAGATAATAAAGGATGGTTTTTTACAGCAAAATTCATTTGATCAGGTAGACATGTTCTGCATTCCAGAAAAACAGGTGCGCCTGCTGGAAATCATAATGGAATTTCATGAACGCGCTCACACCTGCATTCAGCTTGGCGCGCCTATGACAAAAATATCGTCAACGGGCTTAAAAGAAGGAATGTCCCGCCTTAAAAGCACGGTAAGAAACGACTCCCTCGGTGATTTTAACGAGTTTGAGGGGAAAATGCGTTATACGCTGGAAGAACTGGAAAGAACTTACCGTACAAGGAGCGCCATGTGAGAGGCATTGAATACAGGGGGCTTCAGCGTATAGAAGGTCCGGTGGTAATAACGGAACGTAGCAGAAATGTAGGCTTTAACGACATGGTGGCGGTTTACGGCAGAGACGGCGGAAGAAGACTGGGACGAGTGCTTGACTTGGGCGAAAAATCGACAGCGATTCAGATATTCGGCAACAGTACGGGCCTTTCAGCCGACGACACAAGAGTTGAATTTTTGGACAAACCGATGGAGCTTCGCGTTGGAACCGGCCTTTTGGGGCGTATTTTCAACGGACTTGGAGAACCGATTGACGGCTACGGAAGCATCTTCTCATCAAAAAACTACGATATTAACGGTTTGCCGATCAATCCTTACGCCCGCACTTACCCGCGCGATTTTATTCAGACGGGAATTTCTTCTATAGACGGAATGAACACACTAATACGCGGGCAGAAACTTCCGATATTTTCAGGTAACGGTCTTCCGCACAACCGCCTTGCCGCGCAGATTGTCCGTCAGGCGAAAATTCTTTCTTTTGACAAAGACGAAACGGATAAGACTGACGAACAGTTTGTAATTGTTTTCTGCGCGATGGGAATAAAAAACGACGTCGCCCGCTTCTTCCTTGACGATTTTGAACAATCGGGGGTTCTTTCAAGGGTTGTCGTATTTCTTTCACTTGCTGATTCCCCTTCGCTGGAAAGGCTTATCGCCCCGCGCTGCGCTCTTACCGCCGCGGAATATCTTGCGTACGAAAAAAATATGCATGTTCTTGTTGTAATGACCGACATGACAAATTACTGCGAAGCGTTACGCGAAGTTTCATCGATACGCGGGGAAGTTCCCAGCCGGAAAGGTTATCCCGGTTATCTTTACTCCGATCTTGCGTCTCTTTACGAAAGAGCGGGAAAAATAAAAGGCTCTTCAGGTTCTATTACGCAGATACCTATTCTTTCCATGCCCAACGACGACATAAGCCACCCGATACCGGACTTGTCGGGCTACATAACGGAAGGGCAGATCGTTCTTGACCGCGAACTTTTTCAGCGCGGCATTTATCCGCCTGTAGCGGGGCTTCCAAGCCTTTCGCGTCTGATGAAAGACGGCATAGGACCTGGCATGACGAGGGAAGACCACAAAGATGTGTCCAGTCAGCTTTTTGCCGCTTACGCCAGAGTTAAACAAGTGCGAAATCTCGCATCGATTATCGGCGAAGAGGAACTTTCACAAGACGATAAAAGATATTTGAAATTCGGCGAAAAGTTTGAGCAGATTTTCCTGATACAGGGCGAGTATGAAAACCGCGATATAGGCAGAACTTTGGACCTTGGCTGGAAGGTGCTTGCCGATCTTCCGCGCGAGGAACTTCTGCGGGTAAAAAAAGAATTTATCGAAAAGTATCTGGAGCCTGCGGCAAAAATGTAAGTGAATATGAAAAGATATGCGTTTTTTTTAATGATGTTTTTAATCTTGCCGCAATTTGCGCAGGTACTTTTTGCGGAAGACTCCTCGTCTGATATTCTTTTGCAGGCTACATCTGCGCCGGCGTTAAAACTTGGATTCATAAAACATTTTACCTTTCCTTTTTTACAGGGGGAAGGGCCTTTGACAAAAGACAACAACATCGGTCTTTCGCTGACAGGAGAAGTATCTCCTATCTCACTTAACGGACTAGCCGAGGTGGTATGGACGCCAATAGCGTTTTTTCAGTTTTATACTGGCGGAAGAATCGGTTCCGGCTGGAATATCAAGCTTTTCGGCGGCGACATTTATGGAATCGGGCTTAACAAACCTGACGCATCAGGT
This sequence comes from Treponema sp., assembly GCA_031286095.1. Lineage (GTDB taxonomy): Bacteria > Spirochaetota > Spirochaetia > Treponematales > Breznakiellaceae > WQXQ01. The sequence goes on along the minus strand of JAITUY010000237.1, from coordinate 9,264 downwards.
AAAGCCGAACATGACGGAAAAGCTTTTGACGGTTTGCTTTGGAAAGCGCAGGCGGGAGCCGCTCTGCAGGCGGATTTAGCCGCGGTATTTCCAGGAGACTGGAACCATGTAGTTGCAAGAAGTTATCATGAAATTAACTATCAAGGTTACACACGGGCGGGAAACGGCGAATCGTGGTATTTTGAGAATGACAACGGATTTGCCGGGGAAAACTGTAACGGTTTTAATTATTACGGGAATCTGCTTATCGGATACCAAATGCCCATTTTTCTTAAGATGGTGGCGCTTATGACGGAGGCGAATCTATATTTATACGATATGCCGGAACGCGAAAAATGGGGAGACGACAGAATACGCTGGACATTTTCCTGTATTCTAAATTTTTCCGTAACCAGACAGATTGATATTGCTTTGATTACTCAGTTTTGGACGCAAAGGAACTATCTGGAAACAAACTGGCTGGATTTGTATTACCGCAACCGTACTATCGACAGCGCCAATCCGCTTCGTCTGGAATTCTACCGCGTTGCCGCCTTTTTAACATACCATTTATAGTTTGCCGCAGATATTTACAAATAAATCAGTTAACACAGGATCAAATTGCGTCCCTTTTCCGTCAATTATTATTTTAACGGCTTCTTCGCGGGGAAACGCTTTTTTATACGGACGTTCGGAAATTAGAGCGTCATAAACATCCGCTATAGACATTATTCTGCCCTGTAACGGAATATAATTACCATGCAAGCCCATTGGATAACCTGTTCCGTCCCATCTTTCATGATGAGTTAACGCAAATATTTTCGCGTGATTTAAGAGTTCACTTTCTCCCGAGTCCGCTTCGATACGCTCTATTATTTTAAATCCAAAAACAGCGTGTTCTTTCATTTTCTCGTATTCTTCTTCCGTTAATTTTGACGGTTTATTCAATATTATATCGCTAATCGCTATTTTCCCGACATCATGCAATTGCACCGATTGTAATATCAAACTGGTATCCCAATTATTCATTATTTCTACGAAAAGATTCTGTTTTTTTATTTCGTCTAACAAAAGATTTACGCCGTATTGCGTCCGCTCTACATGTTCTCCCGTAACAAAATCCCTGTATTCCACCAGATTAGACATGGTTTTTAAAATAGAATTCTGTAACTTAACAATTTTTTGGGTTCTCTCCTCGACAATATTATGTAAATTTTCGTTTATCCCATTGATTTTTTCCATGAGCTTTTTATTAATTTTATCTTTGGTTCGCCTGCTTGATTCAAAAACCAACGTTGTCCCGGAAAGCAAAATATACACCGCAATCATGCGCAATGACACGTCAAGAGGATATTTAAAATGCCCGGCGCCGGGGACAAAAAACTCTACAATTACAACGGCCAAAAGGACAGCCGAAAATATTATTCCATTTGCCATGCCGGTCAATATTATCGTTAATATGGGATAAAGGAAAATAAAAAGGAAGCCCGCCCCTTGGGCGTCTCCTTTCCAAATAACCAGAATGCAGAAAAGACCAAAAGAAATTGTGGAAATAACAGCCGGCACAATCTGAGGAACTTTTGTCCGTGAAATAATAAAATCTGTAATTAACACAAAAGCTAAAAACAAACAGGCAATGGCGTCAAAGTATGCCTTCATAGTTATATTTTGAAAAACAAATATTATTAAAATAACAGAGCCAAAGATATGAATAAAATTCAACAAAATATATCTAAGTAAATAATCCGAAACACCGCTTTCCTGTACTTTTTCTTCCTTGTATTTTTCATAAGAAAGCGATTTGCCCGACGTGAATATATTTATTACTACATTACGAAAACGCATAATACACTCCCATAAAACGCCGCTTGCCTTAAATTATAAGACATAAACCAATATAAAAACAGGTAAGAAAAAGTATACTTTTTAATGAAAAAGATAAAATTTACAGTATTTGCTATTAAAACGGCAGATACTTACGCGATAAGCGGTTTACGCCGTTTACCTCCTGCGGCAGAATGCTGTAAACTGCCATTTTTATCCGTCAATATCCTCAAGTTTGCGCAACAGTGTCTTTCTTCCGATACCGAGCATATCGGCGGCTTTGGTTTTATTTCCTTTGCAGTAGGAAAGAGTGCCGCGGATTATGGCTTTCTCGCACTCTTCCATGTTCGCGCCAAGCCTGATGTTTATCCAGCCCTCGTCCGGGGTGTCTCGCAGAACAGGTGGAAGATCGTCCACCGTTATCATGTTTGACTGGCACATTACAACCGCGCTTTCTATACAGTTACGCAATTCACGGATATTTCCCGGCCATTCGTAGGAATAAAGGCGGGAACGCGCCTTTTCGTGTATACCTTCGATGGTTTTGCCGTTTTCCTGCGCAAACTCTTTTAAAAAAGAGGCCGCCAAAAGCGGAATGTCGTCTTTTCTTTCGCGTAACGGCGGTACAAAAATATTTACAACGTTAAGACGGAAGTAAAGGTCTTCGCGGAAATTGCCCTTTTCTATCTCTGCTTTTAAGTCTTTGTTTGTAGCGGCGACAATGCGTACGTCAACTTCTACCGTCTTTTCCCCGCCGACGCGCTCAAATTTCTTTTCCTGAAGTACGCGCAAAAGTTTTATCTGTATATTTTGATCGATTTCGCCTATTTCATCGAGAAAGAGGGTTCCGCCGCTTGCAAGCTCGAAGCGCCCGTGCCTTTGGGAAACCGCGCCCGTGAACGCCCCCTTTTCGTGGCCAAACAGTTCGCTTTCCAAAAGAGAGGAAGAAAGCGCGGCGCAATGCACTTTGACAAGCGGAAAATCTTTTCGCGGAGAAAGCTCGTGAATTGCGTCCGCCACAAGTTCTTTTCCTACACCCGACTCTCCCGTGATTAAAATGGATGCTTTTGTGGGTGCGGCCTTGCTCATGGTTTCAAAAACTTCGCGGATATTGCGCGAATTGCCGATGATGGAATTAAACTGCTTGCGTCTTTCAATCTCTTCCGTCATTTGGCGGTGCTTGAAAACAAGTTCGCGGTTTTCAAGGGCGCGTTTTATTTTAAGGGACAGGTGATCCATGTCCACAGGTTTTGTAAGAAAATCCCACGCGCCGTCTCTCATCGCGTTAACGGCTGTTTCCACCGTGCCGTGTCCGGTAAGCACGATTACGGGAAATCCGGGGGCCTGCGCGAGTATTCTGCGCAGTATCTCCTCGCCGCCAATGCCCGGCATTCTTAAATCAGTAATAACAAGATCAACATCGCCATTGTTAAAAAAATTCCAGCCCTCTTCCCCGTCTTTCGCGCACTCTACCTCGTAACCGTCCTCTTGCAGATATTCGGCAAGCCCCTCGCGGATATTTTTTTCATCGTCAATTATAAGAATACGGAATTTCATTTTTTCACCTCATTTTTATCATTATATTCTATCATTCTGACTACTTTTTGAAGCACGGGCAATAATATTTCAAAATCCGTCCCCTCCCCTTCTTTGGAACTTACGGAGATTTCTCCCTTATGCTCCCTGATTATCTTAAAAACCTGAGTAAGCCCAAGCCCTGTCCCCGATTCTCTTGTGGTAAAATAAGGTTCAAATATTTTTGAAAGGTTTTCTTCGCTGATTCCAACGCCAGTATCGCTGAACAATATCCTTATGTCATTATCAACCTGCTTTGTTGCAATAGTTAAAATTCCGCCTTTGGGCATCGCCGCTTGCGCATTCTTTACCAGATTGAGCAAAGCCTGTTTCATATAACGTTCATCGAATAAAATTCCTGGTAATTTTTCATCAAGTTCCAAAAGGCACATAATTTTCGCCTGTTCCAGCTCGTAACGTACAAATTCAATCATCTGCGAAATAAGTTTGTTAATATCTCCTTCCCTTAAATCCAAAGTCATAGGACGCACGGCAAAGAGAAAATCTACAACAATAAGGTTAAGCCTGTTCACTTCCTCTTTTAACACGTTAAAATATTTTTCTATTTTTGAATCGTGAGTTTTAATTTTTTTGGCGAACGCCTTTTGCAACAGCTGAAGATGAATGGAAATTGAACCCAAAGGATTTTTAATTTCATGGGCTACGCCAGCCGCAAGCGTCGTAAGGCTCGCCAGATTTTCCGCCCTTCTAAGGCGCGCTTCCCCTCTGCGCTTTTCAGTAATATCCTCGATATAGATGAGCGTTCCAGTTATGCGCTTTTCCTGCACCAGCGGAACCACATTTATCGAAAGCAGTTTTTTCCTGTCCTGCTGTTCAATATTTATCTCATAATCGTTTACCTTTTCCCTGTTCAAAAGGATATTTTTAAAAAACCCGACTATTTCTTCGTCCTTAAGCGCTTCCCACAACTGTACCCCTTCGCCAAGATTCATCGGGAAAAGGCGCTGGGCGAATTTATTTGCCATTACAAGATTATTTTTCGCATCACAGACAAGAACGCCCACGTCCATGGAATCCAGCACCGTTTCCAGCAGGTTAATTTCGCCGACGGCGGAAACTAAAAGCTCTTTGCGTTGTACGGCGTCAAGTTTGTCAATTTTGTTAAGCGCCCTACGGTAGAAATTAACCATAAATATCCCGGCATGGCTGATCCATGTCTTTTTTCAGGTTATAAAAAAGCCCCTCCAGAGCAAGAGCGGAACTTATATTCAGGATATTCACCGCCGTTTCCGTTTCGTTAATGCGCTTTCTGAAAATATCCCTATACGCGATAAACTGCGGATTTTCCGCTGTGCGCGATACTGCGCAAACCATATCAAGGCAAATTTCAAAAAAACGCGAAATTGAATCATTTTCAAAATTGGAACTTTTTTCTAAAATTGTTTTAACTATTACAGTAGCGTCTACAGAACGCTCAAAACCAGCCTCGTTTGCTATTGGCGCATAACGCTGTCCAAGAACGGTTACAATTTGCGAGGCCTCCGTTCCGTTCTTTTTTGCCAAAGCCGCAGACGCGCGCGCGAGCGAAACAATAAACCACGCCGCAAGCGGATACAATTTTTCTTTCCCAGCCGGAAGGAAAGAATCCAGATACGCGCTTAAAAGCGGCCTTCCTTCCGTAAGGCTCTCCTCTTTTACAACATCTTGGAAAACCCTGCGGATAACTTCTTTCTCGCCCTTCTCGCTCCTTTTCAAAAAACGGTACGGGCGAAGGCGCGACAAAATAGTCGGCATTAGAGCTTCGCGCCTTTGCGACGTAAGAATGATGCTTACAGCGCCGGGAGGTTCTTCAAGAAGTTTTAAGAGCGAATTACGCGCCTCGTCCCTCATGTTTTCGGCGTTTTCTATTATAAGTGTTTTGCGCTTTCCGCTCGGGGCCAGCCTGCACCAGTACGCCGCTTTTCTTACATGGTCAATCGGTATGGTACTGCCAAGACCGTCCTCAATAAGGGTCTGGACGGTTTTTATAAGAACTGCGCATTGCTTTTCAAGAGAGGTCTTGTCCGCCTCTGCTGTATTTGCAAGCCATAAATCGCTTAACCCTTCTTCAAGGGACTGCAGGGTGGAAGAAAGCTTGCCAAGTTTAGGATCGTCTTCCATTAAAACGGGAGAAAACCGTATTTGTAATTTGCGAAGGGAGCGGATAAAAAGTTTTTTTGTCCCTTCCATAGCTGGATTGCGCAAAAACGCCGAACAACAGGCGGCAATTTCCGCGGAAAATGAACGGGAGCCAAGCATTAAAAGATCGGCGTGTTGCAGATAACGGTGTTTTTCGCAGGCGGGACAACCGCACTTCCACTCGGCATCCCCGCCGCAGGAAAGAACACGCGCAAGTTCCAGCGCAGAACTGCCCTTTCCAGATTCTGACGGGCCGTAAAACAGCATGGAAGGCGCAAGTCTGCGGTAGAGAATATCATCTTTTAATTGAAGGACAGCGCCTTGCTCAATAATATTTTCAAACACCTGACGCGCTCCCTGTTGATTTTCCCGTAATCATCGGAAGCAGTATTTTAGCGAAAAAACTGTCAGACAATAACGGCGAAGGATCAAAAATAGGCTGAATACGCAAAAGGAAAAGTATCAAACTGATAACTGCCAAAGCTTCCAAAAAGCCAAAAACAATTCCGATAAAATGATCAGCTCCTTGAAGCCTGACGCCTTCAATTACGCTTTTAAGCAAAATCTCAAGAAGTTTAATAATTATAAAAACAATGATAAACAGAGCGATAAACGCAAGTATTTCGGGAATTACTTTTAAATCCGGCAGATATTTCGCCCTTATAAAAACTGCCCCGTTCTTGTAAAAAAACAAAGAAGTAAGAAGCCCAAGGACAACAGCCGCCATTGACAACAGTTCACTGATAAAACCTTTAAGATAACAGCGAATCATAAAAAGCCCCATAAGTCCCAAAAAAACCATATCAAGCACGGAAAAACTCACTCTTTTCCTCCACCAATATATTCCGCCAGCGTTTGCGCTATAAAGCCCGCGCCGTCTTTCTTTCCCATTTTTGTCGAAGCGGCCGCCATAGCCATCCGCCTTCCTGCGTCCTGTTCCAGCGATTTAATGGCGCTTAACAACAGGTCAGGGCTTGCTCCGCTTCCCGTCAGTACGACGGCGGCTCCCTCAGACTGAAAATAGCGCGCATTTTCAGCCTGATCGCCCCTTGTGCCGCTTCCCTCAAGCGGGATTAACAGCATAGGTTTTCCCAAAACGGCGCATTCCCAAATTCCCGCGCCGCTTCTTGCAAGCACAAGCTCGGCAGAGGACATTATGTGCGGCAGTTCTTCCCCGATAAACGGAAAAGGTTTATACGTCTCCGTCGCGTCCAAATCCCATTTCTGATTAGGACCAGTCTGATGCACGACTGTGTATGTCTTTGTAATTTCGTTTAAACAAGCGCGAAGAAGCTCGTTAATCTGCCGCGCCCCCTGACTGCCGCCAAGAACCAGTAAAATCCGCGCGCCGTCTTTCACCCCAAGAAAAGCCCTTCCCTTTGACGGGTCTGCGTTGTAAAAAATACTCCGTACTGGGTTTCCGCTTACAATTACGCGATCACGGACTGCTGGCTGAAAAAAACCGGCGGTATCTTCGTAAGCGGTAAAAATTTTCCCTTTTGTGCGCAGAACAAAGCGCGCGTTTATTTTCGTCGCAAGACCAGGGCTAAAATCCGACTCATGCGTAAAAACAGGAATGTTAAGGGAAACTGCGGCCGCGCAAGGAGGCACGCTGACAAAACCGCCCTTGGAAAAAAGCAGGCGCGCCTTTTGTTTTTTAAGAATCCTTTTTGCCGCAAAAAAACCGGCGATAACTTTGAAAAAATCAACTGCTGTTTTAACTGAAAAATAGCGCCTGAGTTTTCCGGAAGGGACGCCAAAAAATTCTATCCCCGCGGTTTCTACAATTTTGCGATCCATACCGGCGGAGGAACCTATCCAGAACAGCCTGAAACTGCCGTCCAGCCGTTTTTTTAATTCAGCCGCAACCGCCAGTCCCGGGTAAATATGCCCCCCTGTCCCCCCACCGGTAAAAGCAATACTTACCATGATAGTATTATATAGTAATTATTGAATATCCTCAATATAGCTTAAAACAAGGAAATATTAATCACGAATAGGGAGTTAGAGATAGTGATATGAAAACTAATCATGTTATAAATATGATCAGATTATAAACAAAAACCCTATTCCCTAAACAATTCATGATTAAAATTCACTTTTTTCCGTTCTTGTTAGTTCATGGTAAATTTCTTCGCCTATTTCTTCGCCAACTCCACGACGCTTGTTACAAGTCCGGCTAGATTTTGTATCTCGGACGGGATTATAATCTTGGTCGCCTGTCCGTCGGCTACTTTTTGCAGAGTCTCAAGACTTTTCAGTTTAATAAGGGCATCGTCGGCGTTAACGTTTTTCAGCATGAAAAGACCGTCCGCCGTGGCTTTTTGGATATTTAGTATCGCCTGCGCCTCGCCTTCCGCCTCACGAATAGCGGCTTCCTTAGCGGCTTCCGCTTGCAAAATTACGGCCGCTTTTTCGGCTTCCGCTTTTAAAATAGCGGACGCTTTTTGCCCCTCCGCGACAAGAATCGCCGACTGTTTTTCACCTTCGGCTTTAAGGATCGATTCTCTTCTTTCGCGTTCGGCGCGCATCTGTTTTTCCATCGCTTCCTGAATGCTTTTTGGCGGAGCAATGTTTTTAACTTCTACGCGGTTTACTTTTATTCCCCAGGGGTCGGTCGCCTCGTCAAGAACAGTGCGCATGCGCGTATTTATCATATCGCGGCTTGTCAGCGTCTCGTCAAGTTCCAGCTCTCCGATAATATTACGCAAAGTGGTGCTTGTAAGGTTTTCGATGGCGCTCATAGGATTTATTACGCCATAGGTAAAAAGTTTCGGGTCTGTTATCTGCAAATAAATAACAGTGTCGATCATCATAGTAACATTGTCTTTTGTTATTACAGGCTGTGGGGCAAAATCGGCGACTTGTTCCTTAAGAGAAACCCTGCTTGAAATGCGGTCGATGAACGGCAGTTTTACATGGATTCCCGTACTCCATGTTGAATTATACGCGCCAAGACGCTCAATTACAAAAGCGTTTGACTGCGCCACGATTCTTACGTTGGAAATTATCACCAACAGCACAAAAGCCAACAAAAAAATGATTGCGTACATATTATACCTCTCTAATTAATTTTTTCGCTATTTTCAGAAATGCGCACAATCGCCTGCACACCCTCAATACGCACTACTTCGCACTTTGTTCCTTCGTTTATAACGGAGCCGTCCTCGGAACGCGCCGTCCAGAACTGTCCGTTCAATTTTACTTCGCCTCTTTCAAATTCATGTATTTGCCTTGTTACAAGAGCCGGCATTCCGACAAGGCTGTCAACATTTGTTTTTTCTTTCCCTGTTTTGAATTTTTTTATAGCCAAAGGGCGGGTAAAGAATAACAGCACAGCGGAGATTAATAGAAAAATAATAATTTGAAGCGGCAGAAGAATTTTAAGAAATGATAAAAATACCATTACGAGAGCAGAAAGCGCCAGCCAGACAGTGGTAAGACCAAGGGTAAAAGCCTCGATCAGGGCAAAAACAACAACAAGGACCGCCCAGACCCAGCGTATTTCTACATAGCCAAAATCAAATAACATAATTAAAAATAAACTATTTGTTAATAACTGTCAAGCCGTTTACAGCAATTTAAAGTTTAAGAAAATACTGGACTTATTCGACAACCCGGTTGTTTGTCTCACAAGTCTTGCGGTTTTTCAGGCTATAAGCCTGCGAACGCGGACTTTAGTCCGAAAGTTCGACAAAACCGCATTTTTTATATGAAGTTGTTCAGAAACTGAAGTTTCCGAACAAC